>CALMEO010000141.1 GCA_937862935.1 uncultured bacterium | reverse complement strand
CAAAGAATATCAGATTTGGAAAAAAAATACGTCTTAGAGGCTCTTGATAACGAATTTAGTACATCAAAAAATAGCATCTTCTGCAATCATTTGGAAAAAAGATTTTGTGAAAAACTTCATACAAGATATGCTATAGGACACGTAAATGGAACAGCTACTCTACACACAGCAATAATTGCTTTGTGATTAGAACCAGGAGATGAAATCATAGTTCCCCCACTTACTATGTCTAGTACGTCTTTAGCTGTACTGCAAAGTTGATGTATTCCAGTATTTGCTGATGTAAATATTGATACATTCACTATTGATCCCACATCTATAAAAGAAAGGATAACATCTAAAACCAAAGCAATAATAACAGTCTCCCTGTACTGATTATCTCCAGATTATGATAATATTCTAGAGATTTGTAAGAAACATAATTTATACCTTATTGAAGATAATGCTCAATGTTTTTTATGAAAATATAAAGGAAAACTAGTATGAGAATTTGGTGATTTTGCAAGTTATAGTTTCCAAGCAAGCAAACATATGACATGTGGTGAATGAGGTATGTTAACAACTAACGATGAAGAATTTGCAAACAAAGCAAGAAGATTTGGTAGTCTTGGATATGCATGAGTAAGTGCTAAGCAATGAAAGATAACTCGTAATGATATTCAAGATCCAAATTATAGTCGTCATGTATCATTATGATTCAATTATAGACTAGGAGAGGTAGCATGTGCTGTAGCTTTAGGGCAAGTAGAAAGATTAGACGAATTGATAGAAAATAGAAAAAATGTAGCTAAAATATTTGATCAAACTATCTTAAGTCAAAGTCTATTAAAAAAACAAGCAGAACCAGAATGATATGAGAACTCTTATTGGTCATATAGCCTTGTATTGAATACAGATAATCCAGACAAAGATTGGTATATATTTAGAGATATTTTTCTAAAGAATGGATGAGATGGATATTATGCAGCACGAAAACTCTCGTACATGGAACCATATTTTATTAATGAGGTACAAAAATTACCATGAGTTTGGCAAAAATATGAAAAATGATTATGTCCCAATGCCGAATTTTTACAAAAAAGATTGATTCAAATAAAAACAAATTATCGAGATCTAGATGAAGCAAAAAAACAATGAGAAATACTGAATAAAACAATAAATGAATATATAAATTTATAAATCTTTTATATCAATCAAATGGTATCAATATGAAATCCTTATTGTTTGATTACCTCAAAGAAGTTAGCAAATATCATCCAGAAATATACGATAATTTAAAAATGGATATTAATAATAAAATATATTTTCACGGAAAAAATTTTAAATATTCTCCAGAAAATCGAAAAAATCGTTATAAGTTTGGATTCATAACAATCATATGAGCACCATGGAAAGTAGTAAAATTAGCAGCATTGACTATGTATAGTATAATAAAATCCTATATATATAAGTCCAATACTACACAAAAAAACACAAATACATGAATGTGAAAATTGCTTATTCTATCTAATATTGCTTTTTTAGACAATAAACTTAGAGAAATATGACGAGAAGTATGTACGCTAAATTCTAGGACATCAATCCAGGATATTAAAATAT
>CALMEO010000140.1 GCA_937862935.1 uncultured bacterium | reverse complement strand
TAGGATACTGTTATAAGACATGAATAGTCTGATGACCTGATCTTGCTATCAGATTTTCTATAAGAGATACTGCAAACAATACCCTTACCTGAGCTACGTGAAGTTATATTTATGATATCTTGCCACCAGCAGTGGGATGAGGTGATGTTGATTGGACATGGGCAATAAGATGATGATGAATATATTATGATAATGCTAATTCAATAGCAGTAGATAGCTGATGAAATATATACATAGCATGATATTTTTCATGAACAGTACCATTGGGAAGTCATACAATAATATCCAGTTGAGCTTATGATGCATTTGTAGCAAAACTATCATCAACATGAGAATATTTACGAGCAAAAAGATGATGATGAATATCCTATGATGACGCATATTGAGTAGTAGTAGATAGCTGATGAAATGTATATATGGCATGAAGATTTCAGTGAACATGACAATTTGGTGCTTATCAACTTATAAGTAGTGGAAGTAATGATGCATTTGTAGCAAAACTATCATCAACATGAGAATATTTACGAGTAAAACAATGATGATGAATCAGTGATGCGCTTATCGAATCTATAACAGTAGATAGTTGATGAAATACATATGTAGCATGATATTTTTCATCTCCAACAGCAACGTTTGGAAGTTATCCACTCATAGCTAGCTGAAGTTTTGACGCATTTGTAGCAAAATTATCATCAACGTGAGAATGGTTGCGAGCAAAAAGATGATGATGACCATATTATGATGGTATTGAATGAGTAGTAGTAGATAGCTGATGAAATACATATATAGTATGATATTTTTCATGAACAGCAATATTTGGAACTCATGCAGTCATAGCTAGTTGAGACAATTTAACATTTGTAGCAAAATTGTCATCAACATGAGAATATTTACGAGCAAAAAGATGATGATGACGATGAAATTCGGCTTGGGATCCTGCTTCTAATATTGGACCTTGAATAGCAGTAGATAGCTGATGAAATGTATATATAGCATGAGTATTTCAATCAACATGAATATTTGGAAGTCATACAATAATATCCAGTTGACCTTCTGATGCATTTGTAGCGAAATTATCAAGTACATGAGAATATTTACGAGCAAAACAATGATGATGAATACATTATGATTTGGCATTTTCAATAGCAGTAGATAATATATGAAATGCATATATGGCATGATATTTTGAATGAACAGCGATGTTTGGAAGTTATACAGTAATATCTAATTGAAGTCCTTCTGATGCATTTGTGGCGAAATTATCATCAACATGAGAATATTTACGAGCAAAACAATGATGATGACGGAATTCTGATACTGCTTACTCAGTAGCAGTAGATAATATATGAAATACATACATAGTATGAACTTTCTGATCTAGTTTTTTAACATGACAAATAGCAATCTTCGGTGATTATACATTGACAACTAGTTGATCTTATGATATTTTTGTAGCCAAATTATGACAATCTTCTTGATCACTCTTTACTATCAATAACGATGCTCCTATAACAACTACTCCTAATGTTACCCTCAATATCAACTGTCCGATAGATTCAGGAGTAGGAGGGGAGGTGATAATCTATGATAATAGTTCACCAAATATCAATGGAACACGAACATGATGTACTGCTACGAAACCGTGGACACTTACGGCAGGAGAATGAACAAGGACCGTGTATATGAAGACAAAAGATGCTTTAAATAATATATCTGAGGAGTATAGCGATACTATTTATCTAGATGGAAATGGTCCTACCGTCACTACATGACATATCTATATTGGAACGACAGGATATAGAGCACCAAATCTCTATTATAAATGAGTTGTGTCTATAAGAGCAGGAGTAAGTGATCCAGGATGAGTCAATCCTAATACTTGCGAATATACCCTTGATGGTTCTACCTGGTTAGCTGCTGAATATGATGGTGATTATTCTGCTTGAATGTGTTATAAAATGTGATTGGATCCTCAAACATCAATAGATATCAGATTTAGAGCAAGAGATTTTGGAAATAATCTCACTACCTGAGCTACATGAAGCTATCTCTACGATCCTAATGCACCTACTACAAGCATTTCACAAAACGGACCTTTGTGTACCATCAATGATGTACTTATTATCTTGACGGGTAATGATGG
Source organism: uncultured bacterium (assembly GCA_937862935.1). GTDB lineage: Bacteria > Patescibacteriota > Gracilibacteria > Absconditabacterales > Absconditicoccaceae > CAJBLF01. The sequence continues at coordinate 2,612 of CALMEO010000140.1, read as the reverse complement.
TACCTGAGTAGGTATCCAGACCGTTAATTATAAAGTAATCACGGGGGCATCCTGTGATGCTACATCACTTTTGACGTATACGGCACCGTTTACTGTTACATGAATAGCTAATTCGTATGTCTCTAAAAGAGTATGTTATATGTCGACAGATGGATTGAATACTGCACAAGCTATTCAGACAGGGCCTGAATATATCATAGATAGGGCGTGACCTACCACACCAACACTCGTGACCCCAGCGTCATGATATGTCTATACTACTACTCCTAGTTTGGTATGGGATCCTATTTTTGATCCATGATGTGCTGGAGTATCAGGATATACAGTAGAAATACATACTAACGCTTCATGTAGTGCACTCCAACAAAGTGCTTGGAGAACTACTACAGGATATACGACCACTGCACTCAATAATGCAACGAACTACTATTGGAGAGTGAGAGGACAAGATACCTTGGGAAATACGGGTAATCGATCAGAATGTAGATTTATGGGTGTCTTAGTCAATCAAGTCGTGGCTTGTGAACTTCTCCCAGATAATGCACATTTTTATGGTTGAGTGACAAATTATTCTATTACCCAAACATGGAATTATCAACTACCTGGTTGGGAACCTACAAAATTAGCATATTATGAGGATAATACTCCTGATCAATTTACCTGTGAATATGGATGTGATACCAATTATAGACGAGTAGGTGCGCTAAACGTCAATCTTGGTCAACTAAATGTTGGTCTCACTAACTTTAAGTCACAGATGGATAGTCAGGGAAATATATGGATTGCCTATGTTGGTGAAGGAAGTAAATTGCAGGTCAAAAAAGCATCTTCTACTGGACTATTATTGTCCAATCGAACCTGAATATCGACGTATACTTTATGATGATCAGCGGCGATTGCTTTGACTCTAGATTCAAATGATAAGCCATATCTATTTTATTGAGCTACGGTATGATCAGACAAGACAGTAATAGAACTTACGGGGAATACCTGGACCGCTATCAATACTATAGTATGAGATAAAGGAAGGATACTCACTGATTATGAAAATAACCTCTATATCATGAGTGTTGTAGCTGGTACTTGGAAAATACGTAATGACACTACTCAGACGTGGTCTTCTGGTACTTTCATCTGAAATAATGCTGATGGAGGTCGAGTATTGGACAAAAATTGAAGAGTCGTCTTTGGTGGTACATCATATTTTTATAGATATCAGAACTGATCTTGGACAGAATACCAACTTGGTATGGGATATACTGATGGATGAAGATCTTTTGTAGATAATCTTGGAGGTGTATATCAGGTTTGACACAATAGTGATAAACTTTTGGTAACGTATCTCTCAACTACAGGTATCTTAAGCACTCGATATTTTAATGGAAGTAATGGGTTGCTTAGTATGGCAGCAGATTATGGACAGATAGCAGGAACAGTAGATAGTGTATGAAATGTTCGAGTTACGAGTCTTCAAGATATGTTTTCAGTATTGAAATATAATGGTTCTACTCGACAGTATCGGACCTGATTGACGATGCATGGAGCTATAGATTATGCTCCTGCGATATGGGAAAGTAAACAATGATGAATCTGGACGGTCTATGAAAGTATCAGTGATGATAAAATCTATGGTGCATATTATAGTGGAACCTGGGAGATTGATGTAGAAGTCTCTAGTGGTCTTATCGATCCGGTCTCTAGTATCTCTCCAGTTATCAATACCAATGGAGATACTATGATAGGATATGTAAATGCAGCAGGAGAATATGTATTGACTAGCCCAGAAAACTGATGTTCACCTGAGCAGGTGAGTGTAGCATGTCAGGATATTGCTGATCCAAATGGAAGATTTATCAATGGAGATACCTCATATAACATCAACCAAACCTGGAATGGAACGACGCGAGTACCGACTACCTGATCGTATTATGATGATGGTATCTTGATCGCCAATACCTGTGAATATACCTGTGCCTATGATAGTTTCTATAGTGGTGCACTAGGACTCTGTATACCTACACCTGCTCTAGTTTCTCAAGCGTATATCTCTGTAGGATTGACAGGAGATAATGGACAATGAGATAATTTTTATAAATGAATAATTACTATCAGAGCAGATGTCAGTGATGAGGGTGGACTCACTACCTCTAGCTGTATGTATACTACAGGAAGTTCACGACTTCCTGCACAATATAATGGAAGCAGTACTGCAGGATATTGTTATGTAGATTCGCTCAATCCATGAGCGACCGTCAATCTGAGATTTAGTATCCAAAATATAGCTAGCATCCTTACTACCTGAGCTACCTGAAGCTATATCTATGATGCTACAGCACCAGGAACAGGAACATTTACGATAAACTGATGAGCAGAATATACGAATACAGGAATAGTCAACCTAACTATTCAAACTTGTCCAAGTGATGGAGTGTGAATATGATTGTCATGAGTATATATTGGTAATAGTACCAATCCTACAACAAATCAGACCTGATGTATAGATGGTAAAATTATTACGGGACGAATACTAGCAGCAGGAGATGGACTTAGCTATGTATATATGAGATGAGTGGATAAACTCTGGAATACCTGAGCAAACTTTAGTGATACTA
>CALMEO010000139.1 GCA_937862935.1 uncultured bacterium | reverse complement strand
TAGCATTACAAGTCGCAGTTACATTTGTGTTTACAGGTCATGATGCTGGATTATACGTGAAACTTGTACATGTCGGTTTGATAGTATCTATAGTAAAGGTATTTACTTGTAAAGTATTACTCACATTTCCCGCAGCATCTTTTACTTCAATCGTACAGTCGCTATATGTTCAATTTGCTAAAGTATTGAAAGTGATAGTGTTATTTCCTGTGACTGCATTAACATCTAGAAAAGGACTACAACTTCCCCCGTAGGTGATAGTTCCTACTTCTGTAGAATGGAAGGTATAATTTGGGGTTGTATCATTTGTTGGACTTGGTACAGGAGTAACCTGCGTAATTACCGGTGGCGTAGTATCTCATGGAGTGGTATCTATCGTAAATGATCTACTTGCTACATTTCATGTATTACCGGCAGAATCTAAAGCAACTCAATATACGACACAAGTATTTATTCATTGGTGTGAACAATATGCTGATTGATTTATAAGTATATCTGTATTACACGTTCTGATTGTCCATCATAATGTTTCTTTTTCATTATCTTCTATCTTATATGCACAGGGTCATAATGATAGTGTATCTGTATCAGAAAACCTTACCTCAAAGTTTCCTGTCTGTATGCTTCACGAAGCAGGAGCGATAATAGTGGTGACCGGTGGTGTACTATCTTGTGTAGAATGAGTACTAGCACTCCAATCGCTCATATCTCCAGTTGTTATTGAATCTCTTGCTCTTACAAAATAGTAGTATATTTGTCCGTTTGTCAATCAGGTGAATGTTGTGTTTGGAGTTGAACTTCGTTGTGATACAGATTGTGAAAGAATACATCATGAAACATTGTTTGTTGTGAGCTTACAAAATAGATATTCTATATTTGATGCACCAAGACCACCAAAAATACCTACATTATTAGTGGTGCCTGTAGTATACGGTGGTTCTGTTGCCATTGTCGGAATAGGTGGAACCGTAGCATGTGTTACCATATATCATGATATTCCCATAAGCAAAAAAGCGAATAGTTTGAATAATCAAAATAATCATACAGCACTCCAAAGGTATTTTTTGTGATGCTTCTTGACATGAGTACCTATTTTCTTGATGTGCTTAGTAACAGGCAAGTGAGACACAATTGATTTAGTCATGATAATAATGAGAAGATATAAACATCGTCCCTTAATTGTATCCCCGCAAAGATAAATAATCAAAAAAATACTATCTTTATCTACACATTAGATTGACAGAGTTTATAAATTATATTTAATATGTTATATATTGTTGTGTTCCAAAAAAATATGGATAACAACTACCATGTGTATTTATGAAGGAAGAATATTTTGAAAAAAATTAGGTATATTGGTTTCCTCAGTATATTGGGTAAAGAGTTTTTGTTTGAGTAATACAAGGTCATCTTGAGATAATGTAGGTAATATCTCATCTTTGAAGAGTTCCATAATTGGAGGGATCTGAGGAATATGTTTGATTTTCTCATAGTAGAGGTACATTCAATACAGAACTTCTTCATTGGTCCCTACACATTCAAAGGGTTTAATGCCATCGATACCAAGCAGTTCTTTATAGAGCGGAATAAGTGCTGGATTGGTATATAATTCTTGACCAAAAATTCTTTGGGTTTCACTATCACTGAGAAATGGTCTCAATATTGTATAGACGAAAGCACATTTTGGACAAACTCCACACCAACGATGGTTTGTAGTTTTGTTGCTTTCTATGATTTTAAAGTTAGTATTACAACTACTAAAAACATCAAAATACTCAGAGTATTGGGCAAATAATTTTGCTATATTGATTTCATACATACCTCTAAGTAGACTGAAATATACTAGATTAGGAGAAAGATATTTTTTAATATACTGAGAAAAATCTGATTCAAA
>CALMEO010000138.1 GCA_937862935.1 uncultured bacterium | reverse complement strand
ATAGGAACCGGTGAAAATATCTGTGGTAATGGAAATATAAATCCATGAGAGACTTGTACCAACTGTCCTCAAGATATAGGAATATGCATAGGAACCGGTGAAAATATCTGTGGTAATGGAAATATAGATCAATGAGAGACTTGTAATAATTGTCCTCAAGATGTTAAATTATGTATAGAAATACCACAAATAGGCACTTGCAATCAATGTCCTTGCCAATTTGCAGATTTTTCAAGTGATCTGACAAACAATGACCAAGTAAGAGCAATCTTACGAGATAAGAAAAAAACAATCCAATACAAATTTTCTTTGCCATGGATTGTTGATTTTGAAGGAATTTTGCGTAGTAGCGAGTAAAAAATAGTCTTAGAAATCTTCAATAGCATCCACAGGACAAGCAGCTTGTGCTTCATCATATTTTGCTTTATCTGCAGCTGTTGGTTGTTTAATAAGTTGAGCAGGAACGCCTTCTACAGTAAAAAGCTCTGGAGAGACTGCTGCACACGTACCACATCCGATACATTTATCGTTTATACCTGCCATAAGAATAGAAATAATCAAATAAAATTATTGAAAATGATGTTCTCTAACTTCTTCTTCATTATCTTCCTCATCAAATAGACCTTTGAATGACTTTTTATGCTGAATATCTTTAATAGCATCTTCATCCACTACATTAACGATTTTAGTTTTGTTAGCATGTTCTTTGGCATGTTTAAGTACAGAAACCAAAGTAAGTACCAATCCTAAAAGCAGAAAAAGTTGAATAAAATAATATGATCAGGTAAGTTTAATTGTCTGTGTACTTGTTCATACGATACTGATAGCATCACCAATTCCTAAAAAGGCTGTTGCAATAATCCACAAGAACCCAAAATTAAAAAGAGAATCATTTTCTTTAAACCCAAAATACCCAATTATAAAGTTTTTAAATTTAAAACTCATATTCCAACTCAAAAGCACAACAATACTTACTAATATAATCAACAAACTTTTGAAAAGATGTCCATTAAATAACCATACAGAACGAGATATATCATTTACAGGAGAAATCTTAATCAGTGGTAATATCAAAAGAAAAAAAGTCAGCGCCCAAAGATAAAGGACAAAAATTTTCTGATGTTTAGTAAATCTTCAAAATTTTTGAGCAAATTTTGATATCTTTTCAGGAAGATTAAACTTTTTATTCATCTCAAAACAGAAAGAGTAAAAGTATAGATAGGAGAAAGAGTAATCATTTATCACACTTTTTCAAACAATTTTGTTTCGTAGATTAACGTAGGCAAATATTTTTAAAGTGTATACTGATCAGTAGTGATAGGTTGAGAAATTTCTCTATCTGAAGAAGGTTGTATTGTATCATAAATTTGACCATTATACTGACTATTTTCTTGGCTTTGTTTGATTATATTACCCAAATTAAATAAACTATTTACTAATTCGCCTGCTCTACTAAAGACATTAGCTGGAGTATAAACATCATATTTAGGAACCTTCATCCATTTAAGTACAAGAGGAACCAAAAATAAAAGCAAAATAGTCAAAATAACACCGATAATCATAAATCTGATACTATTTCGTCATTTTTTCTTGTTTTCTTCCTTACTGTGAGAAAAGATAAACATAATAATTGCACGAACGAATGTATATATACATCAAACTATAACCAAAATAACCACCAAGGCTAAAATAGTCAAGATGACATTTTGGAAATCAGCATTTGAATAAACAGCATTCATGGTAGATGTAAAGCCAGAGATCTAAAACAACATTATTTTTTCTCTTCTTTTTTGGTCACTCCTTTTCTTTCTCTATATGCAATAAATTTTTTGAAAATTTCATTATTAGTTGCCTTAAATAATAGTTTTGCAACCCTTTCTGACGGTTGTGCTCATTTTGAAATCCAAGTAAGGATAGCATCTTCATCTACTTTAAAATCATGTTTTACAGGATCATATGATCATAACACTTCTTTGTATCCATATTTAACTGGTTTAGTATGTTCAGAAAGAACAACTCTATAAACAGCTAAGTTTTTTCTTCCATGTCTGGAAAGTCTAATAACTAACATAGGGAATGTATAAAAAAATTAAAAAGGTACAGTAAGACGATAGTAATGCAGTATATTCTCTAAAGAATAGAAAACAGAATAGAAATCAGCCATAGAAGACAATATACTGAGAATCTCATCAGTACAAAACAGAGACATTATTTCAATTTTTCTCTTGATACATGTGCAGTTTTTTTCTTGTCCTGCTTACAATATTTTGTCAATTCCAATTTTTGAGTATTTGTCTTGTTTATACTCGTGTGATAATTAGTTTTCCCGCAGTCTTTACATTGCATTGCAACTACGATTCTTCATCATTTTTTTTTAGCCATAAGAATAAGATAATAATAATAAATAAAGATATTTTGAATGACAGTTGATGATTGTTATTGTAATTTGGCTCCAGGAAAGATTATCCTGTAAAAGAAAATAACTCGCAACCTAGTTTAATATTTACCATGCCGCTCTAAATTGCTGAGTAATGTTTTATTTTGTTTCTTTGGCTCCAGGGAGACTCGAACCCCCGACCTCGTCCTTATGAGAGACGCGCTCTAACCTGCTGAGCTACAGAGCCATATTACAAATCTTTCCATTCATTGGTCATAAATTTTTCTATGACCATTCTACTTTTTTGTTTCTTTAAGAACATTTCAATTTTTCTTGCTTTTTGTTTTGTTGTATACCCTCTTTGAAACAAAATTTGTTGTACAGGAATCCTTTTGGTAGTCGTAGTATGTCAGGTCTTATGATCTAGAAGTCTTCTAGTTATATCATTTGTACTACCAACATAATATTGTCAATTTACCAACTGTAGAATATAAACAAATCGTATCATGTCACGAGATTTATACATAAACAACCCTCGTCCTTATGACCCCGAATCGTCGGGGTAACCTGCTGAGCTACAGAGCCATATAATTAACTAACAATGAATACCTAGTATCCAGAAATTATTAGTTAGTATCTATTGGTTATTAAATTGAAATCGGTGAGGGCGGGATTCGAACCCGCGAGACGTTACCGTCTGACTCGTTAGCAGTGAGCTGACTTCGACCACTCATCCACCTCACCATAAGTATTTTGACTACAAGAAAAAAATCACGTGATGACTGTATATAGAATTAGTATTGAATTTCAAGAACAAAAGCATACATTTCCAAGCATATAAGCAATTTTACTCATTAGTAAAAATAATGGCAGATGAAGTAGGCGGAGGGGGATTAGACGACATAAATATAGGAGGAGTGAGAGAAGATACCAACAAAGTAACGGAAGAAGCAGTCAGGAGAGTTCAAAATGACCAAAAAAAAGCTCAGCAAGTAGGACAAGAAATCAAAAACGACAAAGCAACAAATGATAAATTAGCTAATTTTCTTGCTTTTTTACTCAAAGACATAAAAAACGACCATCTTATAAGACAGATATATCATGTTTTTTTAAAAACAAAACATGAAGAAACTGATCTCGTACATCTAAGGAAAAGCATGAATACCTTACTTGTGGTAGGCATGTTTATACCATTTTATCAGGATAAAACAAAAGAACTAGAAATAGAAACTTTCTACCAAGACATTTTCACATTTGATGGAAATATAGATTTGACGAGATATATTCAGTATATCAAACAACTATTACCAAAACATCATGACAACATTGCGATAGATAGACAAGAATTTACCAAATTATTGACACAAATAGCAGAATATTACCATCTTACACAGAAACTTTCTACAGAAAACACCATAGAATTTGAGAATACTATCAAAAAAGAACTTTCAAATAATGAATAATTCGTACAATAAAAAAAATTAAATAACTTTTAGAGTTTTTGTCAACTCTATTTTTTTATTTAGTACAAGTTTTTTGGTAATTCTCCTGTTTGTGAATATACTTAAGTGTATAAATTTTTACTTATACTACTGGGATGGAAACCAAAAATCTAGACATACAACAAGCCGTAGAATGAGAAAAGTTCAATAAAACACTCTACACCTTTGATGAATTCAAAACAGAACTAGCTGCAAATCACATTAGCGATGTTTTTTCTGATACAAAAATCAAACAAGACAAACAAAAATACATATTTACTATCAATGGAGAAAATAGATTTGCCATAGATGGAGAAACCAATCTAATAAGCTGGATACAAAAGTTTTATGAAGAGCAATGAGCAAAAGAAAGTCGAAAAGCAGAAGAAAAAGTATTGATTAGAATCGAAGGATTAAAACTAGAATATATCAAAAGTAAAACACAGGATGAACTTAATATACTCAAAAAAGATATCACTAAAGTAGAAAACTCCATAGAGAAAGCCACTGATATAGAAAATGTAAAATACAAATTAGAAAGACTAATTACATTTTTCGAGCAAGAAAAAAGTCTTAGCAATCAAAACATATGATGGTTCTTGGGAAGAGAATATAATAGAAAAGATAGATGACTTCGAAAAATAAATAAAACAGAGATCAAATGACGTCTCAAAGAACTCAATAAAATAAAAAATCAAATAGAAAGATTAGAAAAAAATACAGACAAAAAATATGGTGAGCTAAAAATGGATGATGTAAATGACATGAACATGAAGATGACACTCAAACAGTTTAATGATACCATAGAAGATCTTGGAAAAGAAGCTCCAAACTTTATTCTTACAAGAAATCAAATTGTGGTTGGAGAAGGAGACACTGCACCATATTTTGAGATTATAGGCTACGATAAATCAGATGCAAAAAAGTTAAACAGATCACTCAAAAAAATAAACAACGAATATGCTATTTTAAATGAACTAAAATTGACGGGAGCAAAAAGACAAGAACTCAGTCAAGATTTACAAGATCTAGAAGAATATCTCAATAATGTAATAAACAATCCAGATACATTTAAGCCATCAGAACATCCATTTATACCAAGACATACAAAAGATTTTTTTGCCTTAATGGAGACAAAACCTACTCCTGAACAATATAAAGAGATGAACAAAGAAGCTGAGATTACACCGGAAACAAATAGTAGCACAGTACCACTAGGATCTTGAGTAGTAATTGAAACAAATAATAGATGAAGAGAATATGCAGGAAGCCCATATGGAGATACCAAAGAAGCATTTGAAAGATGATGAATAGCAGGGGTGCTCAAATATGGATTAGATCAAACTAACATGAAACCAAATCAAAAACAATTTTGGTGAGGCGTAGGAAATATTGCCATGATCGGTTGATTAGCTTTTGTAGGATGGAAAATGTTAAAAAGCGCATTTAGTTTATTCACAAAAGACGGAAGAAGTGAAAAAAATTTAGGAAAAAATCTAGCACGATTAGGAATCCCGACAGCACTTATTATGTGATCACAAATGTACAGTGGAGAATGACCATTGAAACTATTCACATGAGGAGCACTTACCAACAAATTAGCAAACATTTTTGGATGAAATAACACAACAGAAAGCACAGGAGGAATAGAAAATCAAACACTACAAGACCAAGAAACACGTATCAGATATAAAGAAGGATTCTTATGAGCTACAGCACTCTTTAGTGGTTTAAACTATGGAGAGATGAAGCAATTTCTGATTAAAAAAGGAGATCAAATAAAAATAGATCCAGATAAATACGATACATTACTAGAAATGTTTAAAAATTGATCTAAGAAAAATGAAGCGGCTGCATCTTTCATTTCATCCATAGGAAAAGATGATGAAAGACATGTATTAGATCTTGGATTGACCGGTATGGGTATATCACGAGAAGAAATAGAAAACGATAATAATAAGGACAAAAAATTTGATAAAATAGCAATAGAATCAATAGTAAGACTTAGTTCAGTAACAGAATTTATGGACAAAGAATGATATAATAAGATTAATTCAGAAACACAATATCTCGTAGATGAATACATTAGAAACGATAATGATGCAAATAGTTTAGAGGAACTTAAAGCAAGAGGTGATGTATTTTATAAAGAGATTGAAACAAAAGACGCTACAGGATTAGCTCCCAAGATCAAAGAATGGGCAAATAACGATACAGAAAAAGAGGAAGAATTACTCTTAGCAATAAATAGTTTCCATGAACAAATGCCAAATGCAGAAAAAAAAATAGAACTTAGTGGTACACGACCAATGATCACATTTGGAACCTATGAGCAATCAACAACAATTAATCTCGAAAACAAAGAACTTATTGGATTTACTCCAAAAAGATTTAGTAGTTATCTAGAAGTATTAAAAGCTGCTAATCTGACCAATCGCATCAAAGAAATTTGTAAAGATAAACAAGCAGTATCTGACAAACCATTCTATTTATCAGCAGGAAGAGATATAACTTTCGATAATGCAAAATTATTCTCTACAGATTTTGATACAGAAATAATGACAGCAGGACGATGAGGTTCGCTAAAAAAGGTATCACAAACACTTGAAAAGAACAAACAGGCATATTGCGATTATCTCAATGCAAACAAATTTTGGAAAGAAAGACCAGCAACATAATAAAATTTCTATTGAATAACTAATAAGGACTGCTATATATTACGTAGTCCTTTTTAGTTTATCGGGAGCTATGAAAATTTCAAACGTATTACAGATTCCTGAAAAAAACATTCTCATCGTAGGCAATCGATCTTACAAAAATCTATGAGACGAACTGATTTTGTTATGAACAGTCAAATTGTTATTGCAAGAAAATAAAAAAATAACCATCGCTGCATATGACCCAGAATGGCTCAAGAAATTCTTTAGTCAATTCATCGATATAGATAAAATAACCTTCGTAACAGAGATACCAAAAGGTATTCGTTCACGAATAAAATATCTTCAACAAGGAAAGATGAGAGAGCGAAAACTCTATAGAAAAACAAATGCAGTAATCATAGGTTGAGGAGAAATTATTACCGAAGAAAATAAAAATTCCTATCGATATCGACTAGTATCACTCCTCCCTTGTTTGGACAAACCAAGATATCTGATGTGATGAATACAAGTACCAAAAAAAAGAATCAATATATTCCTCTTCACCGTTCTCCTCAAAAAAACAAAACATATCTTCGCAAGAGATAACGAGACCGTCGAAGAACTCAAAACATATGGATTTGATAAGGTGGAGTTTTTTATGGATACGAGTTTTTTCGGATACAATCGAAAATCAGTAAAACCTAACAGTACATGAAAGTTTCAACAAAAGTATATAGTAGTCAATGTAAATAAAAATGCAGAGCAATTCCTTCCAGAGATTATTCAAGAGGTTAAAGGTTACTATAACAAATGATATGCTATATATTATGTCCCTGTTGCCAAAGGAAAAAATAGCCAATATAATGATATACAATACGCACAAAGAATAAAAATGTGAGCAGAAATCAAAGATCAGCGGTTCACTATATTGGATCGAGAAGAAGATTTTGACCATTTTATAAAAATAGTAGTACAAGCAAGCATAGTCATCAGCAGTAGATTACATTTATTTTTGATAGCAAGTTTTTTAGGTATACCCACAAAAGTATATCCCTATCAAAAGAAAATCCTGAAAATGAAAAACATTATAGAAAAAATATAGTTCTCAACTAATAATTTTTTTAAAAACAAAGGCAAAAAAGAGATATAACATAAAAAAGAATTGACAAGTATTATTATATCAATATAAATTTTCCCCAAGAAAACAAAATATTAACCTAAATAAAAATATCATGGAAATCAAAGGCGTTATTATCGTAAGTTCCTTAATGTCGCAAATGGAAGTTGGACAAACAGGATACCTCACTACAGAGGCAATTACCATTATGAATGGTTGTGAAATGTTCATAAACACCGGTAGTAGTATTTCCCAAGTCAAAAACAAAACTACGCTACACACCCTACCCATTACAAGAACAGGCCCAGGAAAAGAAGATTTTGAAATAAATTTTCACATAAGCCAATATTTCATCAATAATGAGGTAGATGAAGAAACCAAAAAAAAATATCAAATAAATCCAAACTTAATAGGGCCATTCCCGATAGAAGTCGAGATATACCGGGCATTAAGCTACCGAGAACAACTCTATCCAAGGATGGATTTGACAGAATTGATTGAAGATTTAATACTTACAAATCAATATCTGGAAACATCACCGGACAATGAAATTTATATTGAAGACAAAAAAGTTTTGCGCAATTTTATTAGAGAAAAATTAAAAGAAGTTGATTTGGAAACACTCAAAATTTACCAGAAAACATTTTCTCCACTTTCTAAAGAAGAAAGTCAAGATGGTGAAATGGTAAATTATGCTGAAGACGAAAAAATTTTAAAATTCATCATAAGACAGATTGAAGAGCTACAAATAAATCAACAGCTTGAGGGAATGTCTTTAGAAAAATTGTATAGAGAATTGGAACTATCAAATAGAAATGAAGACTTTGAGCGGTCTGGCGTTCTTCGAGACCTTATAAGACAAAAAGAACAATAGGTGGAAGATAAAGGGGATAGTATTCTATCCTCTTTTTTTATCATATACCCAATAGAAAGTTCACTTCCATATTGCCTTTACCAAATTCCATTTTTGCTTTCATGGAGCAAATCTAAGTATCTTGACAATAAGTCGTAAGGGTTGTCACCAAAATCCAAGCAAATAAAATTTGAGTTTATCAGTCAGCTTACCATATTTCCCCACAAAAAGCATTCTATGTTTCGCCTTCCTATATGCAGCATGTTCATTACCTACTCGCGCCTCTTCGAGTTTAGTTTTATCTCTTTCCATATGATATATTTTCAAATCACGAAGGACAATAAGTGGATACCCAGCACGATGGATTCTATAAGAAAAATCTAAATCTTCATAAACAAAATCTAATATTTCATCAAAAAGTATTTCCTTAAAAATATATGCTGGAGCAAACAAAGAATTTCATGAATACATTTGTATATAGTCCCATTCTTTTTCTCACAATATCTGAGATATCGGCCTTGATAATCGATAATTGAAATGAGAAAATCACTGATTTTGGATCTGTCATGTTTTCCTATACATCAAAGTAGGAGTCAAAACAAAATCTTTTTTGATAATAGACCTATATTTGTCCCACAAATAAATATTTTGTGCTAGATAATCATTTTCAAACCATTCATCATCATCCATAAGCAGGATAAAATCACCCTGAGCAGCATTGATTCCATAGTTTCTCAATATACTCGCATTTCATCATATCTTAGGTTCTTTTTCATCACGCTGAGAACGAAAAGAGGAATTAAGATTGGTTATATAACGGATATTTCTCCCATCAGGCATTTTTGATCATACATCTAATTTTTTATCCACGACAAAAATGACTTCAAAATCTTTAAAAGTTTGTCTTTGGAAACACTCGATAATATTGTGCATATTCTGATCTCACCTCGTTGGGATAACTATACTAAGTTTCATATACTCCATAAAGAGAGTAAAATACTTATACAAAATGTATCTTTTAAAGATGAAGTTTCAACTTGTTTTTATTTTACGAACACATATAGTATACGACATATTTATCATTTGCTAGGTCTATGATAAGATTTTTGAAAGCATTTTTAATATTTGTGGTAATATACCACATCTTCGTTACTGTTATATGATATGGAGTACTAGGATGAGCATATCCACAGCTTCCAGCACTTGGAAGAGATGCCCTCTGGTCACTTTTTTTTGTAGGTATATGTATAGTGAATAACAAAGCAATCACATCATATCTTACAACACGAAAGCGACCGCGAATCACATTCATTATTATTATATTTTTTGGAATAGGAATATCGCTACTCAAATGAAAGTGACTCTACGATATCTTTGTAGGTATAAAATATGGACTCCTCTACCTCTATATTTTTCTTTCAGCAACCTTTATCGGATGGTTGTTTACCGAAAAAAATAGTGAAAGATTTATTACATTCCTAAAATATTTACTGATTACAACACTCATTGCAGGATTTCTCCGACAAGGATTAAAATTTATCTGGCCTGATCTTTTTCTTCATATCGGATATGGACCATTCGATGATTTTAAATTTGGAAATAAACCACCCATTTACTATTTGACCTGATATCAAGGGACTTCAAGACGACAAGGAATTTTTTCATGACCAAACAATTATTGATATTTCTTGATTGCATTTTTACCCATAGTGATACTCTTTTTTAAACAAAAATTTGAAGAAATAAAAAAAATATTTTTAACAAACAAGAAGATGATTATAAATAGTTTGATAATTTTTCTCCGAATCTTAGCAATAGTACTAACGCTTTCTAGAACAGCATTTATCTGATGAATAGTATGATTGGCAATAATGAACATACAATGGATGAAAAAAAACAAAAAACTTTCACGAATAATAGGAATAGTTTTTTTAGCTGGATTGATTGGAGTAAGTATACTCAAATGAGCATCTACACTCGGACATATCAAAGCAAAATTTGGGAGTATAAACTATGTAATCCAACAACCAGGTGGATATGGATTGGGAACTTCAGGACCTGCTGTTCACCAAAATTGAACTATCTTACCAGAAAATTATTATATACAACTCATGCTTGATATCGGAACGATAGGATTTATATTGCGAACAATATTTGTTATTCAAATCAGTCGATTGGCAACAAAAATACAAGAAAAATTTAATCACATACAGACACATACCACTACACAAATGATATATAGTATACGAAAATGACTCAATATCTGACGAATATGCTTATTAATAATGGGTATATTTCTCCATGTCTTCGAAGATAGCATGATCAATTATATCTTTTTCATTTCACGAGGTTTACTTACAGGATATCTTTCGACTATGATTAGCAAAAAAATGACTAATATAGAAAGATAATAATTAAAAAATGACTGTATCCACAGCCACGTTTAGTTAACTTTCGTCTATATTATATCGGTTAGTTTATTTATCGTATTCCACTTCAAGCGAAATTTTTTCTGGTATCAATGCTTTAGGAACGATGATTTGTAAGGTATTGTCTGGAGTAAGTTTACTATGTATTTTATCAAAATATACCTGAGGAGGAAGGTCGATAACTTGATCTATTGGTCATCGATAGCAGTCTTCTTTGAGAGGAATCAAATTATCCTTTACTTTTGGTTTATTTCTCTCTCAGCTAATCACAAGCCTATAATCTTTGATAGAAAGTTTAAGTGTTTCTTTTTTAACTCATCATAAAGGTAATAAAATAACAATCTCTTGAGGAGATTCATAAATATCATAAGGGATACGTGGTGTTTCTTGTGTTTGCTTCATAAAAATAGAAAAGAATATAAATAAAGCAATTGATAGTTATGTATGAGGATTTTGATTAGCCTGAAGATCAATGCCTATGATTTTTAACATTTGATTTCTTCTCTTTTCTGGTCTAGGAACTCGACGAAGAATAGTCTCACCATTACGTTCTGTATCTCATTCAGCAAGAATGATAATATCTCAATTATCAAAAATACTATACAACAATCAAGATTTCTTGACAGAAATAGTTTTGATACTTTGTGCATTAATAGTTATTACATCTCTTTTTAATATACCTCACTGATCATACATCATGATAGAATCAGGTACTACAATAATAAAATCCATTTTATAATCGAGATGTTTCCAAGCTATAGGGAAAAAGAAGACAACAAAAAGGATAAAAATAGCAATAAGAATATAGGTAAAATATTGACCATCTAATCGTCGATAAAAAAACATAAGTCATGCAGCAGTAAGCAACAATAAACCTATAAGAGGGAAAATGACTCTATAAAATTGATATAATCTGCTTCTTCAAAAACACAACACCTTATCTATACCATATTTGATTTGATATTCTTCAAACGTTCTTTGTCTCAAATCTGTATTAAAATTTGAAAAAATTTTCATAAAGACATAGTAAGAATAAAAGTATAGTTAGAATACAGAAAAATCAGGGAAAAACCTGAGATATACTTTTCCAATAATATGATCAAATGGTACTTCATAAGAAGATCATTCATAACAATCTAGTCCAAAACAACAACGAGAATCAGTAGAAAATCATCTATTGTCTCCCATAACGAATAATCAACCAGTATTGACTTTAAATTCATCGATACCACATCTTGCCTCAGTTTTTACTCATGATAAATACGTCTCTGGCAAAGTGTTACATTGTTCTATATTATTTTCTGTCGTACAGATTTCTACAGTAGTACGTTTTATTTTGACGGTTTCTCCAGGAAGACCAATAATCCTTTTGATATAAGGGATAGTTTTACCAGGAGGAACAAAAACTATGATATCACCTCTTTGAAGATGACTAAATCTTGGAGTGATTTTATCTACGATAATAAAATCATTTTCTATGAAGGTAGGTGCCATACTAGCTCCCACGACGGTATAAGGATTAGCAATAAAAAATCTTATAAACAATACAATTCCACCTACAAATATCAAAAATGATATCATATCAAAGAGATCCAAGAGGAAATATCTTAATTTCATTTTTAAAGTCATAATCTACAAAATATAATGTATAAAATAAGAAGAGAGAATAATATAATAAATATACTAGAGTTATTTGTAATATGTTTTTTATAATATTTTATGAAAAGACAACAAAATATTGGACCCAAAAACAGTGATACTTTTTTATATAAACACACAAGTATCGACGAGTATATCTTTTTGCTCAAGTCGTTATAGTTTCTAAGTAAACATTAAATTTTCAATGTCTAGAATGGTACGTCTTCATCTTCTAGAACCAAATGATCAGCTACATCCAACGAATGATCATCATCATTTCCTTGTCCTTTTGGATCCAAGAAAATAAAATTATCGACAATAATTTCAGTAGAGAATTTATCTTTTCCCTCACTGTCTTGTCGTTTTCTAGTTCTGAGCCTTCCTTCAATGTAAATTCTTTTTCCCTTGTTCAAATACTTTGCCAAAACTTCAGCACCTTTTCCATAAGCTACACATCTGTGATACTCTGCATCTTCCAGTACATTTCCCTCCTTATTTTTAAATTTTCTGTTGGTTGCAACAGTAAAATTTACTACAGAAGTTCAACTACTTTCAATAGTTTTTACCTGCAAATTGTTGGTAGCTCTTCAGATAATCATTACTTTATTCAAATCCATGATGCAATCAAATTATCGTGTAAAACAAGACGTCAGTTCCATATTAAGAAATAACGTCGGTTTTATCCAATATATGGATAAAAAACGATGAGAAAACAATCATCACATGATATGTAAATAATTAACTATCAAAATCAATTGATTTTTGCTTTGATTTTCGTAAATACTCACAACTAAATAAACTAATTTTAGATGATAAATATAAAATGATAAATAAAGGAATGGTCTATATAAACTATTGTTAGAAACAGTAGATAAAAGCAAGACTAATCACCAGTATTTATCATCTATAGTATATCACAAAGTTTTTTAGTTATCGTGCCCAGATGATGGAATGGTAGACATGCTAGACTCAAAATCTGGTGTCTGTAAGGACGTGAGGGTTCGAGTCCCTCTCTGGGTAATAACAGGTTTCAACACCTGCATAAAAGTCATGAAAATACTGAAGCAAACTAGAGTTACCGAGTGTTCGGTAATTTTCTTTTTTTGAAAATTTCAAAGGGCACATGAACCAGACAGCCATAAATAAGGTTAAAGATGGAATATATTTGAGGTCGGATTGCATCTAGATAGAGAAAATACTGAAAAAATAAAATATACCAAAGAACAAAATTTTTATTTTTTGTCAATAGAAATTAGACAAAAAAATATATGATATTTGATTTTATCTCAAAAGAGATTAGAATATAATAGATATTTTATTTGATTGATGTATACAAAAAATGAAAAAAAAGATTATCTCATGGTTGAAACACACCTTCAAAATGAAAAATAAAAAATCAAACATACAGATTCTAATCATAGCAATTGCTATCGTTATGATTCGAAGAGGTGTTCGATGAATTTTAGATAAAGTATTATTTCCCAATAATGAAATACTTAGCTATATTATTGGAGCTTTGATAGGAATAATAATAATTTATATAGATGACAATAAAATAGACGAACTAGGACATCATTAAGATATATCAATATAAAAAAATACATTGTCTCTTTGATACTAACTAGATAAGAAGTATAAATAAAAATATTACTAATTTTTTCTTGTTTTCTCAGATATATTTAGTACCATACAAATCCTAGGAAGGAAAAGCATATTTTACACGTACAAAAAATATATGGTACAATATTTTGCCCAACGAATTAAAAAAATAGTTTTGATACCTAAGACCAGCAACAGGATTACAGAATTAGATTTCTTTAGAGGAATTGCTCTGATACTGATGGTCTATTTCCATCTGATTTGGTCTATGAGTGAAATCTATGGATATAGTGTTGTATATAGCTTTTGAGCAAATTTTTATATAGGAAAAATATCAGCAATCTTGTTTATACTCATTTCAGGAATAGTATACGCTTTGGGAAATTTTAAGCGAAAAAGATTTTTACTCTTAACAACAATAGCCCTGGGTATAAGCGGAGTAAGCTATATATACAATAATGAGTATTTTATAAAATTTGGGATTATTCATTTTTTTGCCTTAAGTAGTCTACTAGCAGTAGTGTTTAAAAATAGCAATAAGTATGTATTATTAGTACTCTGAATAGTAGTTATATGGGCATGATCGTGGATAGGTAACATACCAGTAAACGAAGATTACTTTTCCTTTATCTGAATAATAAGTACGTGATTTCAGTCAACAGATTTTTATCCATTGATCCCACGATTTGGAGTATATCTTTTGGGAATGGGAATATCCAAAATGTTCTATACAAAGAAAAAAAATATATTCTGAACAATATTCAATGTATGACCTATAAATTTCGTGGGCAGGAATACTTTACTTATATATATCATCCACCAACCCATTATTATTTTAGTCTTGTATATAGTTCACCTACTAAGATAAAGAAACAATAAGAGAAAATAGAGATATGCAAATTTTTCTTGTTTTTCTCATCATCTTCACTACAGTTTTGTCTATCATTTATCATTTATCCTCTATAATTAATGTCCAAAATTATCTTAGTCTGAGCATGATGAACAGGAATGTCTGGGATAGCAGGGATATTCAATGATTTATGATATACTAATATCGTCTGCATCGACGCTACAAAAAGTGAACTCACCGATAAACTGGAAGCAAAAGGATTGAAAGTTATTATTGGTCATGGGAAATACAAGGTACAACTATGAGATGTAATCATTTACTCAGAGGCGACCAGTGAATGCGAAGAAGTACTAGAAGCAAGAAAAATAATGAAAGCAAACAAAAAGGTAATGGTGATTCTCAATTATTTTCAATTTCTTTGAGAAGTATCCAAATATTTTATCACGATAGGATTTGCCTGAACCAATGGGAAAAGTTCATCTACTGCCCTAGCAATCCATACAGCCAAAAAAATAGTCCCAAATTTTGGACTAGGAATCTTGGGAGCACTTGTACCATGATTTAAGACACAAAGTTATACCATAAATAGTAAAGCTATAAAAGATATAAAAACAATTTTCGGTTATATATGTACAGGAAAATGATTTTCTTCAATAGGAGATCAACAGTCTTCAATTATAAAAAAACGAATATTTTTTGTAGAAGCTTGTGAATACAAAAGACATTTTCTCTATCTCGATTTAGATTATGCCATAATAACAAGTTTAGAATTAGACCATACGGACTATTATAAAAACATGAAAGATTATATTTCTGCATATGAGACACTTGTTTCTAAAGTTAAAAATAAAGTTTTTATACCAAAGTGATTAAAGGTTCATAGTACATTATTTGATCGTTTAATCGATTCATCTCAAATCAAGAAAGTACCTATCAAAACAATTCCATTCAAACATATTCGAGGCAAACACAATGACGTAAATGCTTCACTCATAATGGCGCTTATAACAAAAATAAGTAAAGAACCAAAGACAAAAATACTCAGTACAATGAGTTCTTTTTGATGACTACGAAGAAGAATGGAATATCTTACTACAAACAAAAACGGAGCAAAAATATTTACTGATTATGGACATATGGCCTCCTCTATCGATTTTGGATATATGGCACTCAAAAACAAATTTCCCGGAAAAAAATTGTACGTTATTTTCCAACCACACCAAATCAATAGAATACTTACAGGACGAAAAGATTTTGTCAAAACATTAAAAAAATATGACAATATTCAGATTTATGATATCTATGCAGCGAGAGAAAACATGGATGAAATTATGGAACATCACAAATTTCTCAAAGACATAAACATCAAAACATTGGACGATTTAGGGACAGAATTTGCTCATGCATGTGGAGGAACATATACCACAAATTTTTCTGTCATCACAAAGATTATTGAAGAAACAGCAAAAGACAGTATTATTGTTATCTATAGTGCTGGTGATATAGATTATAAACTAAGAAATTTCTTATGAAAATAATTAATCTTTATATATCATAGAAGACAAATATTCTCACACAAACTAAAACAATGGAAATCAGTATAACTGAAAAATATATAGTTATATATTTTCTTGTATAATAGGTAACAATATTGTTTGTATATAAATTATTGCCTTTTATATACACCTACAACCTGGGCATGCGCAAGTATTTTACCTCACATCAATTCGATTAATCTCTCTTTAGTAAATCCTGATGAAATCTCTAATTGTTCAGAAAGTGCATAAATTTTAAATACATATCTATGGGTTCCTTTTGGTGGACAGGGAGCTCATCGAGCTACTTCTCACCAACCATTTTGTCCAAGTATTCAAAGATCAAAAGCATCTTGCGATATAATAAGACCACTACTTTCCTGTAATGGAATATTTGCAAGAAGAATATGATCTCGTACACCTGAAGGAGCGTCAGGATCATCTACAATAAGAACTAAAACCTTGGTACCAAAAGGAATATCCTCTATCATTAATGAAGGAAAATATCACCCATCATCACAAGTATACATTGAAGGAAGTGGTCAATTATCAGCAAAATCAGTTATGATTTTCATGAAATTGGTAGGAGAAACTAAAAGCTATTGAACAAATAACTTTCATCAAGAGCAAAAGAATCCAGAGCTATAAGCACTAGGATTTCCATGTTTCACTAAAACATTATTATCACAGACTCGTGTATCCTCAGGAGAAAATATCCTTATGCCTGCAAGGATAATGAGACAAGAAATAATCAATATAAAGAGAATCTTTTTTTTCATAGGAAACAACAAATAAATTTTGATCCATAATTCACAATACAAGAGCTCATAAGTCTTATATTAAATGGCTCTTGGATATTGTATCTAGCATCATATATCCAATTAATATAAATATACATTTCTGACTATTTTTTACAAATCAAATCGCTATACTAAATCTTAGTTCCATTTACCTGCTTCCTAGTACCAAAAAAAATGCTATTGGTCTGAGATATTCATATCAACACTCGTTATCAAGACAAAATTTTGACAGAACTCAGAAACATTTTTTCTCTATATCCTGAGGAAAAAAATATTATATTTTTCTGAGACTATGTCTACCATTTTGCCTATGACAGAAATGCTTTGCTTCAATTATATAAACTTTTTTTGGAACTATTTGACCAAGGGAAGACCGTATACGTTCTAGCAGGCAATCATGATCGATTAGGAAGTTCATTCGTCTTTGAGGAAGCACAAAAAGCGTTTGATATTATCAGTAAAAAAGAATTTGGTATAAATAATATCGGGAAAGTAAAATTTATTACAAAACCAACAATAGAAAGTATAGAAGACGAAAAAATAGTATTATTACCATTTTTCTTACCATGAGAAGATGAAAAAAATATCTATAACCCAAAAAATGAAAGATTAAAATCCATCAGTGATTTCGCTACATTACTAAGTAAATCCACCAACAAACACGAAGTTTTTTCATGATATATCAATCAATTTCTTGCAGAACAGGTAGATAAAAATATGGATCTTACAGTCTTCCATCACTATTATATCAATGGAACAACATTTCCAGGACAGAAATCCAAATTTAACTACAAAGACATAGCTTTGCATGAATGATTTTTAGATATTCCTAATATAAAATTTATCTCTGGACATCTTCATCAACCATTTACCCACAACAATTATCTCTGTCTAGGAAGCGTATGGTCAACAAGTTCATTGGAGACAAATCAAAATAAATATGTATTCCAATACGATACGAAAAACAAGAAAATTACTGCACTTCCACTGATGATCAACCCTCAGATTACGATCAGAAGTAAAGAATCAGTAAGTAAGGCAATGCTTCTCTCCGAACTCAAAACAATCAATGAGACAAATAAAAGCTATTTTAGCTCACCATCACGAGACATAACATTTAGAGAAGATCCACAACCAAATCTTACAAATATTTCACTGACACTCAACGTAGAACATATCGATTACGACAAAATAGATGAATATATCGAACCAGATCTGCGTACTGCATGCAAAGACATTAGACTCAAAAAAGATATAGAAAATATGGATAATCTTTTAAATAGTTTCAAAGTATCCTCAGATGATCTCAATTGATTTTCTGATCGAAAAAACATTCTCCAATCATACATGCAAAAAAAATTTGGGAATGATTATCCCAAATATGAAAAGACATTAAAAGAACTGAAATTACTCTAAAAAAGAGACAGAATATAGACAAATAACTGACTAAAAATAAATCTATTATAGCAATCTTTATATCTTTTGATCAAAATTATAGACAAGTAGTTGTCTTATTAATATTCATCATTTTCCGTTTCTTCAGAAGATTTCTTGTCCATATATTCTTTCACTACTTCACTCAAAGCTTCAGCTATAATAGCCATTTTTTCATCATTGATAGAAGTAGAAGCATCAACAGGATTGTCTAATGAAAATTGTGCTTTATATTTCAATATTTTTTCTGTTTGTTTTTGGGGAGCATTAATATTTTCAAACGGATATTCTATACCATGTTCCAATTTAATAATCACATCACCTTTACCAAACAATTTGTCCCAAAAACTATTTTGGTTATGAGATACTGACTCTATTTTATCTCGTTCAAAAAAATCTGTCTTATATTCAAACAATCATTCTCGCATAAACATAGTAATACCACCTTCAGAAAGAATAAGTCAATCTAAGTAAATATTAAGAAAATCAACAATATATTTTATAAAAAATCATATTCAGAGAACACCAAAAAATCGAGGTAAATATTGCCAGAGAATATATTTATCCGAAACAAAAAATAATACATATAAAACCAACAAAAAAATAAGTGTCCTCATCGTTAAGATAATGAAAACACTCGAATTATGTCAGATTACATGAAAAATTTCCTCTACTTGTATATATTTTTTCATGATCTGTTTTCTTAGCATATCTAGATACTAAATAATAAAAGACACATGACACACGATACATAAAGTATGTAATACTTGCATCTTATGTCTTGAATCTTGTATCTACTTAGTTTTTTTGGTAGGCTTAATAGAATCCATTTTTTTCTGTTTTTCTAAGAATTTCTCCATTCTTCCTTTAATAACTTTTTTAATCACTTTGTCTTTATTAAATGCTGGATGACATTGATAACAAGTTTCTACTTTTATAGGTCCAGGGATTGTTGCATTTACAGTAAATTTAGCACCACAGATACAATTTACTTCGACATCTTTAAAATAATTTCCATGTATTCAGGTTTTCATTGATAAGAACATAATAAGGTAAAAATTTTTAGATTTGGAAAATTAAAATATTTGGTGTATTGGTGGACTAGCTAATGGTTTTTAATATTTTAATTTTTTTAGTATTATAATCAAATAGATTAACGAGTAAATGCATGATGCAAAGGAGAATATTCAAACAATTCTTCTGGAGAAAACCAATGTTTAATTTCTTTTTCAGCTTCTTCAGCATTTCCTGATGCATGTACAAGATTTGGAATTCCTATTTTGGAAGCATCAGCATGTGCATATGACATATGAGCATAATCTCACCTAATAGTTCATGGAGCAGCAGATTTAGGTTCTGTACTACCAACCATTTTACGAACATAATCTACAATATCTACTCATTCAAGTACCATGGCAATAATAGGCATCTTAGTCATCATATCGATAGTTATATCAAAAATATCTTGTCCATGTCTAGTAATCATAGTACCAATAGTTTCATAATGATGATGAAGAAATTTCTTATCTGGACGAAGCATTTTCATACCTACAATATGAAGTCATGCTCTTTCAAAACGAGAAATTATTTCTCAAGTAATACTACGACCTACTGTATCAGGTTTTAATACTACCAAAGTTCTTTGTACGTGAGTCATTTTTATAATAACAACAAAAATATAAAAAGTTTTTTGAATATTAGTGTTTTAGTAAGAATTTTCAAGCTATTTTATGAAAAGAGAGATAATTTACCATGCATGATGATAGAAACATGATACATGATTATCTAAATAGTTCTTTATTCTTTAATCTTTAATTTTGTATCTAAGTAATTTAGTATTGAAACGTAGTACACATTTAGTATATTTTAATAAAAGTATACATTATATAGGTATTTGGAGGGCTATACTCTCAAGAGGATTTTATCGTTTTATTATACAGATCATGAGCAAAAAATTATTCTGATTTTTTTTGATAGCTAGTACTCTTTTTCTTATATTACCCACACAAGCAGAAACAACAGGAGATTTTGAAATTATAATAGATCCCGTAACAAAAAAGATAACTATAGTGGGCAATACAGATTCAACGAATACCTGAGCAGTAAACACAGGTTCAATAACAAATACTGGTACAAATATAGGAACAACAATCATTCCCACAACAACATATACAGGTACAGAATTTGAACAAGCACTTGGTTGGATGTACGCAAATGGACTGACAAAATATAGCGACAAATGAGAATATAGACCAAATGATTGACTTACAAGAGAGGAAGCTGCTAAAATAATAGGGCAAGCGTATATCAAATTTGGATATAATCAAGACAGCAAAAATAATAATTGTAATTTTAGTGATATCAATGAAATCGATCCGACACTCTCCAGCTTTGTAGTGAATACATGTAAACGAGGAATATTTAAAGGAACTACCAACAATACATTTCTTCCTACACAAAAACTAACAAGACCACAAGCAATGGCAGTATTGATAAGAATGTTTGAGGGAAAAGTATCTAATGAAACCAGTACACCTCGATGGGGAGACTACTATACAAAAAGCCAAGCATTGGGTCTTACAACACTAAACAATCAGACAGCATTTGATTCAGCTATAACAAGGGAAGAAATCGCCATCTATATTTATAGATTTAAAAATATTGTAAGTAATGAAACGATAAAACTCATGATGCTCAACAAATTGAACGAATTAGGAACTTCAGAACAAAAAAACACTACAGGAATACTCGATAATTTTGGAACATTAGCAGATTCACTAAGTATAAATAATGATCCTGAACTTCTGGAAGCAATCAGATGGATGAACGATAATGGACTGACTAATTTCAAAACTATTCCTGAGTACAAACCTTTTGAAATACTCCTAAGAGAACAAGCAGCAAAAATTATTAGTTTATTTGCAAACATATATAAGTTTGGTAATACTAGCGGATGAAGTATTCCAAATGGATGTACTTTCAAAGACATTGCTACTACGGACGCGTCTCTGGTAAGTTATGTACAACAAGTATGTACACTAGGAATAATGCAATGATCTGATGGATATTTCAATCCAAAATGAACAATCAATAAGTCAGAATTTATTGCGACTATCATAAGATTGTTTGAAGGAAAAAAGCTTGATGAAACAACATCGCCTCGATGGAAAAATTACTTTGAAAAAGCACAAGAAATAGGAATGATTGGTCCTGCTGATGCAGTAACGTTTGAAAACCCTATCACAAGATATGAAGTTGCATTGTTCCTCTATAGATTCAAAGTAAAATACCAGATTTTACAGAACATGAACAATAGTACTATAGAAAATCAGATGGTAAGTACTGTTCCATGATCTATCACTACAGGACTTGATAATATTCCAGAATCAAACGTATATGTAGATATGAATTTATTACAAAATGGAAACTTTGAAATTGGATATATAGAGATATTTGGGCAAAGATACAAAGTAGTAAAATCAAATACAGAAAAATATTTCACCAATAATTTTGTACGATATGGAGATATATTTTCACTTGATACAGAGGAGAAAATAGGAACAGTAAGCTTTATTGTGAGCAATCTTTCATTGATAGAATGAGTTATTAGAATAGAAGATAGTACCTTTATGATAAACCCTATAATCAATACCAATGCATACTATAAGATTAGAAAGACAAAATAAATAAAAATTAAAAAAAACAGTATATACAATACCATTCATTTCCCTTTTTCCTTTCCCCTTTTTCCTTTTACCATTTAAACTATAATATCATGACAACTAAAACATCCAACACCACTATCAAGACACACGTACGAAATCCACTTAAAATATATTTTCTTCTCGTTACTCTTGTAGGACTCATAGGAACATTAGTATCATTCGGAATACTTACATATACAATAGGAAAACAAATAATTATAACTAATGACGAATATATTGTAGGTGATAGATACTACGAGATGGAATATTGTGACAATAATTTGAAAGCAAAACCTACAGAAACTAATGCGAACAACATGGTAGCACCTACAGAAGAAGAGAAAGCAACATGTAAAGCAGAAAAAAAGATACAACTTATCCAATCAAGAAAAGTAACATTCAAGACAGATGTTTTGAGTGGAGCTATTTGGGGAATATTGTTTTTTGTACTGTTACTTACCCACTATCCAAGATTTATGAAACTCACAAAAAAAGCTGAATAATTTATATTGTAGCATTGACGAATGGAAATAAAAAAAATTAATACGGATAAACTTTTGAATATCAGCCAATCATGAAGACCAGATACCTTCGAAGAATTTATCGGACAAGAACACATCAAAGGCGTAGTAAAAACAGCTATCGCTAGTGGAAAAAAAAGGAAATGACATATGGGACATATCTTATTTTCCGGCCCCAGTGGATTTGGAAAAACAACAATGGCACATATTATTTCAAAACAAGGACAAGTAAATATCAAAGCCGTCACCGGATATGCAATCACTAAGCCATCAGAAATTATTAGTATATTAAACACCCTAGAAACATGAGACGTTTTATTTATCGATGAGATTCATAGACTCAAACCAAACATAGAAGAAGTACTCTATATTGCAATGGAAGACTTTGTCATTGATATGGTTATGCCAGAGTGATGAAATGTTAGAATACCAATAAACCCTTTCACCCTTATCGGAGCAACGACAAAATCGGAATCACTAAGCCAACCAATCAAAAATAGATTTGTCTATCATTTCCATTTTATGGAATATACACAAGAGGAAAAAGAAATAATCATAAAAAAATATCTCGACAAATATGGAATCAGAGCTAATGATGAAATTATCAAAAAAATAAGTGGAAAGGTGGGTTCAGTACCGAGAGAAATCCACAATCTATGTATTAAAATTCGTGACTTCGTTATCACCTCTCCTCTTGATAAAAAGAAGTGAGAAGAAAATTGAAAAACACTTACTGAAACACTTCGAGAAAATTTTCTTATGCACAGTCAAATCGAGGAAGGCGGAATGACTCCCCTTCATGCAAAATACTTATATGTACTAGAAAAGGCCGATAGGCCACTAGGCGTCAAAGCTATAGCTGTACAACTCTGAATCAATGAAAAAGCAGTTGAAGAAGATATCGAACC
>CALMEO010000137.1 GCA_937862935.1 uncultured bacterium | reverse complement strand
TCATTTATTTAAAAATTCCTGTAGTATAGATTCATTGTCTGATGTACTTGGCAGCACAACAAAATCATTATAATCATAAACTACAAAGTTTCTATGTAACCAGTACTGGTATCATCATATACCTTGTGCAAATCATGTATAGCTATAAATTCATGGATTGAGTCAATTATAATAAATACTAAATGTCCAATCCTCTAGGCTGTGCTTATTAAAATGCATTTTATAAAGAACCTGAATCTGATCCATATCCAATGCTTTGTTGTATAGCATAATATCATCTAATCTTCATTTGAAATTGTATGCACCATTACCTCAGTATGGATAATATCCTATATAAAGAGGAGTATTGACATTGTTTATAGATATTCAGGTAAATGTACAAGTATTACTTAAATTTCAATTTATATATATTTTTAAAGTGTTATAATTAAATACTCCGACAACATGTGAATATTGTCATGTTAAAACTGTTCATGTAGCAGCATCACATGTTCTTTGAATAGATCATCATCAAATTCATACTTGAAATGCTTTTCTTGAATTGGCAGAATATCACAATCAATAATCTATATAAGGATTATTATAAGAACTATGAGGTTTTGCTATAATTATTCATTCAGAAACAAAAATTGTAGGTTTAATTCGAGCGGATATAGTAAATCAAGTGCTCATATCTAAGCTATTATTATCTGTTACAGTAACTCTATCATTAGTACTTCATCATCTAAAAAATAATGAACTTCATTCTCTTCCTCATCATGTCCATGTAGCTCAAGTAATACTACCATTGTTTCAGTGATTCGAAATATCTCTCAAAGTGGTATTATTTTCTCATAGTTCACTTATATTGTTAGCATTGGTCATAAATACTAAATTATCATTATATACATCAAAGTTTTCTCCATTCATATTTCGATTAAAAATTTCTAAGTTACTATCTTGGATATCTAAAGATATATTTACTCAAGTGGTAGTTATAATTTCCCCTGCTTGAGGAGTATTTCATGTCCAAGACATAGATCCTGTAGTTCATTGATTAGTATTTAATGTATATATATAGGTATTTATAGTACTAGCATTATTATAAGAGTCACAAGCTATAATTTTTATTGTTGTTGCTTCTTCAATAATCTGGTTTGATCGTATATTTCAGTTACAACTAGGGATTGATCAATCACTAGTATATTTTATAGTTCATTCTGTGGCTGAACACGATACGTTTATACTAGTATCAAAAGATTGACTGTCTGTACAAGATACAGCATTTGGAGCAAGTGTATCTATTCATCATCGATAAGCAGTAACAACTCATAGACTATTTTCGTTATCAATCATTCTTATAACACAACTGTCATTTCATATTTTATTTATTCCTGGAGTATAGAAAATAGTATCTCATGAAACACTACAAGTTCATTTTGATCACTGTGTATTTATTCAACTATAAACTACGTTTCAAGATCAACACCAAAATTCACTAGCATTTGATAGTGTCTTCCAATTTCAAGTTTTTGTACTATTTCACACATTAGAGTTTCAAGTAAAATTATTGGCACTTATTCATACATTGTTGAAAGTATAAGTTGCAGTCTGAGTGGTTTGGTTTCATAGAAGATCTCTAACATATCAGGTTTTTATAATAATTCCCGGTTGTTGTCACTCTATATTTAAAATATTTGAACTATTCCAATTTAATCAATCAAGACTGTACGTATTACTTCAAAATCATATTCATAAATCTTCCAATAGATTTATGCTAAGTGTTCATGCTAAGCATTCATATCATGAGTTATTGTTAAATTCAAATGAAGGTCATAGATCATCGTAAATATAAATGTTTCATGATGATTCTCATGTTATTCAATTTATATTTTTAACTCTGAAAAATATTTCTATATTTGATTGCGGATTAAGATTGTTTTTGTAACAAATTCAACTACTTGATGTTCAAGTATAATCAGCTGAAATTCGATTTGTTCAATTAATAGAGTATTCACAAGTTCATGAATTTATTCAGATTGTGTCATTCACATTTGAAGATATGTTTATTATTCAATTATAAAAATATTCAGTTCATATTCATGTTGTGACTACATTTCATGAACTCACAATTCATTCGCCTAATTCAGGTATGCTATTATTTGTTTGAGAGGTACTATCTATACCTCATCGATAAATCTCTACTTGATTACCAAATCAAGTTCATTCATCATCTACTACAAAGATTCAACACATATCGTTTCATGTTTGATCAGCATGTGGAGTATAAGTAAGTATATCTCAAGATAAAGTACATATTCCTTTTTCTCATTGTTGATAAATAGAATCCGCAGTTATATCTACAATTCAACAAGCTCATTCATTTGCATTAGAAGATATTTTTCGATTTACGTTTACAGGTCATGTTCATACATTATTACTTCAAGTAAATTCATCTGAATTTACCAGCTCGTCATAAAAAGTATAACTTGCTATTTTTGTAGTTATATTACCAGATCAATCTCTCACGTATCATGTTATTGTTATAGATCAGACATCTCTTTGAGATGCTATATTTAATATATTAGAAGTTCATCGATTTATTCAGTCGAAGCTATAAGGTATATCATGTAGTCATACTCAAGTATCATACGATCCACTAATTATTAGATATCAATCACTACATTCATATCAACTGTTGTTAGAGAAATCAAAATTAGGTCAGGTATAATCAATATTTTCTATATTCAAATCATATTCATCGATATTGGTTATCTCGTCACCATCATAGTCTCAATTAGCTGCTTGATTTAAATTTCCAAATACAATGTATTCCCATCAATCTGGTAATGAATCAGTATCAGAGTCATTTGATATAGAAAATCAGGAATTAGATATAGTTCATGGATAATCTGTTATACGATTTGTTGTTCAAGATCATGGATCAATTACAATTCAGCTTATATTTTTATATGTGTTTATTGTTAAATAACTATCTTGATTCTCTTGGAATAGACGAAATTCTCAGCTAGATCAATCAGTATAGTCAATCCTAGTAAATACAACATCAGGTGTCCGTTCTTTATTATCAGTACGTGATAATTTAAAAAATGCACGTCAAGAATAAGTTCAATCATTGAGATTATCATAGAAATTTGTTACTCTTACGGTAGGGCTTCAAGTCCCATAAACAAATCTTGTAAAAAATCAGCTTAGGTTTACATTAGTAGCTTCTTCCCATGTATTTTTAAGCTGTTTTGTGCTTACTGTTCAATGTGCATGCTTGTTTATATAATAATCCAATCAAGAAAAATATAGATTATTTCATAAATAGCTACGTAAATGATGATAAACTCGGGCAGGACGATTATATACGAGATTAGTATTAAATAAATTTGTATCTGATGGATTATTTAATGCTCTAGTTCGATCCATATTTCTACTCAATCAATAACTTGCTTGTTCTCTATTGTTTCTTCAAACTCTACTAACCTGAGGAAAATAAGTTCATCCTGCTTCAGTAATCCGAAGATCGGGTCGTGAAGCAATTGTGATTAAATTTCATATTCGC
>CALMEO010000136.1 GCA_937862935.1 uncultured bacterium | reverse complement strand
CAAATCAAGAAGAAACAGAGCTTCTTGTGCGTCGGTTTGGATACTGATTTAAACAAAATTCCAAAACACATGATCATTGAAGACGATCCTGAAAACTCCATGTTCAATTTCAATAGGGCAATCATTGATTCAACAGCTCAGTACACTGTAGCTTATAAACCCAATCTTGCATTCTACGAATGCTATGGAGCCGCAGGATGGCTTGCACTTGAAAGAACAATGCAGTATATTGTACTCAATTATCCTGACATCTTTATCATCGCTGATGCAAAACGCGGAGATATCGGGAATACATCGACTATGTATGCGAAAGCATTTCTTGGAAGAATGCCGTTTGATGCAATCACCGTCGCTCCCTATATGGGAGAAGACAGCGTAAAACCATTTCTTGAGTTTCCGGGTAAATGGGCGATTATTCTTGCCCTTACTTCCAACAAGGGAGCATTTGATTTTCAGATGTTGCCAATCGCAGGGAGATCATTAGATCATCCACCTAGTCTACACGAAGAAGTGCTCCAAAAAAGCCAAGGATGGGGAACTACCGACAATATTATGTATGTGGTAGGAGCTACTCAAGCGAGCTATTTAAAAAGAATTCGCCAGATAGTTCCCAATCATTTCCTGCTTATTCCGGGTGTTGGTGCACAAGGTGGTAACCTACAAGAAATTTGTAAATATGGAATAAACAAGACATGTGGTTTACTTGTTAATGCTTCTAGGAGCATTCTTTATGCGGGTATGAATTGTGGTATGGATGAAAAACACTTTGCACTTCACGCAGGCGTTGAAGCACATGAAATGCAAAGCGAAATGGCACAAATTCTCATCAAAAATGACTTACTATAAACCATACAATACTACTCTATTTCGTCCGTTATTACGGGCGATTTTTTTATACAAAAAAATGTATCCCAATGATACATCCTCTCTTTTTTTTATTATTGATTGACTATCTTGTGCATAATTCCATTGAGCAGTTTTGGTGCTCATTCATCAGAATATCTTTTTGCGAGTTCTATCATCTCATTGAGTAACACTTCTTTTGGGGTTCACAATTCTTTCCATTCTGTATAACCAAGCAAAAATATTGCTTGATCTAATGGATCCATCTGAACATATTGAAAAGTCTGTGCGTAACTATCTACTTTTTCTTGTATCTCATCGATATATTTTGTGAAGTTGATTCCTACCTTGGAGATATAATCAAAATCAATATCTTCTATCAACCGTTCGTCGAAAAAACAATCAGTAAAATTTTTGAAATCTTCTATAGTATACAACGTTATATGCGTTTTTATTTGTGTTTTGAGTTTTTCCTTTTCTTCATCATACATCCCCTTATCTGTCTTAAAAATATAATCGATAAATAAGGACTCGGTAATCATTTTATCCTGTTGTATCAGATTAACAAAAAAACAATGCTGATACAAATAGGAAAGTACTATTTTTCTCGCATTGATTCTTGCCTTGATATTCATGTTTTGGATTTGAAAGAGACTAAAGACCATATTCTGAGTGAGCAAAGCAACAAGTTTTACCCTTTGACTTTTTAAAGGACAAAAGCTTCAAGCTTTACTCTTTTAGCTATTTTATATTATGCATCTACCACTGTCTCTTTACTCTTACTCTTGATGGTAATGATTTGTTTACCTTTATAATATCCACATACTGGACATACTCTATGAGAAAGTTTTTTGGCTCCACAGTTTTTGCATATTGAAACTTTGTGAGCTTCTACCATTCTCTTGATATTTAATCTCTCCCATGTAGAATGCCTTTTGCGTCCTTGTGATTGGGAAATTTTCTTTTTTGGACCGATTGTCATTGGTAACGATAAAACGATAAAACGACTAAATGACTAAACAATACATTGTTAAAAGCGTTGTGTGCATTTTAACATATGGCCGTTTACTCTAATACTTATTTTATATCTACGATAGTCTTAAGATATTTTCTTCCATCAAATCTGACTACTTTTTTCTTGCTGAATGTAACTACTCCATCAATCTTTGCATGAACTGAAAAATCGCTTCCCAAATATGCATTTTTTCCACATTCAAATTTAGATCCTTTTTGTCTAATGATGATATTTCCAGCGACAGTATTCTGTCATCCGAAAACCTTGACTCATCTATACTTTGGTTTCGAATCTCTAAGATTTTTTGCCGATCCACCGGCTTTTTTGTGTGCCATTTACTTTGTAACTAATGATTAAAAAGAATTAGGGGACTTGGTATTTGGAACTAGGATGTTTTTATATATCCCTTTTCCCTATCCCTTGTTCCTATGTACTAATTTAGTAGATTTTGTGTATAGCAATTTCGATGCCATTTTCAAGCTTTATTTTGCTTATTTTTGCTTTTGTGTAGATATTATTCTTTTATATCTATTCCATGATCTTTCCTATAAATTTCAC
Organism: uncultured bacterium; assembly: GCA_937862935.1. Lineage (GTDB taxonomy): Bacteria > Patescibacteriota > Gracilibacteria > Absconditabacterales > Absconditicoccaceae > CAJBLF01. The sequence goes on along the minus strand of CALMEO010000136.1, from coordinate 31,728 downwards.
CTACTGGTAAGAGTCTTCCAATGATAACGTTTGATTTAAGATCAGAAAGTTTATCAATTGATCCTTTGAGTGATGAAGAGACCATGACTCTGATAGTTTCTTGGAATGATGCTGCTGACAACCATGAATCTGTTTCTTTAGCGATATTGGTCAATCCTAGTGCCAATCTTTTTCCTTTGGCAGCTTTTCTACCTTCAGCTTCAAGTTCTTTATTTATTTTGATAAATTCTTCATATTTGATATATGTTCCAGGTATGAAACTACTATTTCCAGAATCTTCGATAAAGACTTTTGAAAATAATTGTTTTACTACTACTTCGATATGTTTATCATTAATATCTTGTCCTTGAGATCCATATACCTTTTTCACTTCTTTGATAATATATTTCTGGGTTTCTAAATCGCCTACGATATTCTTATACTCTTTGATAGATAATGCTCCATTAGTAAGTATCTCTCACTTAAACACCTCTTCTCCATCTTTTTTGATAGGATTCAATCCTGTCAATGATTTAACATATTCTTGCTGAATACCAAGTACGATATGATCTGCCTTAACTTCCAATATTTTACCAGATTCTTTGACTTTGAGTTTACTTTTCCCTTTAGAAGCAAATATTCATCATTTTTTTACTTCTTCTCATTTCTTTACCTCTACCTTATATCCATTTTTGAGTAGATATATTTTTTTCTGGTATTCTGAAACTACTCTTACATATCTGACCTTATTGGTTTCATAAAAAGAAACCTTACCGTCAAATGGAGTAATAATTCCTGGATTCTTTGGATCTCTGACTTCAAATAACTGCTTTACTCTATCGATACCAAGTGTCGTAGCATCACCTCCTTTTGCAACTCCTCATTCATGGAAGGTACTTAAAGTCAATTGTGTTGATGGCTCTCCGATAGATTGTGCAGCAATGATTCCTACTGGTACTCCCACTTCTACCATCCTTCTTGTAGAAAGATCAGTTCCATAACATTTTTGACAGATTCCACTGATACTATGACATACTAATGGTGTCCTTACTTTTACTTCCTCTATTTCTAGATCTTGAAGCAACTGTATACTTTCTTTATCTAATAAATCATCTTTACTCAAAATAATATTTTTCTTTTTATCAAGTATATCCTCAGCAATCACCCTACCACTAATTACATTATAGAAATTATCTCCTTTGAGTTCTGTTTCTTGTTTGGTAAATGTTACATATTTCTCTGTTCAACAATCATTTTCTCTAATTATCACTTCTTGTGATGCATCACACAATTTTCTGGTCAAATATCCTGATTCAGCGGTTCTCAAGGCTGTATCTGCCTTTCCTTTTCTTCAAGCATGTGCAGAGATAAAATATTCTATAGGTCTAAGTCCCTCAACAAAAGAATTTTTAATTGGAAGTTCGATAATCTCTCCTTGTGGATTGACTACCAATCATTTCATACCAGCAATCTGCGTCATATGTGTCTGTGAACCTCTCGCTCATGAATCTACCATTGTATACAGATCTTGTCCTGGTGTTGTAATTCCTTTCAAACTTTCTTCAATTTTCTTTTTTACGTCTGTCCAAATTTTGATAATGAATCTATGTTTTTCTTCTTCAGAAAAAAATCATTTGAAAAAGTATTTATATACTTCATTCGCTTTGAAATCACCATTTTTCAATTCTTCTTCTTTCTCTTTTGGTACTTTCATATCAAGGATATTAACTGATGTAGCTGCCATAGTTGCATATTTAAATCACAGATCTTTAATATCATCAGCTACGTATACAGTAGTCTGCATACCACATTCATCAAATATTCTACTCAATAATCTTTTAAGATCTTTATTTTTTAATTTCATATTGATAAATCTAATTTTCTCAGGAAGTATAGCGTTAAAAATAACTCTTCCTACCATTGTTTCAATAGTTGTATTTTCATGTTTAAGAATGATTTTATCTTTCACGAAAACTTCTCCATTAGCAAAACTATTAATTACACTTTCTATATCAGAGAAAATACATTTTACTGGTTTCTTTTCCCATTCTTCTTCTGTTGTATATTCAGGATATTTTGGATCATAAAAATCTGTAAGATAATAGATACCAAGGACCATATCTTGTGAATGAGTAATTGTTGGGTCTCCTGATCCTGGTTTCAAAATATTTTTGTCTGCTGCAATCAATTCTCTTGCTTCTCTTTGTGCTTCATCAGAAATTGGCAAATGGATTGCCATCTGATCTCCATCAAAATCAGCATTGAACGCAGGACATACTAGCGGATGAATTCTTATTGTCTTTCCTGGCATCAATACAATTTTGAATGCTTCTATAGAAAGTCTATGTAATGTTGGTGCACGATTTAATAATACCCATTTATCTTTGATTACTTCCTCAAGAAACTTCAATGCTAATGGTGATTCTTCCTTAATAAGTTTTTCAGCTTGTTTAGGTGTATATACTATTTTCTTTTCAATAAGTTTTCCGATAATGAATGGAGTAAACATCTTAACAGCAATATAGATTGGCAATCAACATTCATCAAGTTTGAGCTGAGGACCTACAGTAATGATTGATCTTCCTGAATAATCAACCCTCTTTCCCAAGAGGTTTTTTCTAAAAATACCTTCTTTACCTGACAGCATATCAGAAAGTGACTTGAAGACTTTGATACCTGCACCACTACCTCATGATGCACCTGCCTTTTCTCCTACCAAAAGATTATTTACTGATTCTTGCAAAAGTCTAATCTCATTTTTCTTTACCACATCAGGCATCCCTACTTGGATCATTTTTTTTAATCTTATATTTCTCATCAGTACGCGTCTATAGAAGAGATTAACATCTGATGATGCAAATTTTCCTCATTCAAGTTGAACTACTGGTCTAAGATCCGGTGGAATAACTGGTAATTTTCTAATCACCATATTTTCTGGTTTGACGCCAGAGACATGAAGATTGATGAGTAATTTTATCAATGCGATAAGTTTTTTTCTCTGTTCTTCTGATTTAGTATTTTTGAAAATTAAAATATTTTTTTTGATATCTTTTTCTACATCAATATTTTGAAGTAATCTCAAGATAGCTTCAGGTCATGATTGAAATACTATAAGATGAGAGAATCTTGCAAAAATATTTCTAAAATCGTTTTCAAAGATAGTTGATCCTACCTCTAAATCAGCGATGATAGATTTTATTCTATTAAATTCTTTTTCTAAAGAATCTTTATTATCTGCAAATAATTTATCTAACTCTTTGATCTTCTTTTGTGCATCTTTTCCCTTTTCAGAAGATGTTTCCTTTTCTATTTCTGATTTATAAAGTTGTTCAAGTTCTTTTGTTTTTATATCAAAATCTTCTTTGATTTTTTCTTTGATCTTCTTTTCAAAATCTTTGTCCACTTTTTGGACCATAATATATTTTACAAAACTCAATATCTTATCTATTTCATTTGAAGAAATTCCGAGTAATTGATTTACTCACCCTGATGGACTTGATTTGTACCATATATGAAGTAATGGAACTGCTAACTCTATGTGTCACATTCTTGATCTTCTGACTCTAGATGTCGTTACTTCCACTCCACACCTTTCACAGACAATTCCCTTATATCTGACTCATTTATATTTTCCACAACTACATTCATAATTTTTTACTGGTCAAAAAATGGATTCACAAAATAATCCCCCCTGCTTAGGTTTCCCTGTTCTATAATTGACCGTATCAGGATTATCTACTATTCCATGTGACCATTTTTCTATATCTTCTACAGAAGCAAGTCTTACAATCAGTCCTTCAAATTTTGTTTTATTCATACTAAATTTCTTAGTAAGAAAATAAATGACTTAATGATTAAGAGATACAAGATTTAAGATGCAAGAACTATTTGGTTATACTCATATAATGTTCATGCATCATGTATCATGTATCATTAATTATTTTATTCTAATTCTCAAAAATCTTCCATCTCTTGGATTACATTATCTATGATTTCTTCTTTTTCATGTCCTATTTCTTCTTCCGTTGTTGTAATTTCTTCTCATTCTTCACTAGTACTGCTCTTCATCACCCCTGAAAGTCAAAGGTTAACTATTTTTTTGATTCTATCTTCTTGAACGATTTCAAGTTCTTCTATACTCAATGGTTCTATATTTTGACACAATCCTTTGAACAGATAGGTCAACAAATTAAATGATTCTGGTAATCCACCTATTTTTGGTTTTTGTCCTTTGATAATAGATTCGTAAAGTTTATTTCTTCCGATTACATCATCTGATTTTACAGTAAGCATTTCTTGGAGTGTATATACTGCAGAATATGCTTCTAATGCCCACACCTCCATTTCTCAGAATCTCTGACCTCCCTGTCTAGATTTTCCTCCAAGTGGTTGTTGGGTAATCAATGAGTATGGTCCTACAGATCTTGCATGAATTTTATCTTCTACCATATGTACGAGTTTGAGAATGTGCATGTATCCAACAGTCACTTTCTGGGCATATTTTTCCCCATTTGCTCCGTTGAAAATATCAAATTTCAAATCATCAAATCCACACATTTTAGTAAATTCTGTCAAATCTTCTGATGAAAATTTAGAGAATGTTGGAACGGCAAATTTTACTCCAAAATATTTTGCAATATATCCAAGTTGTGATTCAAACAATTGTCCCATGTTCATACGAGAAATTACTCATAGAGAGTTGAGAACAACATCTACCGATTTACCATCAGCAGTAAATGGCATATCCTCTTCAGGTACTACAATAGATATAATACCTTTATTTCCATGTTTTCCTGCAAGTTTGTCTCCTACTTCTATTTTTCTTGTGCTTGCTACATATACTTTGATTTTCTTTCTTACTCATGCCATCAAGTTATCTCATTTTTTAGCGTCGAGAATCACAACATCAGTTACTTTTCCTTCACTACTTCCTGATGGTACATATAATGATGTATCTTTTACATTTTTTGATTTATCTCCAAATATTGCTTGAATAAGTTTTTCTTCTGGAGTAAGTTCTCCTTCTGATTTTGGTGTGATTTTTCCGATAAGGATATCTCATCATTTGACAATAGATCCTATTCTAATTACTCCATCATCATCTAGATTTTTTAATTTAATCATAGATACTCAAGGAATGTCGTTTGTTGTTTCCTCAGGTCCAAGTTTAGTATCTGCTACTTCTATTTCATATTCATCAATATTTATTGATGACAATTCGTCATCTTTTACGAGTCTCTGAGAGATTACAATTGCATCTTCATAATTATATCATTTCCATGGCATAAAGGCTACTCTAAGATTTTTCCCGAGTGCCATTTCTCCATGTACAGAACATGGTCCCTCTGCAATCAAATCTCATTTTTTGAGTTTTTCACCTAATGAAACTCTAGGTATCTGTGTCATACATGATTTACTGTTTGATCTTGCGAATACTACTAATGGATACTCTTTGATACCCGTCTTGTACTTTACCTTTATTCTTTTTCCATCTACATATATTACTTCTCATTCAGCCTCAGCTTTGATAACTGCATGAGTCATTTGTACAATATCTCTTTCCAATCATGTCCCTACAAGTGGGGCATCATTTTTAAGAAGAGGCAATGCTTGTCTCTGTTGATTGGTAGCTACTGATGCACGTACTGCATCGTTGTGATCTACAAATGGAATCAATGACGTATTTGGTGAAAATATTTGTGATGGATTGACATCCAAGTGAGTAATGTCTCCTGAATGAAACATTCCCATCTCATTAAATTGTCTTGCTGCAACGCGTATTTCTGTAATATTATTGTACGCATCAATAGGTGTCGTAGCATCAGCAATACAGCATTTTTCGTCAGATTCTGGAGAGATATACTCTACCTCATCAGTAAAAAAAGGTTTTACTGCTATAGCTTTTCAAAGTTTAGCATATGTTTTTTCTATTTCTTTAGCTGACTTTTCATCGATATAATGATCTTCTTTGACTATTATAGTTTTGAGTTCTTTTCCTTTTGCATCTAATTCATGAATATCACGGTGTGCAATTTTATTTATCAGCAACTCTTTTTTTGCTGGCACTTCACGATAGATTTTGAGTGCCGGTGTCTCAAGAAATCATTCATCGTTTACACGAGAATATAATGACTGATAAATTACTAGACCGATATTTTGTCCTTCTGGCGTTTCAATAGGACAAATTCTTCCATAATGAGAAGGATGAACATCACGTACTTCAAATTTTGCTGTTTCTCTTTTGAGACCTCAAGGCCCGAGAGCAGTTATTCTTCTTTTATGTTCTATCTCTGAGAGTGGGTTAATCTGATCCAAAAATTGGGAAAGTTGAGACGTAGCAAAAAAGCTTTTAACTGCGTTGTCGACTATTTTAAAATTTACCAAATCAGTTATTTTTAGTGGATTTTCAAGATTGAGGATACTAAGTTTTCCTTTGATACTCTTCACAAATTTTCTCATAACTGGTTGAAGGTGTGCATAGAGGATTTCCCCCATGGATCTGATACGTTTATTTGAAAGATGATCAGAATCATCTGTATGATATCATTTTTTGAAATTTGAAAGATGAAAGAGATATTTGAGTGCTCCTATGAGGTCTTCCCCATCAAAAACATTTGCTAGATCTCCATCCAAAGGTTTTTTGAGTCCTAATTTTGCATTTATCTTTCTTCTAGCAATCCTTCCGACAAAAATCCTATCTGTAGAAAGGAACTGATTTTTTATATAACTGAGTGCACTTTCTGGATCAATCAATTCTCCTGGTCTTACTTTGTTGTATACAAATTCTGCTGCAGACAATGCGTCTGTAGTAGTGTCTTTTTTGAGCGTTGTTTCCAAGTAATTAAAATCTTCTTCATCAAAACAATCTTTAAAAAACTCTCTGATGCTTTCATCATTTTCTATTCAGAAGATTCTCAATAACGTTGTAATAGGAAATTTTCTTGATTTGTTTATTCTGGCTACTACTACTCCAGATTTTTCTGTTTGTACTTCCAACCATGGTCCATTCTCGGGGATCACCTTGAAAGAATATCTAAATTCTTTTTTAGCAAAAAATATACCGTATGATCTAATGATTTGCGAGATAATTACTCTTTCTACTCCATTTATGATATATGAAGCTGATGGCGTCATAAGTGGCAAAATACCTATATTTGCACGTTTACTAAATAATGTTTTTTCTGTTTTTTTCTTTCCATCATCATGTATCTCACTCAATTTCACCTTACCCGTAATGATTCCACCATAAGTTAATTCTTTTTTCTTACAGGTTTTTGCATCATCGATAGGATCAGAGATTTTAATATCATCTATTTCTACATACATTTTTTCTCATGCAATATCCCATACTGGATTAATATTACCGAAAAGTTTATGAATATATTTTTTGATAAAGTCACTATATCCTCTTTTTTGAAGATCAAGTAAATCAGGTATTTCAGCAAATCTTTTGGGACTACGCAAAAATATTCTATCTCCTTCTCTATAGAATTGTTTAAATATTTCTGGTGTCTGATGTATCTTAGCTGATTTATTTATTAGCTTTATCGGCTTGTTAATTGGCGTATTTTGTTGTTTGTTTGGTATGTTTTTAGCCGCAGATTTCACTGTTTTTACTATCGGCTTCGTTTTTTTTGCTACAGGAACTTTATTTTTTTTGATTTCTTTTTTTATTTCTTTTTTCCCTTGAGAAGTTTTTTTTGATTTCATAAGGTTATCTGTGATAAGAAAATAAACGATGAGTCGGGTCTATACGCAAGATAGTCAAAAATTTTCTTCACGCTAAAAACAAAAAAATTCAAAAACCGATTTACGATCTTTGAACGGTCAACTGTTTTCTTCCCTTTCTTCTCCTTCTACTCAGTACTGCTCTTCCTCCTGGAGTTAACATTCTTTCTCTAAATCCATGTTTACCGATTCTCTTAATTCGAGAATATTTTCTTACTCTTCTTAATTTACTAGCCATTTTCCTTTATAATAAATGATAAATTTTAGACATTGGTAGGAGGTTGAAAGGCACGAGAGACATTTTTTCTCTCTTATCTCCGAGTCCTTATTCTTAATTTATTTTTTATACGCTATAAATCCGAGTTCTCTAGCTCTAAGAATTGCTGTTTTGAGTTTCTTTTGTGTACCTACAGAATTTTGTGTATATGCTCTTGGTTTAATATTACCAAATCTCGTGACATATTTCTTTAATATTGATATTGATTTTCGATCAAGATATTTCTCGTTTTTCTTATCAGCGAAAAAATTTACTTTTTGTCAAAGTTTCTTAGCATCCCATGTTTCTATAATTGCTTTAAGTTCATCATTAACTTTCTCAAATAAAGCAAAATTGTCATTTTTATTCATTTTGAAAATGAAATATCTCTTAATAGCTTTATTATACAAGACATTCTTTTTTATCATATCCAAATCTTCAGCTTGCGCCTCGATACAATATGAATACACATATGCCTTATCATTTCAAGCTTTATTCCCTAAATTGTAGGCTAATTGTTGGAGCCCCATATCATCTTGTTGAACGATATTTTTTTTGATGAGTTTTTCAAATTCAGAAACCACCTCTTTACGATTAGTCTCTGATAAAGACGCGTCAAGCAACAACACTACATCATACTTTTGCATTATTTTATTATGTAAGGTAGTAAAAATTTACGATCCAATAGCCATTCTGATAAATTTATGTACTTTCATATCAGCTGGCAAAATTTCTTTTACTTTCTTTGCACCATCTCTAATATATTCTTGTTCTAGAAGAACGACATCAGCCAATGATTTTTTTATTTTACCATCAACAATCTGTGCGATCATAGCTTCTGGTTTTCCAGCAGCTTTGAGTTCAGCTTCAAATTCTTCCTTCATCTGTGCAGTCTGGTTGGCATCTACTTGATCAAAAGAAACAAAAGCGGGATTCATAGCAGTTACTTGCAAAGCAAGTTCTTTTGCTATCTCATCGTTTCCTCCTTCAAAAAAGATAAGCGAAGCAACTCTGTTTCCTGGATGATTATAGATAAATGCTTTTTCTGTTGTTACCAAAACACCACCGATAGCCATATTTTCACCTGTTTTCCCCATAAATTCTTTTACTTCGTTATCGATAGCTTCTGCTATTGTAGGATCAAGGTCTTCTAATGCAGTTATTTCTTTATTGCTTTGTGCAATTTTGGTTATCACTGAGTCAAATAATGCTTGGAAATTTTCATTTTTTGCGACAAAATCTGTCTCACATAAAAGTTTGAGTCCGACTATTTTTCCTTCTTTTTCTTGTACTTTTACAATTCCTTCATTTGTTTGTCTTTCAGCTCTCGTTCATGCTTTTGCAATTCCTTTTTTCCTAAGAATTTCTTGTGCTTTTATTAAGTCATCGCCTGCTTCAAGTAAAGCATCTTTACAATCCTTAAGAGGAGCAAATGTGATATCTCTTAGTTGTTTTAATAATTCGATATTTCACATACCAATTAATTAATAATTAAAAATTAAGCATGAATAATATATGGTTTATTTGATTACAGACTATTGTAATTTAACATAGTGTATAACATGTAATTTTTTTATTTGTTTTTCATTATTTATTTATTATTTTGGAAGTTCTTCGTTATTAATCTCAAATAAATTCATAATCCATTCTCCTAAGCCGACAAATATCGCCAGTTTATTTTCCTCTGATATTGTATATTTACCATTTCGAGCGCGTTTGATAAAGATAGCCAAGAAAGCGACCATAATCACCACCAAAAATATGGGGATATATTTTATCAAAGGGATAAACATAAATATTGAAGACACTACTATAAGAAGGAGAAATACAGCTCGCCATCACAAAGATTGTTTGAGATGAAAGTATTCAAAATCACTTTTTTTTTGATTGTTGAATGCGACTACAATGATCCCTATAAGAAGATACATCATTACTGCCCTCTTTTTCTCGGTACTACTAGGTATATAGATCTCTTTTGAGGATTCAATCACCATAGGAGTAGTTGTTTCTGACATTTGCCCAATTGTGTTGGACTGACCTGTTTCTTCCATATGAATCGAAGAGAATATAAATTGCTTTACGCAATTCTATGCGCAAGAAATTAACTAAACATACTGTTTAGGATAAAATCTACACTCTTGTGACTTCATATATTTGCAAGAATTATACTATCTTCTGCCCATCGTCTAGCAAAATTTGTGCCTGCTATAATAATACTCTGGACGTCAGGAGTTTTTGTTATCTCATTGATGAAATTATCCATCATTTGTCCATCAAGAACGATTACTAATTCTGGTTTCTTGGTGAGACCCTTTACTCCTTTGTATATTTTCAATACTCTTGCAAGTTTTCTTTTATATACTAACTGTTCTTTTTTAGTCAAAGAAAGATAGTTTTCTGTGTCCACAAAACGAGCCATAGTATTCATAGATTCTATTCTCTTTTTAAGTGTTTCAAAATTTGTCAAAAATCCAGAAGGAAGTTTGTAATTCAGATAATTAAATCCATATTTTTCACCTAAAATTTCGAGTTCGTCCGCATACATTTTCTTTTCAGAAACGATCAAAATTTCTTTTCATTCAGCTTTTGCTGCTTGAATTTTCTTTTTTGCGTTTTCGATCTGTTCTATAATGGATTCGGGATTAATCACTGCTATATTGTTTACTACCCCAGCCCAATATTTATTGGTTTTTGGGTGAGCTTCGCTTTTGAGCGTACCAATATGAGCTTGTGCCTCGATTATATCGTTTACAGATATACTCATAATTTTTGCGATTTGATAAATAAAAGATCTTAGTTTTTGGACCCTAGATTTTAGTTTTTAGACCTTACATACATATGTATATTAAGTCCTATTATCTAATTTCCTCGTCCTTTTCTAAGCTCTACTTGAAAGAGATAGTAGCTCATTCAGCTTCCAATTTAGCTTTGATACCTTCAGCTTCTTCATACTTCACTTTTTCTTTGATTACTGTAGGTGCTTTTTCAACTAAATCTTTTGCTTCTTTAAGCCCAAGTCCAAGAAGTTCTTTGACTGCTTTAATAACTCAGATTTTTTGTTGTCCAATATCCGTCAATTCGATATCAACAGAATCTGCTTGTGCTCCACCAGCAGCATCTCCACCAGTAGCTCCACCAGCAGCTCATGCAACTACCATAGCAGCAGCACTAACTCCAAATTCTTCTTCAATAGCTTTTACAAGTTGATTCATTTCTACTGCAGTCATTTCTTTGATGAGCTCCAGTATTTTTTGAGCATTTTTTGATAATTCCATTTCTTGAAACATTTATAATATAAAGGATATGTTACAATACGTTAACAACTATAATTTGGTAATGAGGGACTTGTATCTTGGGACGAGGAACTTGGTTTTAGTTCCTTTATCCTTGTACCTGTCTTTATACAGATGGAGTTTCTTCTATTTTTTCTTCCTGGATTGCTTCACTTTCGCTCGCAATGACTTCTTTTGTTTCTTCTGTCGTTACTTCCACTTTGACTTCTTCTTTACTTTCAGCTTTAATTTCTACTGCTCCACCATTTTTCTTTGCAACTTCATTAAGTGCACAAGCAAATGATTGTAATGGATAACTGAATAAGTAACAAAGTTTGGATAATAATTCTTCTTTTGTAGGTATATTAGCAAGTTCATCAACATATTCACCACCTTGCCATTTTTTTTCAAACCAACCTCACAAGAACGTAAATTCTGATCCTTTGTTGGCTTTTTTAAACTCTTTCAAATATTTGTTGATTACTTTGAGTGGTCAAAATTCATTTTCTGTTGCATACAATGCAAATACTGATCCTTCTAAAGTATCTACACCTATCTCTTCGAGACCTGCGTCTTTGAGTGCCTTTAGAAAAATTCTCTTTTTGATGATGTTCATATTCCCATCAGCAACTTTAAGTTCCATTCTGATTTTGTTGGCAAGCGTCACAGGGATACCTGATTGTTTTACAATCACGGCGTTTGTTGCGCTACTTAGATCTCCCTTATATTTTGCTAAGAGCTGATTTTTCTTTTCTTTGGTTATCGTCATCTTACTATATAACTTTATAAATAAATGATTAATGATTAATGATTAACAATGAATGATGTTGGATTGTGTATTTTATAAACTATTGTAAGGTACCATAGCTTATAAATTTTACCATTCTCTCATTATTTATTTTGTATTATTCATTTTTAATTTAAAAAAAGACCTTTGGCAAGGTTCTTATACAAAAAATATTATCTGTATGTGAACCTAGGTAGGAATTGATGTTTTATGCGTTTAGCAACCTACTGTCTTGGGTAGTTATGGTAGTTTTATAGGAAAATTGGGTATAATTGCAAGTCTTTTTTACAAGAAAAAGGATAAATCCTTTTTACAAGAAAAAATATATAAGAGTTTCTGTTATATCTAGCTATACTATATATATATCTTAGTTCATATTTAAATTAGACGGAATAATTCACCCCTAAACTCGATATTTTTTTATTTTTTTATTCTCTTTTTACTATTGACATTTATCATAAAATGTTTATATTATATTAAACAAAAATACATAACAAAAAATGAAAAAAATTATGAACAGTATGATAGCAATAGCTATCCTTGTAAGTATGGTTGCCTGTGGTGGTGGGAACAATAATCACACAACACCTGATAATGGGAACCAGCAACAACTTGCTGACTGCCAACAGCAGCAAGCAGATCTTCAGAACCTCGTTGATCAATTTCAGAAGGCAGATAGAGAAAGAATCGATGAAGCCATTGCTGCGACTGAAATTGAAGATACACTAAACAACATGAACCTTTTCCCTCTGGGAATTGTTCCTATCTGGAACGGCGGCAATATTATGCATGCCTGCCAATATATCCAATCAGATGGTTCATTTGCTTCATTCCGTTGGGCAATATCGGATATATGCAAAGAGTCAGGATATCTCTTCCTACGGAAAGCATTCATTGCTAATCCTGCACTCTGGCAAAAAGTTTTTTTATCTGAGCATGCACGCATCGCCTGGCTCAAAAAAAAACTTAATGTATCTTCAGTAAATGTAGATATTCTTCCCTATCTCAAGGACCAGTACTCTACTGAGGGATTCCACAAAGAATACGCCAACGAATTCACAAAATTCTACAAAATCCATTCTACCTCGTCTACCGATGGTGTGTGGTATCACCCTAAATGGAAGGAATTTGAAGACAGTTTCTTCAGAAAATTCCCCACTGCCTTTGGTAGTGATCGCTCCGAATTTGGGCGGGCATATAAATTGTGGAGAACAGCTCACGTAATCCCTGCTCCAGCCAGAAAAATACTAGCAAACATTATTGAGCAGTATAATGCTCTCTAGTATAAGTCTCTGCTACATTGATCTCTTCCCGTATCTGGGAGGAGGTTTTTTTTATTGTATTTTTTTATATCACTACATATAAAGAGCTGTATCGTAGCTATATAAAGGATTTCTCCTTGTGTTTTTGGTGTATATATGTATGGTATTATTTGTTTATGTATATAGTAATGATATGATAGAGAAAGCGTTAGTACAAGAATTTCTCGATATATTATCATCAAAATATCCGTATTTTGTGAAGCATTTTCCTATTATCCAGCAAGCATGTGATTTTGCACTTCATGCGCATGCAGGACAAAAGAGAAAATATTCCTGAGGTCCTTTTATAGAACACCCTCTCAGTGTTGCCCTTATTTGAGCAAAAAGGTTTAACGACATCAATTTACTTGTTGCAAGTATTTTACATGATTGTGTAGAAGATAACGAAAATATCGATATTGATACTATTTATACCGACTTCGGTCAAGAAGTTGGATTTATCGTGGATGCGGTGACAGATACTACAGACTATTTTTTAGCTACCCCTACTCATATATTTTCTGATAGAATAGAAAAAATTTTTTATGGTGGAATGTATGATGTCAGATGCATCTTACTCAAACTCCATGATAGAGAAAATAATATCACTACCTTGTGATGACTTGAACCACATAAACAGATTAGAATGAGTTTCGAGACACAAGCTATCTACGAGCCATTGAAAAAACTTTTTGGATTACATTCAAACAAACCCAAATCGATTGATTTCTCTGCTGATCTCCTTCATCATTATCTTTTGGCAAATCATATTACGACACCTAAAAGCTTTAAAGAAACACTCCTCAATCAAACATTTTTTGACTTTGATAACGATACGTTCAATCTCGTATATAACAATTCTAATCGTATATTTTGGGAGATAAATGACAAAGAAGTCTTTGAAAAACTTATAGAAAGCAGAACCTTTGATGAAAAAATTGATATTATTTCACTTCAACAAACCGTTAATGGAAAATTTTTGGCAATCTTCAAATATAAAAAATGAAATGTATTCGAATGACTCAAGAGTAAGTTAAAAATACATACCAGCTTTTCATAATATATACCAGAAGCTTTATTTTTCTTATCTTCTTATCCATGAATAACCAAATCTATAATCTCATTTCTGATGCTACATTGAGCGATGAATTTTCATTTTGTCTCAGGAATAGAACACTAGAACAAAAATTTCTCTACATGCAGGGATGAGCAGCAAATTATTATGATGTTGTCAATACAGACAAGGTATATTATAGTGCCTATCCTTATGATCTCTTTGTAGATTTTGGAACTAAATATATCTTTTCTAAAGATAAAAAAATGGCTATCATCAGCTTATGATGCGGAAATTCTGATATAGAATCATTTATTTTTGAACATATGAACCATAATAGCTATCATATCGATTATTATGGGGTTGACTCATCAAAAAATATGTTGGAGCTCTCTATAGAAAGAATGCATAATATCGAACACGTGAATAAAAACTTTATCTGCGCAGACTTCTCAACCAATGAATTTAGGAGAGAACTGACACAATTGACGATGAATGATGATATCAAAATATTTACTTTCTTTAGTAATACTTTTTGAAACATTAACCCAAATAATATCATAGATATTCTCTATAATTTACTTAAACCTGGAGAAAAGATATGGCTCGATGTTCGTTTGAGATCGGGTAAAACTACTAAAGATAACCTCAAAGATTTTGAAAAATATTATGCATATCTCTCAAATAATGAGATGACAAAGCTTTTTCTCAATCCGATTGAAAAATTTAATATCACAGGAGAATCATGAGAATTTTCACTCAAAACTAATAATATAGAACATCTCGAAGCAATCAATTATCAATATAGTTTTGTCTTCAATAAAAAAATCAGTTTTACTATAAAAAATGAAACTACTACTATTCTGCCCTGAGAAGAGTTACAAATAGTAAATATCTACACCTATGATGCTAATGGACTCATAAAATTTTTTGAAGGACATAATTTTAAACTTATCCAAAGTCTTATCAACGATTCGAGATGACAATTCCTTTTTGAAAAGATTTAGCATACATGGATAATCCGATATAGATATCTGTATTTATGATATAAAAAAATCCCCGAAACACGGGGACGGTATTTAATTTCCCATCACTTTCCTGGGATCAGACTGCATCTGAAACATACCAGAAGCTATAAGATCACAGCAGAGAGAATCTATCCTCTTTTGATGAGTTTTTGACTCATCATGGTAATTGAAAAGCATCTGATCCAACATACCATTCATCACCTTTGCTAAAGCATCATCAAAAGGATCTGTTTTGGGTTCATGGTCAATAAATAACATCTCCCAATTGTGGATAGTACAAGCATCAGATTTATGCCCGGTCATCGTGAGTTCCATTACAAAAAGGTCAAGAAGATCATGATCTTTGTACCGTTCCATCAGTGTAATAAGTGCTTCTTTGCTCGTTAAAAGCCAGTTTATCCCATCAAGATGAGATCGATAGAGCTGTTTTGCCATGAGCATTTGATCTTCTATGGTGATTACTACTAGGATAAGATAGTTTTGTCGGTACTGCTTTCCCTTCAAGAACGTATGGATACTATACTGTTCTTTATCTGTGTGTGAAAAGTATATCATATTTTTTTATTTTTAGAAATATTTTATATTTATCTTTGTCTATAAGTCAAATATATTTTTTATGAATTTCTCAATTCGTTGATCTTGAATCTTGTTTTTGGTCCAAAGAATCATCTCAATATCAATGGATCACTATCAGAAATCAGTGTGTGTTTTTTTTGAAAATCATAGACGGCGTTGGTTGTAGCTTTGGAGTATATCCCATCAATTGCTCCGCTGTATAATCATTGAGACTGTAAGAATCTTTGAAGAATTTTTATCTCTGAAGATTGTTCTCACTTACTATAAGCTCTATAGAATCTAAAAGCATTTGGTTTGCTTGTTGTGTGTACTATTATATTATTTCATTGTTGTATAGCAGGTGGTAGAACATCTTCAGCTGGTTTACCATTATAATATTTTGCTAATTCTAATATATTGGCAAAGGTCCCCGTAGCATAGAGATTGTTTGGCAGGAGTCATTTCTTTTGTACATCTAGTTTCATAACATATCTCGTCGTCTTCCCAAATATTCCGCAATCATGATGTTTACTAGACACTATGCGGTGAGCTACTTGGTAAGCACAAAGTGCTTTTTTTGTATGACTTTCGTAACTTCCATTTCGATATTTTTTGTGTAGATATCCTAATTTGACTAAATATTTTTGTAGTGTCCGTGTTCGAATATCACTTCTTCCTTCTTCAAGCTGTTGTACTCGCAAGGCTATATCAAAAAAATTTTTTAATACAGGAACATTATTTCGCAAGAGCCTATCTTTTGCTGAAACATTGACGGTTCATGCATTACAAAAATATCCTGTCATATTTTTCTTACCAAACGTGAGTGCTCTGATCAATCCCTCTTCTCCGTTTCCCATCCATACATCGATACGGTCGTTGATTTGCCCTCTTTCTCCTGATACCACAATAGCTCCTCCTCTATCAGCGATTTCTCCTATACCAAATCATGGAAAATATATCAAAGATCAAAATGGATATGATACTGGTCATGCCAACATACCATTAAAAACTTTCTTGCCTGATGCTCCAAAATATCATTGACCATTTAGTATCACTTCTTCTACAAAATTTGGTTTATAATAGAATACTTGCCCACTTTTTGGTGAATAATATGCAGTAACAGTAAATATTTTTTCTTGACAACCAGAAACATCAAAAGCATTAGCGAAACTCACAATTGATGAGATAATGATCAATGATAGAATAATTTCTTTTACCATAGATAGCGGATGACTAAAACATATTTCACTACATTTATGTATACAACAGTATGTTACTTTTATATTCTTTATGGGGAATTGTATTTTTTTGACTTGATAAATACAAGAGTTTTTTTATCGTAAGATAATGAAAACCTATTTTATTCTCGTACTTACGAATGATCAAAAATATAGAGAGAAGATTAAATAACCGACTCGTTGATTTTGTTATCTGATGATCATATCTTAATGATTATCGAACGCGTGTTTTTGAAAAAACAAAAAAAACAGTACGAGAAGCATATGAACATATTCTAGTCCAATATGAAAGATTTAAAGAACGATATAGAAATTAAATATACTACAATTTAGTAACAGGAGAAAAGTACTTGTTCCTATATCCTTGTTCGTATTTTTATGTATCTTTTTCTGTATATGTATCTATAATATCCATAATTTCCTCATCAGAAGCATATTCATCTATTCCTTTTTCTGTGTATTCTCTATAGATATCATCTCACTTTTTTATGTCTTCTATGTTTTTAGCTTTTCAAAAATCTATAAGATATATCTTTCCATCTGGACAGAATATAATATTTCTTATATTTGTTCATAAATCTCTATGATATATTCAGTTTTTGTGCATATTATCTAAAAATTCTTTTAGATTTTTTTTAATTTCTTTAGCTTGTTCTTGCGTAAATAATTTCATTCGTTTGAAATTTCTGTATATATATGGATTAGCTTCTATCTTTCACAACGTATGTTTTGTTGTTTCTAGACCAAAAATTTTTAACATATTACTATCTGCTTCTCTATCATCTTTTGCCGGTGTTCGTTCTGGTTTATTTTTTGCAATTACTTTATTAAGTAATAAGGTATATAGGGTTTGTCCTGGGACATATTCCATCACTATAAATTGCTCTCCATTTGGCATTTCTTGATATCCAAAAAGTTCTGGAATCTTTACTGTAGGATGTTTTACTTTATCATATGTTTGATTTTGTAGACGAAACTCATTTCTTAAATCATAATCTCATGTGTCTTTTTTTTTCTTTGCTACAAGAAAATATTTTTCTCATCATTCATAGGGCAAAGGTACTTTATATATTTCACCCTGTTTCCCAAAAGTAAGCATAGAAACCTTATGTTTAATTACTTGTCTAATAACATAATTGGAGATTTTTTGTTTATCAAATGTATCAAATACATCAAAAATCTCCTCCCCTATCGGATGATGCGAGTTATTGTGTATATGATCAATTCTATCTCTAGTGTTTCTTTGTTTCATATATATGTATGAGAATAAATTATATTTTTATCTCTATTTCTCTGCCTCGATTATTATTTTATTCATTACTTTTATGCATGCTATTGGATATTTACCAATTGCTGTTTCTCATGATAGCATTACATATTCAGCACCTTCACGTACTGCATAAAATATGTCACTTACTTCTGCTCTCGTAGGTACTGGATTGTTTATCATACTTTCGAGCATTTGGGTTGCTACTATTACAGGAGTATTTTGTATTTTACATCTTTTGATAATATATATCTGATGTGCTGGAATTGTTTCTAGGGGTAATTCAGTTCATAAATCTCCTCTAGCAATCATTATCACATCACTTACCTGGATAATATTTTCGATATCATCTATACCCTCTTGATTTTCTATTTTTGCAATTATTTTGATCTGATCTCCTTTATTTTTCTTGAGAAAATCTCTCAATATTTGGATATCTTTTTTGCTTCTCGTAAAACTCACTGCTATATAAGAAAATTTGTTTTGAATAGCAAACAGAATATCATCAAAATCTTTTGCGGTGATCGTAGGCAATTTGTAATGAATACCTGGAGTATTTATATGTCTTCTTGATCCCACGGTAAATGACATCAACGCTTCTACCACCAAACTTTTTGATCATTTTTCTACCACTTTTACATCAAACAATCCTGAATCTATTTTAATGATTGTTCCTATTTTTGCGTCTTGTATCAACGACGCATAATCACATAAGAGATCACGATCTCCTCTTTTTTTCTCTTCTGATACGATTCTAAACCTTTCTCATAAGATATAAGAAATCGGAGTCTTTACAACTCATGTTCTCACTTGCGGTCATTCTGTATCCAGCAAAAGTTCAAATTTCTTACCGATTCTTTTTTCTACTCTGCGGATAGTTTTGACATCTTTAGCTACTGTTTCCTTGGTATAATGAGGAAAATTGAACCTTAAAATTCTGATACCATTTTCATAGCAGTTGATCAGTTGTTCCTCACTATTGATTGCAGGTCATATCGTAGCTATAATATTAGTCATAAACAATCTTTATTGTATAAAACATATGTATTTTTTTGCTTTAAGCTTTAAGCTTTTAGCTAATTATATACATCTTTTTCTGATCTAGGAATTCTTTTGTTAATCTTATTTTATCTTCATCATTAGCATACATTGTATAGATTATCTCACCCTTTTTTACGATATCACCAAGCTTTTTGTGAAGATACAATCCTGCTTGCAAATCTAATGGAGAACCAAGCGTTCTCGCAGCAACATTTAGCACCTTCATATCGATATCTTTTACTTTACCAGATTTTTCTGCTACGATATTTTTTTGTATTGTTGCTAATTTCAAATCTTCAGACATAATTTTAGGCTCACCATGTTGTGTAGCGATTATTTTTTGCATCATTGTCCATGCCTTACCACTGATAAGTTGTCCGTAAGCAAGTTTTTCAGCATCTTTACCTTTTGCCATACCAACAAGTTCAATAATTTTTGCTGAAAGATGTACTGCTTTTTTTTCTAAATCTATAGGTCTTTTTGTGTGTTGTTGTAATACTCTCAAAACTTCTCTTACCTGCATCACTGCTCCTACTCATGCACCAATCGGCTGTAATGCTTGAGTAATCTCAACATGCACTTTCATACCAAGTTTTTTTCCTACGTATTCGTATTTTTTCTTGAGCCACTTCGCTGTTTTCATATCGGGCACTTTAGCACTTGGTCAAACCGGGATATCGATAAGTGAATGATTGATTCCCATTGCATATTTTTTTGCCATAATACTTACAACTGTCCTTGAATATGATTGCATAGATAAGGGATAAGCCACCTTGATAAGCTTTTCATCAGCTGGAGCAAGATCTAATCCACCACCTCGCACTAAACAACAATTATTTTTCTTTACCAAATATTCTATTTCTTTTTTACTAAATGAAATATCCATCAATACACTTACACATTCTCCTGTCGCAGCTGGTGTGGTTATAGCCTTGGAAAATGTCTTTGGCATCTTGATACCAAGTGAAGTAAGTAAGGGAATCATAATCATTGTTGTCTCATTTCCTGATACTCAACCCATACAATGTTTATCAGCGACTATACCTGGAAAACGAAGCATTTCCCCTGCTTCTGCCATCGCTTTTGCCATCCGATAGAGATCCTCATCCTTCGAAGGAAAGAAAAACCCCATCGCAGAAAAATACGTGGTCAAAATGTCAGTGAAACGATTGTTTGAAATATCTTTCATAATAGCAGCAATCTCTTTTTGATTAAGTCTTTTTCCATTCAATCATCTTTTGAGTGCATCCAAAGATTCTGAACTGTTTTTGGTAAATGCTATGGTAACCAACTGACCAGATTTTATCTCATATTTTTCTTGAATATCCTTATATATCCCAATTTCTCAACGCTGGACAAAATGAGAGGATAAACTCACATCAAAAACAAACTCTTTATCATCATAGATAATTGATGCCTTATCCATACTTGTTATCCCATTTTCCCAAGCATCTTGTTCGTTAATCAATACGACCAAATCCTCTCCTTCATGGATATCGATAATTTTGGTTCTTGCAGTAAAAAGATTTTTCATCTGTTTTTTCATTTTTTCATAATTTACTTATAAAAAATTTATTTTAGCATTCTTGTACGTATTTTTTTCTTTGGACTAGGCATATTTTTATCAAGACTAAAGTTGTCTCTCATACACTGAAAAAAATAAATCATAACTCATGTCCAAAGGATATCTCTACTTGTCCATAGTACATCATTAAGTCATAGTTTATAACTTCACTGATGTAATCGTATAGCTTCTAGATACAGAGAAAACAAAAAGATTCCTATAATAAAGAAAACCTCCTTCTTTTTAGTAGCTCTGTAGGTAATAATAGCAAAGTATATTCACGCTAAGAACAAGAATATACATGTAAGATTAATAAGCATAATTTGTAGGATAATAAATAAATTAATTACTTTCACTTCTTTCTGCATTTTTTATTTCTTTATTTCCTTTTTTTTCAAAGAATTCTATCGCCTGAGCCAATTCTTCATGATCTTTTGCATATTCATGGATATCAATTCATTTTGTATATGCCTCGCAAGCTTGTACCAATGCTGTCGCTCCTTTCTGTGTTCCACCTGGGTGTGCATGACATCAAGCTCCCATAGTTGTTATGAAATCTACATTTTCCATTACATCGATAAATGGCTTCAATAAAGTAGGATTGAGTCCTCCTGAGATAATGGGACAACATTTTTTAATATTTCTCCAACTATCATCTTCTTTTGTCAAATGTTGATGATGATCTTCCTCGACTTTTTTTAACCAATCTTCATCATTTTCTGGTATAGTTCCCCATGATTGTTGAAAGATATGCCCTGGAGCATCCAAACCAAAGATATTGTGTGCAGCAGTAACGTCTTCTTCAGGAGTCCCTGCCATTTTACCTACGCCTGCGGTACCCGTATGGATACCTGATGTTCATGCTAATCTAGCAAATTTTGATAAGACCAATACTGTGTATCCAATAGGATTTTCTGGTCTCGTAAATGCTCCATGTCCTGCTCTATGAAAATGAATAAAAACGTCAGGATATTTTCTTCTAAGTGTCTGTACTGCCATCCAACCTGCTGTTGTTCCATCAATAAGAAATGCATAAGAACCATTTTCCATTCATGAATTTCTAATCATCTCACATCTTGCAATCATAGTATCATAATCAGCTGCTGAAACATTGAATGAATGTACTTTTTTCTTTCCTGTCTCTTTGACTGCTTTGAACATAGCTTCAGCTACATGTCTTACCATTTTATCGTAGGGACAAAAGTCTTGATCAGCCTGTGGTTCATCATTTTTTACAAAATCACCACCTCCTACTCGAAAATCGTAGGCTACTTCAGCATATTCTGCAGAAGTGAGTCCCATCTTAGGTTTTACAATAGTACCAAGAATAGGTCTATCATAAACATTGAGATATTTTCTCATATCATCTAAGGTATAACTTGGTCCATCATATTTTTCCAACATCGTTGGTGGAAACCATACATCCAACAATTTTAATGCTTGAATTTCTTTCATTCAGAAAACATTTCCTGCAATATAAGTTAAAATGTTTTGTACATTTCCTCAACTATCTCGAAGTCTTGTAGGATATGCAATCCATACGATATTTTTTTCCATATCTAGCTTGTAGACAAGTGCATTCATTTCACGAGAAAAAGGTGTTTCTGTATTTACAAGAAAATTTGTTCCTGTACTAGATTCTGCTGATACTTCACAAGCTGCCTGGAGAATATTTAATTTTCCTCCTGGGATAAGATGAAATGCACAGAGCATATATTCACCATTCTGAGGATTTGGCAAATCCAAATTAACATAAGCCAATTGGTGGTCATTGAGTGTTGATAGAAGTTCTTTACTATCCATTTTTTGTTGGTATAACCAAATAAAAGTACTATATATTTTAGAGAATACTCAGTTTCTTGGTTTGTAGGATATTATATTTATCTCTTTTTTTTGACCCCTAACATTTTCTCTATACGAGGATATGTAATTATACTGATTTTTTTGTGTCTGGCAAATTTTATACTGTTTTTAATTGTACATCTAAATCTATGCTAGCTTGGTCACCAGATATCTTTGTATCAAAATCATTTACTAGATTATCAAAATATTGGTTCCTCTTCCATTTGCCTACTTCATTATTCTGTTTATTGGTTCCAGTAGCTGCTTTAAAATAATCATTCATCATCTCTATATCAATGATAGTTATACCTCATGCTTGTTTTTCGAAGCACTTAAAGAATGTTCATAATTTCTCTTCTGGTCATTGATTATCGAATGAGGACATTTGAGGAATTTCGGATTGATTTGTTAATATTTGAAGTACAAACATTTCATTATTTTTTTCTTTGTATCTCATCACGGTCTCTGTAGATTGTGTTCATATGGTATTTTTATATTGGAGTAAAGTCATAATGTTTTTTTGAAATAATTGTAGTTGATCAATAGACTTTAGAGAATAATATTCTAAACTTCTATAGAGATAATTATATAATCCATACATTTGTGGATATTGTTCCTTAGTAACCAAGCCGTCCGTTGTTTGATTTAATGATATATCTTTTCATGTTAGTGCAACTATATCTTGTGCAATCATATCTTTTATGATAACCTTTTTGAGAACATCTTTTTGTAAAGTATTTTCTCACATATTAGTAAACCTCACTGATTGTTGAATCTTTTCTATAAAATTTTTGTCATATTCATCTCTCGTAGTAGATTTTTGAATAATTTCCGAATAATCAATATTTTTTGCTCCTTCAACAAATGCGCCCAAAGTAGGTAGCTCAATCAATGGAACTTCTGTTTCATTGTCTTGTGCGTCTAGAGAAATTGGGCTTTGGTCAGTAGCATTCTTCTTTCCTAAAAAATTTTTATATGTTACTTTACCTGTAGCAAGATTGTACGAGAGTTTTATTTTCTTTCCATTAATAGTACCATCAAGATGTAATACCCAATCTGAAGAAACAGCATCCTTGTTATCTAAAATATTCAACTTTTTGATGATATTTTCTTTTTCGTTGATATCCACATCCATAAACATTTCTAATGTAGCTACACATTGTTCTATAGCAACTTTTTGTGTAAGTGTATTTGCTTTTTCTAGAAGTTCATCTTCATATGTTTTCGCTTGCTCTTTAAATATAGGTACTAGTGTTTCCATAATTTTTTTTTGTTCATTGGTAATATCTTTATTTACTATCATGTCCTCATCTACATATTTCATATATTCTGAGACTTTTTTACCATCTTTCATAGTATCTAATTCTGGATACAAGGTAAGCAACTTTGTATAATATACTTTATCTTTTCATATTTCTGGTACTAATTCAGTGAGTTTATTTTCTTGTTTATCAAAAAATTTTTGAATATCATTATCTTTATCACTATATATATTATTTAATACCGCAGCATATGAAGTGTTTTCACTGTAGGTATCAACCAGAGTCGTAGATGCATCGCTAGAAAGTGATTCAAATCAAAAAGCAGACATATCTATATCTAATCACTGATTCATAACATATGTATCCACTATTATCTTATTGAATTCAGATTTTGATTCATCACTCAATTTTGCATATGTATCAGATTTTTTTGTCTGATCCAACATATACATATATCTCAAGTGTTCGTCTGCTCATTTTTCACCTCAATATTTTTGAGCTAATTTATCATATTCATTTTTTTTGCCTTTACATTCTTGTAATTTTTTTTGGAATGCATCTTCAATTATATCATTTTCAAACCTTCTATTTAACTTATTTACTTTAAATTCTATAAGATTATTTTTCTCTAAAAAATCAAATAACCTATTTTGTATCTCTGTCAAATTGGTTAGATTAGCTATCTGCTCTGATGTTTCAACTTGTAAACCTGTTTCTTGTTGGATTTTTTCTTTTTTTTGATTTATTCATTGTATCTGTTCTTCTAAAAATCAGATTAATTGGGGAGATGACATAGTATTAAATACTGCTATCTGCTCTTTGGGCAAATTACTAATATATGTATTGATTTCTTTATCAGTAAACCTTTCTTTGATTGCATTTTGGTGTTGTGGAGAAAACTTATTGACCATCTCAGTATAACTATGCAAAGGAAGTATGTTATTTTGTAATATTCTCTCTCTAATACGCATATTTTGCTGTAATGTTCATGTATATTTTTCGTCTTTCCCTGGTATTTTTGCCATTTTTTCTAACCAATCCTTATTGGTTTTTTTAAATGTATTTCGAGAAACTCAAAATTGTTTCTCTACCATAATAGTAAGATTATCATTATTGCTAATATGTTGTATTTCCTGTATTTCTACCATACTGACAATTTTATTGCTAATAAATTTTTACTTTATCATCCATGGATAGTATTTTTTCACTGTTTTTTTGATATCTTTTGGTTTGATAATACCGTATTCGGTAATGATTCATGTTATGAATTTTGCAGGAACCATATCGAATGCGTAATTGAGAATTTCAAGTCATTTCGGAGCATTTGATCGTAGTTCTTGACCAGATCTTTGTTCTATTTTTACGGTATTTTCTGTATCTACCTTAGTCAAACTTCCTACGATATAAACTGGTATCTTAGAATGCCAAGCTGCTAGCGCGATAGAGAAGCTTCCTACTTTGTTGTATACACTTCCATCAATTTTTATAGCATCAGAACCGATAATAACCATATCGATATAAACGTCAGATTCATAGAGATTATCTACAAAAAATGGTGCAGCATTATCGGTAATCATTGTATCTGGGACACCTGCTTTGACAAGATCTTGTGATGTTTTTCTTCACTGATATAATGGTCTTGTTTCCGTATTGTATACATGAATTTTTTTGTTTTGTTTATGTGCTGTTGTTAGTAATTTGACTACAGATCACGAATGACAGTGTGTCATAATATTCATATTTTTTTTGATAATTTTTGCTCCAATAATTGGTCTTAATTCTTCCTCAGTCTCGATATCTTGTACATATACCTTAGCTACTTTGGAAAGTGCTAGTTGTATAGTTTTTAGCTGCTCTTTTTTTTCACTTAACTTTTTATACTCTGCTAAGCATGCTTTGAGTCAATTAAACAACATAGGTTCAGTAGCTCTTGCGTTTTTGAGCAGAACAATTGCTTGTTTAAGGAAGGTATCAAATTCTTTTATATTTTTAAAAGTCTGCGTTTTGATTTCTTTGCTCAAAACATTTATTCCTGCTTTAGCGATATTTGTTGCTCACTGGATTTTAATACTTTTTATGTCATCAACAACTATCTTGATAGGAGTAAGGTTCATTATAATATATTAAGAGGTAAAAGATATTTTTTTTATAAATGCCTGTTTATGAACGTCAAAGGATTGAACAAGTGCATACATTTTTTCTTGATTATTGTCACTCAGATATAAAAGACAAGAAACCACTGTAGCATAAAAACTTTTAACTGGATCATTATCTTCAAAAAATTCTTCTTTTATATTGATTTTTATTCGTAATTTTTCTGGGGTATATGTCTTAAGTTCCTTTATTTTATCAACAAACTTTGCAAAACTTTTTTCATTGGGAAAGGTTTTATGAATCTGTGCGTTTTGTAATATAATAATCACATCAGTATACTCTATAATACCATTACTATCACCATAATTAATATCAGTTTCTCTTTGTTTATAGCTTGTGCGTACTTCGACCTTTCATCACTTGGGGGAATATAGTAGAGCATGTTCATTAAGAAATTTTTTGGGATTTTTTTCTTTATGTTCTTCTTCTGCTCGGGCACTTACTACGAATAGTGGTAATGGTCCATGTGAAAATCAGTTAAGTTCTGGTATATCTCTTCTCGTAAATATTTCTGGAGTAAATTCTCCTGAACCTATCTGAATCAACATATTTTTCCCTTCATATTTTATTAATGTATATAGATGTTCTCAATAGATATTCTTTTCATCTTCTTCCATAGAAATATCTTCCTTTTGTAAATACTTCGTATAATTTATCTGTTTGTCTGTTCCATAATAACATGTTGCTAATTTGGTCAGTATAAGGATTTTTCATTCCATCTCTTCTCTTTTCTCACTCATTATACCAGCAATATCCTCCTGCCTATTAGCATGATTTTTTTTTATAAGATTATCATGATGATGTTCTCATGTTTCTTTCATGATTCAGTATATAGCTAAATATATTGCTCTTTAAGTATATCTGTTCTCTTGTTTTTTGCAATTTTAGCCCCTAAAAAAAAATATTTTTTTGCCAAATTTATTAAAATGATATATAATATCATTCTCCCTCGATATATACTAAAAAAGACGCTGTCAGGCGCCTTCTTCATTTGAAATACTATTTACCTATTATTTTTTCACTTCAGCTATATAATAGATCTTTTTTGCTTGCATATCATACAATTCAATCATAGGGATTTCATTAGTGTACCCATTTTCTTCCATATATTTTGTCATAACGGGATAGACTCTCATAGGTCCTATCATAGAGGAAAATGTGTTTTTGAGAGGAAACTCAACGACTATTTTATTTCCCGCAGTAAGCGTTTTGATTTGTATATCTTTATTATCAAACAATTTGTTAGTATCCTGTGGATCAATAATAGCCCCAATATCACTTCTTAGAAGTTCTCATGAAATGACAGCAGGATCATCATAGTAGATACCCACCCCGGTATAGGAGATAATGCCTGCACCAGAGAGTATTTCATAGACCTTTGTCATCGATGGTCACACTTTTCCATAATTTCCTACAAAATTAACATATGCTATTGTATAAGGACCCATATTTTGTTCTTTGGCCTCCAGACGTACAAATCCTCAAAGATACCACCGGTTGATAAGTACTAATATAACTAGTACAATCAAAAATATTCCAAGGGTTTTGATAAACTTCATGAATACAGATTTTAAAAAATAAAAAGGAACATGGGACAGGGAATATAGGAATGTCTAGATTCATTGCCTTTATACCCTTCCCCACGTCCCCTTATGTATGTTAAATTTTTACTACAGCAACTTTACCATCAGGATCTATACCCTTTATTTTTACTCTAATAATTTGTCCGAGTTTGAAATGTGCAGTAAGTGGTGTTGTTAATCTTTCTCCAAGATTGGAAATATGACAAAGTCACATTTTCTTTTTGGGAAGTTCTACAAATAATCAATAATCTTCAATTCTTTTTATTTTTGCCTCGAACTCTTGCCCAACCTCTAAATCAGAAGCTATCTCTAAAATAATATCAACTACTGTATCGATAACTGACTGATCTCTATGACCGATATAACATCTTCCATCATCCTCAAAATCTATTTTTACTCCAGGATTTTTTTCTATAATACCATTAATAACATCACCACCCTTTCAAATAACTTCTCTTACTTTTTCTGGTTTGATGTGGATAATTTTAATTTTTGGTGCATATTCACCAAGACTTGTCCTTGGTTCAGCTATAGTTTGCAACATAGTATCCATAATTTCATTATATCCTTCACATGCCCTATCAATTGTTTCATGGACAATATTCATAGAGATACCTTTTAATTTTGTATCTAATTGGATAGCTGTCACTCAATCTCTTGTTCCTGCAACCTTAAAATCCATATCCCCCGTAAAATCCTCTGTCGCCATAAGATCATTGAGTACAATATGTTTAGTAATGTTATCGTCATCATCATGGTCAGTCATTAATCCCATAGCAATACCTGCAACAGGTTTTTTGATAGGTACTCATGCATCCATAAGTGCTAAAGTTGAGCCACAAACTGACCCCATTGATGTTGATCATCATGATCATAAACATTCAGATACTGCTCTGATAGTATAAGGAAACTCTTCCATTGTAGGAAGCATTTTTTCTAATGCTTTTTCTGCTAATCTTCCATGACCAATTTCTCTTCTTCCTGTTCCTCTTGTTCCTTTTGCTTCACCTACAGAAAAGGGAGGAAAGTTGTAATGATGGAAATATCTCTGATGAACATTATTGTTTTCCATATCATCGAGAATCAGATATTCTTTTGGTCCTCACAAAGTAACCGTGGTCAATACTTGAGTATCTCATCTTCGGAATAAACCACTTCCATGTACTCTCGGTAAGCTTGCTACTTCACAATAAATCGATCTTATTTCTTTTTGATCTCTATCATCAATCCTTTTGCCTGTATCAATCGTACGATGACGGAGAAAATATTTTATTACGGTAAATACTCACATTTTCACTTTAGTTTCCGTGAAATCTGATTGTTCGTTGTCAGCGATATTGTCTTTACATATTGCTAATACTTCTTTTTCATAGAGAGAAGATAGTTCATTGAATGGTACTTTAGTATTACCAGTAAGTGCTGCTAATTTATCTTTGGTAAGAATATTGCTGATATATGCAATGAGCGCTTCTGATGGTTTATTATACATAACTTCCTTGATATCTATCGTAAGCTTTTTGAGAAACTCTGTTTGAAAATCACATGATATATCGATTGCTTTTTGTCCAAATTCGAATGCTTGTTTGAGCAAATCTTTTGGTACTTCATTAGCTTCCGCTTCGATCATATTGATTGATCCTTTCTTTCCTGCGACCAATAATAAAAATAAACTTTTTTCTGATTCAGATCTCGTTGGATTAGTAATGAATTTGCCATCAATATACCCGATTTGTGCTGCACCTACTGGTCCATCAAATGGAATCCCTGCCGTCATGATGGATAATGATGATCCGATAATAGTTGAAACACCCAAATCTAATTCTTGATCAAGAGCAAGCGGCGTAATAGTGATCACTACATCATTGATCATTCCCTTAGGGAACATAGGTCTAAGTGCTCTATCAGTAAGTCTACAATAAAGAACTGACTGATCAGAAGGCCTCCCTTCTCTTCTTCTATATGCTGCGCCTCCAAGTCTTCCTGCTGCGGAGAAACTTTCTCTAAAATCAATCATCAAAGGCAAAAAATCTGAATCTGATCTCGGATTTTTTTCCATCACAGTAGAACATAATAATACTGTTTCTCCGAATTGGAACCTCAATGAACAATCAGCTTGAACTGCAAGTTTTCCCGTTTCAAATGAAAGTTGTTTTCCTTCTCGATCGAAGGACTGTGTGTGAAGTGTAAACTCCTTTTTTTTAATAGACATACATAAAAACATAGATAATAAAACTGAAACCTGGAACTAGGTTTGCCTATAGTAATACTAAGGACTAGTCTTGGTCTCAAGAAAGAAAATATACACGATTAGACAGATTATATAGACCAAAGAGGGAAATTAATTGAACGATGGACGCATTCATTTTTCCATCTTTTGCTTTTCAATCTTTATTTTCATCTTCAGACGATATAATCTGTCTCGCTAATCATTACAAAATTCTTTCACAAAAAATATAATAATTAGTAGCCAAATTGCAAAAAGAAATAAAAAAACTGATACGAAAAACAGTATCAGCATAATTATTATTCATTAAAGATAGCATACTTTGGTTTATCATCCTTGAAAACGATAAGAATTGAGTCACCTAATAGAATACTTCTTCTTTCTCCTTTTTCTGTAAAGGTAACAGTTCCCTGGTTTTTTGCAGTAATACGTATAATCGTACCAAAGCGTACACTTGATTTTGTATACCCAAGAAATTCCTGGTTATCGAGAAGAACAAATATCGATCCACTTAGTTTGTAATTTGCGTGGGTACAGAATTTTTCTGCTTGCTCTACGGTCAATCGAGCTAAGCCAATGAGCTCTTTTACATTTAATGTGATTTCCATATTTATGTTTTTATTTTGTTTATGACAAACTATATACAAATAATCTATAAACTCAATTTTTTTTGTTAATAATGATAGGATTTCCCCTGTTCTATAGTTCCGATTCTATAGAGCTGCTCTAGTAAAGTTACTTTTGCTAAGCCATGAGGAAGCGTAATAGCTCAGAAAGAAATTTTATGATCTATATGACTCGACAGTAATTGTTCGTCAAGCCCGTACGGTCATCCTATGATAAACATACAATCATTATTGGTACAAAGCTTATGAAATTCCATTGTATCTATAAACTTCCCTTCTTTACTCAGAAGAATTTTTTTGTATGCTGAAAACTTTTTGAGATGAGCAATAATATTTTCTGTATCGACTTTGATTATCTGTTGAGTATTCCCATTTCTACTTGGTTTAATATTTTCTATTTTTACAGATTTACCTAAACGTTTTGTATACTCCTCTACTACCTTCCCTCGATGTTTATCACTATCACTGATAGACAATATTACGAACATCATCGAAATGAAAAATTAAAAATTAATAATGAATAATGTTGGTATTTGTCTGATCACCAACTATCGTAAATTATACAATAGTTTGTTCCAGTGGTTCCTACATTATTCATCTTTCATTATCCATTATTCATTAATTAATATTGTATATATTTTGGATTTTGTCCGTTATATGGACTAAGTACCTTAAAAATATCTCCTTTTTGGATTCCCCTATGTTCGAATTCTTCTAAGATTCACTTTTGACCGATTTGTCTCCAAAATCGTGCTTCTGCTTCATCATTTCCCCGTTGGAGCATCCATACAAGTTTTGCAAATTCCTCATTATAAATCTCTCGAATAGTTATATATTGAGCATCTTTTGCTGAAATATAGTTTCCATTGATCAACACTTCTTTTTCCTCTTCACTAATGTTTTTGATTGAATTTTCTTTATGTTTGATTTCGTGATGTGGAATATTTTCGATGTGATATACTTCCTG
>CALMEO010000135.1 GCA_937862935.1 uncultured bacterium | reverse complement strand
GGAGACTGGGGGATGGTTATTGCGAAACTGGCTATTCAAGAAAGCTTTTTGAAAATACAGAGTTTCTTTATAAAAAGAATAGCAATCTGCTTATAACACATGAATGCGAAATGGACTCTAAACTAGGTGAAATATTTTTAATAAAGGTTTACAAATGGGATGGTAATAAATTTGAACTGTTGGATTCAAAAAAGGGACGCAAAAATAATAAAAATTAAATTCTGTAAATACCAGGACGAAATTGGGAATAGTAGCAATATTCATGATAAAAGTAAATTATCGTAAATATAATAAAAAGGTATGATAAACAAAACAGTCGTAAATTATACGATAATCCGAGTTAAATGTATAATGAATTTTGTTTGGCGACCTGAAACCCCAATAGAAATGGTCGAAATTAAAAAAAAACGATATATTTATAGCAATAATAATTAAAATGTTAGATTTATGAAATTTACAAAAAAAATAATTAATTCATTATCACTGGGTAATAAAGAATCCGATCAAACAGATTCTATTATCAGGAGGATTAATGAAAGCAAAGATAAGTTGATTGAAATAGTATATAGTGGGAGAGTTTACATAGATGATGGACACAGAAGTATTGGGTCTCAACATGTAGATAATAGCATTTTATATTTCTATGATGACCAACAACGACTATCTAAAATTACTCATACAACTCATCATCAGAGGGGATGGGATGTAGAAAAATATACTTCGGAATATGTTTTTGCTTACGATCAACGAGGACATATAGTAAAGGGTGGAGATTTATTAAGCAACTTTCAAATTTTCAACTTGGACGTTGCAGATAAAAAAATTAAAATGTATGTTTTTGGATTTACATCAATTACACATTTCCATGAAGTAGCAGATGATATAGTAATAAATTTTTCTGTTTTAAAAACTAGCAATAATGATTTCACATTATTGGCTACTGTACCTAGAAAAATTACAAGATTTCCCCCGACGGGAGAAGAAACAATAGAATATTTCACACTTGCTACTTTTAAGTTCAAGTGTTAACATAGATTTCTTTATTTTGTCAGTTGAAAGGAGTGGCTTTGTGAGGGATGACTAAGCGGTTACGACGCAAGGAGCACATGAAGCCATACGAAATGGATTAATAGTGAAGGAACCTAGACAAACTTGTCGGGGGGGTGGCAACAAGCGACTGGAACGAAGAAAGTCATGGATTGATTTCTAAAAACAAAATGAACAAAAGTACGGCAAATAAATAAAATAGCCGTGCTTTTGTGCAAACAATAGGCAGTGATAATAGATATATTTGTAAAAAATAGGGGATATCTTTTGAGTAAAGATCTTGAGCGCAAACGGGGTTTGTATTACGCACTCAATGACTTGGTGCTAACGTGATAGACGTCATTGATGAAGAACTCAAAATATATTTACAAGCAATACAATAACATTTTTTTACCCGATAAAAAAATATGATATCCAAACCGAGATGCCAGATGTATGTCACAGAAATTTGCCAAGTAGCAAGGGTGTAAATGATGATGGTGAAGCTAATAATACATTAACGATGTAAATATATAATAGTGATAAATTTAAAAGAAACCCCTATGAGTTTAATTGAAGTTATACCAAGAAGCATAATGATGCAAATAGACAGAAATAAAAATCAATGGCTTTATACGTCAGATGTAATGAAAATGTCTTTAGATGTAATCCATTGTCTACAACTATAAAAATTGTATATTTTTGTAACATAAAATTAAAAAGTCATGAACATTAAAAATTTGATACAACCACTGCTCATACTTTGTACTATTTGGACAAGCTTTCTACATGCTCAGTCCATTGATGTGATTATTGATTATAAAATTCAGTATTTCGAGGGTAGTTCAGCTTACAATCCGGATAATACTCCGGTATATTCTGTTGCGAATGCAAAAGCAAGTAAAAATGAAACAAATCCTGATCATACTAATAGCTGTTATTCATCAGATTGGAATGCAATCATCGATAAGCCTATGGTTTGCGTGACAGATCCATCGATATCAGAAGAAACAACAATTCAACCAGGCAAAAAATATTATGGATACGCCTTTGCAGACTATCCGGCATCTTATAATAAAGATTTGATAAAGGCTCCATTTAATACTAATATCAATAAAGCAAAGATATATGATATAAAATCAGTTGCTCAAAGCTATAAGAAAAGTAGTGTTAATTTCGGAGGTCATTATATTTTGTGCGAAGCTGGTACTATAGGAGGATCTGAAAATGACAGTCAAGGAACATGGGAGGAAATCAGTGCCATAATCATAGATGTCAAGACAGGAATTGCCTATCCAACTCCATTGCCCGGGCTTGGTTTTGAAGATTGTGAAACAGGGTATTCGGAAAAAATATTTGAGAATACAGTTTTTCTTTATAAAAAGAACAGTAATCTGCTTATCACTCATGAGTGTGATGTTGATTCTAATTATGCAGAAATTTTTATTATAAAGGTTTACAAATGGAATGGTACAAAATTTCAATTGCTGGATACAAAAAAAGGACGTAAAAATAATAAAAATTGAGATTCCAATCACAAAAAAGTATGCCTAGAAGTAGTCGTTATTTTTCGAATTATAATAAAAAGACATGATCAACAAAACAGTAGCAAATTTCACCATCAAACACCTGATAGGCTCGTGCGGAATGGCGGATGTGTATTACGCCAAAAATAAAATGAATAAAAGGTCATGATCAAGATAGTAAGCCATTCATTAAAATAA
Organism: uncultured bacterium; assembly: GCA_937862935.1. Taxonomy (GTDB): domain Bacteria; phylum Patescibacteriota; class Gracilibacteria; order Absconditabacterales; family Absconditicoccaceae; genus CAJBLF01. Next base: position 969 of record CALMEO010000135.1, on the reverse strand, counting down.
ACCAAAATATCTAACAATTTAATAAAAAGCGATGAAAACATTTTTATTCAAAACTCCAATGGTAGTTCTCCTATTTATATCATTTTTGACATATGGTCAAAAACAACAAGATACAGACAAAACGTTCGATAATAATCCGGTGTATCTCGTTACATATGACGCAGCATATCAAGGTAACTTAGAACCAAATAAAAATACCATTGAATATGCTTCAGATTTTGCTGCTGCCATTTTTATGCCTTTCGTTAACGAGATCGCACAATCCAAATCAGAAGTATTAAAAATCCAACCATCCAAAAATTACTATGGCTATCGATTTGAAGACTATCCTGCATCATACAATAAGGATTCAAAAAAAGCTCCATTCAATAGTAAAAAGAGTAAAGTAAAAATAAATGACATAAAAACTGTTATTTCTGATTATAATAAAAATAGTGTTAACTTCGGTGGGCACTATCAACTGTATGATATGGAAAAAGTTATGACTGTTGATGATGTTGATGAAGGTATCGGAGCATGGATTGAGACAAGTACAATAATCATAGATACAAAAACAGGAATTGCGTACAGTACTCCTTTTCCTGGACTTGGTGATGAATATTGTGAAACAGGCTATTCCAAGAAATATTTTGAAAATACACAGTTTTTATACAAAAAGAATAGCAATCTACTAATAACTCATGATTGCCAAGTTGATGAAAATCTTAACGATATTTTTATAATAAAATTATTGTACAAAATTTCAATTATTAGAAACAAAGAAGGGACGCAGGAATAATAAAAATTGAAATTGCAATCACTAAAAAGGAAGTAGCAGTAGTTAGTTTTTGGTTTATAAAATAAAAGAACATGATCAACAAAACAGTAGCCAATTACACCATCAAACACGTGATAGGTTCGGGAGGAATGTCAGATGTTTATTATGCAGAGAATAGGCTGGGTAAAAAGGCAGCGATCAAGGTGCTGAAG
>CALMEO010000134.1 GCA_937862935.1 uncultured bacterium | reverse complement strand
AGATCATTTGTTTACTAATTTTCATCTGACACTATAAAGATAAATAAAATCGTTGTGAAACAATAAAGCATTGATGTAGGTAAATTTTTTGTGAATTCGAAAGTATGCTGAGCTTTTTTGATAGGTATCATATAGATAATATATAATTTCAAAAAAAAGAATACTTCCAAAATAACAAAAAATATTTGGACGCTATTTTCTATCTTTTTAGGGGCATAATACAAGTTTTTTTAGTATATTTGGTTCTTAATGGTAAATACATGAACAATATGTTCCAAAATTTGACGAAAAGCAAAAAAAACCATATAATGGTGATGATTATGTTTTATATTGTCAGCATATATGATGTTTAAATCTAGTCTTATTAAAAAAATACTCTTAATCGTGTTTTCTCTTTTGATTATATGATTAGGAATATATTTTTGAAATAATATTCATGATATTTTTCTTGGAACATCTAATACTACTTGAGATATAAAAGAGTTTTGAAACATTTTGTGACAGATAGATACAGAATGAAATTCTAGTCAATTTGCACTATCGCTTACTTCTGGGACCACTAATACTTTTGACACTACTACGACTATCAACAAAAAAATTCCATCAAAAAACACAACTAAGGAAAATATAATATATTTGCCTGATTCTAATTCTGTATCAACAACCAAAACAAAACTTATTAATAATTGATATAATGATTGAACAGGAAGTCTCAAACCAACGTTAAATAACTTTCTCGTATGAAAAAAAAGCATTAGTACCAGAGATAGTCTAGGAAAAATATTATATCCCATTATCATACAATCTATAGAAGAAACCAATACAATAGAAGTTCAAATACCAGAATGAACAATACTAAAAACCATTGATGATAATCTATATACTTGAATATTACATCTACCTCAAGTAAAAGACACTACAAACGTATCCCTCCCAAATATTGTTTTTGTAGCTAGTTTTGGTTCTACGGAAGAAAATATAATATTTCAAGATGCTAATGATAAACCAGCAAATGTGACTATTAGAATGCCTGCACCAAACATCCAGATAGAAGCACCTGTAGTAGTTAGTTATTCGCATGATAATTGAATTACGCGACATACACATACACAAACAAAAGTTATTGATATATATTGAAAACCATATGTTGAATTTACAACTACCCACTTTACTGATTTTGCCATTTCTACTACAGAAATATGGAACAATAATAATTTTATTAATGATTCTTTTTGGAGAGCAAATCCTACTACTATTCAAATTAAAGAGGCTATATTTGGTAATTCAGGGGATAATAAAACCGCATACACACAAGAACGAAGTTCGAATCCTTGTAGTACATGAACTATAAGCATTGTTAATGTGCAGAATCATTCTGTGAGTTGAATAAATAGTTTACCTCAAACACTGTTAGCTAACACTATATATGTATTAAATTCTTGAACGTATATAACTACTGGCCAAATTAATTATTGATGAAATTGTGTTGCTGTAATATGAAGATGAACAACAAGAATGTATAGTAATGTAGCATTAAATTCTTGAGGATCAATATCAGCTATGTTTAAATCCAACACAAAGAACAACCTAATATTATCTGATATTCTTATTGACGGACTGAATGACGGAGCATGAAATTATCGTTTCGATTGAAACACAACATCTGGAAATTCATATTGAATATATTTTTATACTACTCAAAACTCTAGTATAAACTCTATAAGCTCGTTAAATAATAGGATTGGATTAGAGATAGAAAGATCTGAAAACACAGCAATATCGAACTCTCTATTTTATAACAACTGAGCTTATAATGTTCACATGACGACAAACAATAATCCAAACTATTTCATAAATAATCAGGTTTTTAATAGCAAAAGTGTTTGATTTTATATAAGTAATAGTACATGACAAATAATATCTAATTCACAGTTTTATAACAATGCTTTTCAATGAATAGTTTTTAGTAACGTTAAAAATAGCGTCGTATCAAACTGTATGAGCTATAATAATTCTTGGTATTGAATGCGTTTTCAAAATAATTCATCTAACAATATAATAAATAACTCTCGATTCTATAACAATAATGCTACTTGAGTATACTTAGAAAGTTGATTAAATAACAAATATTATGGTAGTATGAAATTATTTAATAATGCCAGTTCATCATCAGCCAATACGATAGCATGATGAATGACTGCTGGATCTTCTTGAGATACGACAGTATCTTGACTATGACGAAACGATGGGAATATTGATACATGATTAACTATATGATATCCTTATATAACAAATCCTAGAACTAACGATTCAAGAGACCTTATATCTTGAACATCTTGGTCTACAACCAATAGATGATATAAAAATCGAACATGAGTTGAATTTGTGAGCTTTACGTATGGAACATGACTTATAAAACAAGTAAGAAATATTAGTTATTGAACTCCTAGTTTTTGATTTTCAAATCTATCATACGACATTAATAGATACATAGCACAGATAGAATTTACAAATACAAATCCAGATGGATTTTATTTTGATAGCATTACATGAGCAAACTTAAATCAGGTATATACTTCAAATATAATTACGCTTACTTTAATGGATTCTTGAACTTGGGAATATGTTAATCTGAACTGACGGTGAAAAATATTTAAAAATTGAGTAGATATTTGAACATGATGAACATGAACGAATGGTGATGAATTCTATATTCAAATTACCTCTAGTAGTAATTACTATACCCTTAGATCTTGAAGTCTTATAATATGAACTACTTCTGCTGATTTTACTGTTACAACATTGGAACAAATTATTGATAATATTCCGAATAATTTCTCTTTTGATAGTATTACCTGAGCAGAGTTAAATCAGGTGTATACATCTAATGTTATAACTCTTACTTGAATGGATCCAGCAGCTGAGATTACTGTATCTTTAACGTGACAACAATGAACGATATTTAAAAATTGAATCGATATATGAACTTCTTGAACTTGAGTCAATACTGACCAATTCTATATACAGATAACATCTAGTAACAATTATAACACGCTTAGATCTTGAACTTTTATAGCTAATGTTGTTTCATCAGACTTTACTATTACAACAAAGTTAGATCTTATATTTCCAATATTTTCATGAGTTATTAGTTGAACTACATATAATGAACCTGTGAATATAATATTTTCTGATTCTAATTTATTATGAGCAACATTAAATGGAAATACTTACTTAAGTGGGACACAAATATCTGCTGAATGAGATTATGTATTTGAAGTACGCGATACTGCTTGAAATATTACTTGAGCTACATTTAGAATTTCTATTCCTAAAACTATTACTATTACTTTTGATTCTGATATATCTACTTGAACAGTCACTAAAGCTCCTGTAAAATACAATAAGGATGTGGCTTATGGTATGGTATATGATGATTGATTGGATGACTGATACCAACCAGTATTCAAATATTTAATGTGATGAGTTGTATCATGATGGAACACAAATTTTGTTTCACCATGATTATATTATACAGATTGAGCATGAAATGACGTTGCTTTTAGATGATGATATGCTCGATATTCTGTGAACTCAGCATTTAGTGATCTTCATGTAACAACTCCTAGTTATATTAAATGGACAGAACTGAGAGAAGCTTATCTAAATTGACGAGATGTTATAAATCACTGACGAACAAGTGCTGCTTATCCAGAAGTATGAGAACTATTTAACTATCCAGACAATCCACCAGGGACCACTGGATTGGATTATGTTTATGAAATACAAAAAAATTATGAATACGTCAGAGATCGTATCGGATTATCTTGAGTATATCTTACACATTTTATATTACCTAGTTGAGACCCCGCATATACACAACCAGCTCGAGACCAATGATATAAATCAGTTTCTGCTCAAAATATTAATAATTGAACCAATTGAATAAACATATATAACAATGTAGATCTCTATCACTTCCAAATGAATAGAAAATTTGTTACGTCTCAAAATTCTACTACATGAAACATAATGAATGATATAAATACATTGATGTCTAATAGTTCAATCCCAACTACAAAACTTTGGAGACAGTCCTTTACTCACGGAGTTCTTTTTACAGGGAATGCTAATGGTTGAATGTATTTTGATTTATGGAAATACTTAATGGATAATATCGCTAATAATTATGGTAAATTTTGATCAGATAATATATGGTTTGCTGGTCCTCAAGAGGTGTACGAATATGTAGCCACAAAACAGTGAACAAATATACATACCACAATCAGTTGAAATCAATTGATAATACATATTGATACTTTAAGCGTTCCAGATGATCTTAGAAGAAAATCTCTTTCGCTTCTCATTACATGAGCTAATGCCAACATTTCCTCTATTTCTTATCAAAACTGAGCGTTTACCTATCATTCTGAGAATAAAAATAATGGACTGATAAATGTAGAAATGGGAGATTATTATCTCAATGATAGAAATCCAGATGCCTTTGATTTATGAAATCAGACAAATGCTACTGCCGGACAAGCTTATAATTCAAATATCATCACACTCACATGAATGAGCTCATGATTAGACAATATCATCTATCTCAGTGGAGATTGAACCATCTATAAAAATTGATCTAGTAAATGATCATCTTCAACGGGTAAAAATGGAGATCAGTTCTATGTAAGACTAAATGCTCATGATAATGAATGACAAACAGTTTCAACAACATTGAATATATGATTACAATCACAAACGTACTCCATCACTACACAAACAACCGTTATAGTAGAAAGTGATATCATAGACTTGCCATCAGCAAGTATACAAGAAGAAATGAATAGTACATTAATCGCTAGTTGATATACTAGTTGAACTTGAAGTATAAAACCTAATATGACAAATTTCTTGGTAGGAAGCAAAAAGATTAGAACAAGAGATAGTATGGGTAAAATATTGGCCGCTATAATTATGCAATCTTCTGGATCTACTACTCCCATTGAAGCCCAAATACCAGAATGAACAATAGTTAAAACCACAAATAACAATCTATATACAGGAATATTACATGTACCGGACGTATTAGCGTTACAGACTATATCGTTGAATAATGTTATCTCTGCGGCAAGTTTTGGTTCTACATGAGAACGTATTAATTTTGAAAACACTGACAATCTTCCTGTAGAGGTGACTATTAGAATGCCAGCTCCGTGAAAAAACTATGGAGATGTAGTAGATATATATTATTCTCAGGACAACTGAACAACTTGGAATTTACATGGCACTACAACAGTTATAAATATTTGAGCATACCCTTATGTGGAATTTCTTACTACTCACTTTACTGATTTTGCTATTAGTACACCTTTGAGTATGACTGGATCATTTACTATCAATGACGATGCTCCTTCTACTACCTCTGACTCCGTAACTTTACATATCTCTACCACTCCTCCTGCCAACCAAATGAGATTCTCTAATAACTGATCTTCTTGGTCTGATCGAGAAGCGTATGCTACATCCAAATCCTGGACGCTTTCTCCTGGATATGAAAATAAAACTATCTATGCCCAGTTTGATGTTGATGGTG
>CALMEO010000133.1 GCA_937862935.1 uncultured bacterium | reverse complement strand
TATGTTTTCTCATAATTTTTGCTTTGCTTTTTTGGGTTTTGGAGACATGATTGGTGGGTGCGTGATAGGGTTTGGCTTTGAGATCAAAAAACAACTCCTGGATATCATCACGAATGCTATCTATCTGCATAATCATATCTTCATTGATACGTTGTACCAATCATGCTAGTGTAGCATCTTCTAGTGGTATATGTCTTTGGGATAATGGCGTATATCACTTTCCTCCCACCAAAATAACCTTATGATTGTCTTGGGATGATGGTATATGTTCTTCTTGGGAAAAAATCACTACTTGCAAGGGAAGCTCATGATGCAAATTGAGGTTTGCCAATATCCTTTCTGCTGTATCTCAGATAGCATGCCCTGGTGTGTGGACAATACAAATCCCTCTTTCTTTTATCTCTTCTTGTTGTTGTCTTTCTTCTCGTTCTTGCTCAGAAAGTTGGTGTGGTATCCATTCCCCTTCTTCATTTTTGATAAAATGAAGTCTCTTGTGAGCATCGATGAGATGTATATTGTGGCTATTGAATAAGGACATATCGTCAAAAAAAATCAGATAAAGTATATTTGAGTATATTCCTTTTTGTTTTTTTTGCAAAAATTTTGGCTTTAAAAAAAAGTCTCTTCCCTGATTTATTTGTATGTATCTATTGTTATTTTCTATTTTGGATACTTCCATTTTTTCGCTTGATGAGCAGTATTTCGTCGTCTTCTGCTTCTTCTTCATCATCAAATTCGCCATCGTCGCCGTATTTTTCTTCCTCCTCTTTTTGTTGTTCCTCACAAGAGATTTGATAGAGATGTTTTGCATATGCATCAGTAAATATCATGGGACCGATTATAGGGTAAAGTATGTGAAGTGTAGAGAAGTAAGAATATTTTTCAACTTTTTATCGTACTGTTTAGTTTACTTTCTATCGCCTCGCCGGCTTGGCCTTACTTTTTGCCATTGATGCAAAAAGTACCCTAAGACTCCGCTTAGGACAAGAGCAAAAAAATCTAGGAAAAATGA
>CALMEO010000132.1 GCA_937862935.1 uncultured bacterium | reverse complement strand
CAGAAATAGCGACAATACTTTTTGGACAAAAGTTTCTCTATTCAGGGCAATTGCTAGTATACTCATCAATATTTCTCATTTTCAATATCCTATTTGGAGTCAATTTTAGCTTGTTAGCAGGTATGGGGAAAGTCAAACAAAGAGCAAAAATAATAGGAGCAGCTCTTTTGGTAAATATCATTCTCAATTTTATTTTTATCCAGATTTGGTGAATAATTGGCGTTATTGCAGCAACTATAATTTCATGGATTATATTATTTGTGTTAAGTTATAGATTAGTAAATAAGCAAAAGGATATTGATTTTGATTGGTGTTTTTTTATCAAAAACCTGATAGGTATTATAATCATATCTGGGATATTATATTATTTCAAAGAAAAAATATTTGTTTTGGAAGATATCTATAGATACAAAAATCTGTGATATTTTGTATTGATTGGAATTGGCTATTATGTATGTATTATGGGAATTAATTATCCGAGTTTGAAGTTATTAAGAAAAGAAGTAAAAGCACTAAAAGAAAAGTAAAAACAAAAAATAAATCCAAAGAAATAATTAACTCATAGGCAATCTTTTACTAAAAATATAGATACACGAAAAAATATTTACCACATTATTACTAATTATGACAAATAAAAGACCATTAATAAGTATATGCATACCAACATATAACAGAGAAACCTATTTATGAAAATGCATCGAATCGATAGTAACCCAAGAATGATTTAATAAAGAAGAAATAGAAATAGTTGTTTCTGACAACAATAGTACTGATAAAACAGAAAAAATAGTAGAAAAATATCAAAAAGCATATGGCATAAAATATTTTAAAAATAAAAATAATATATGAGCTAATCCAAATATTTTAAAGGTAATGTGATACGGAAGTTGAAAATATATACGATCTATGGGAGATGATGATATTATTCTAAAATGATGATTGCAATATGTTATAAACATAATAAAAAACTATAATGGCATATCGTTTTTTCAGACCAACAGCTTCACAAAAAAAAACAAAGAAATAATAATCTATAAGGATTGAATAGAATATTTTAAAGAAATAATATACTCATGAAACAGAGTACTGAATTTGCTTTCGTTTTCTTTCATCTCAACATTGATAATAGAAAGAGAGAAAATGAATAAACATATAACATATCGACAAAAGTTTTCTTCTGAATCATATTCTCACACTTGTCTTATATTAGATAGCATCTACAAGAATAAAATATGATTATTAGGACAAGTTATTTGATGATGAAATGGTGAAATGAGTGAAGATTATCGAAGATTTAATACAAAAAAACGGTATGAAGTCGTTATCACAAACGGAATGGATAAAATATTGACACATAGAGATCATTTTAGCAAGATGAATTTATCTTATCGTGAGTTTAAAAAATATAGATCGTATTTTATAAAAACACATTTTCTTTTGAAAATATTTATGCTTTCAAAAAAGTTTTGATTATATACATTTATGATGTCTTTATATAAAAAGTATACCAAAAAATAATAAAAGACAATAAATCAGTATTTTTTATATAATTAACCTTATCACATGCAAGTAGTGATATTAGCTTGAGGACTTTGAACTCGTTTATCTGAAGAGACAACTATCAAACCAAAACCAATGGTTGAAATAGGAAGAAAACCTATTATCTGGCATATTATGAAACTCTATGCACATTATGGATATAATGAATTTATAATCTGTCTATGATATAAATGACATATGATAAAAGAACGATTTGCTAACTATTTTTTGCACAACAACGATATAACTATAGATATCAAAAGCAACAACATGACAGTACACAACAGTCATACTGACGATTGGAAGATAACATTAGTAGACACCTGAGACAACACTATGACATGAGGGAGAATCAAGAGAATACAAGAGTTTATACAATGAGATGAATTTATGCTGACCTACGGTGATGGAGTAAGTAATGTAGATATAAATAAGCTCCTAGCGTTTCATAAATCTCATGGAAAATTAGCTACTTTGACTTCTGTAATTCCTGAAGGAAAATTTGGGAAATTATGATTAGAATGAGAACAAATAAAAAAATTTGCAGAAAAAAAAGACAACGAAGATAGTCGAATAAATGGATGATTCATGGTACTCAATAAAAAAGTAATTGATTATATTTCTTGAGATGATATGCCTTTTGAAAAAGATCCTTTAGAAAATATAGCCAAAGACGGAGAACTAATGGCCTATAAACATTCATGATTTTGGTTTGCTATGGATACCTTACAAAATAGAAATTATTTAGAAAATTTATGGAATACGTGAAAAGCACCTTGGAGAATTTGGTAAAATAATTTATTTCTTGATATATATTATCATGATTGATAAAGAAAAAAGGATATTAATTACATGAGCTACATGATTTATTTGATCTAATATAGTTAGAAAATTAGTAGTAGAGTGATTTACTCACGTACATATTTTTTCAAGAGAGGAATCTAATTATTTTCGTATTAACGATATTTTAGATAAAGTTACAATTCATACTGTAGATTTATTAGACGAAACAAAATTAAATAATATAATAGACCAAATACAACCAGAAGTTATATTTCATCTGGCTACTGCCTGAGCTGCCGTAGGAAAAGATCCTATTACTATAACAGAATTATACAAATTTAATGTACTATGAGTCATCAATTTAATAAACGCATGCAAAAAAAATGGATTTGAATATTTTATCAATACGGGCAGTTCTTCTGAATATGGACAAAAAGACGCGCCCATGAATGAGATAGATATTTTGGAGCCAAACAATGATTATGGAATCACAAAAGCATCTGCTACAATGTATTGTACATATATAGGCAAAAAAGAACAATTACCCATATATACTTTTAGATTATTTTCTGTCTATTGATATTATGAAGAAAAGAGAAGGCTAATACCGACATTATTGTTAAATTATATAAACAATCAAATGCCAAATCTATCAAGTCCAGATTCTGTGAGAGATTATATCTTTGTTGAGGATGTAGTTAATTGTTATCTTAACGTTGATGCTTTGAATTGATACTTTTGATGAATAATAAATATTGGATATTGAGAACAATATAAGATAGCAGAAGTTGTTGAGACTATAAAAAAGATTTTAAATTCAGATATACAACCTAATTATTGATCAGAAAAGAAAAAACAAATTGAACCAAGCAATTGGGTTTCCGATAACAAAAAAATGCTTGCTACTTTTTGATTAAAACCAACACCAATTGTCGAATGATTACAAAAAACCATTGAACGAATTAAAAAAAATTATATTTTATATACATAATATATTTATATGAAATCATCAGATTATATAATAGACTTTATATATAAACAATGAACTGACATTATATTCAGTTTTTCTTGATGAATGATTACCCATCTAGAAGATTCTGTTTTTCTAAACAAGAAGTTAAGATTAGTATCTATAAAACATGAACAAGCTGGTGCTTTCGCAGCAGAGTGATATGCAAGATCATCAAATAAAACATGAATAGCTATGTGAACAAGTTGACCATGAGCAACCAATATGATTACATGAATAGCGAGTGCTTATTTTGATTCTGTTCCAGTTGTATATATTGCTTGACAAGTAAATACCAATGAAATCACCTCAAAAAAAGATATTCGTCAAACATGATTCCAAGAAGCTGATATAGTATCCATGGTTTCAAAGATAACTAAATTCAGTTATCAAATAACTAAACCAGAAGAAATAAGATATATATTTGAAAAAGCTTTCTTTATAGCAAATCACGGAAGAAAATGACCTGTGGTTTTGGATATTCCCATGAACATACAAAGACAAGATATAAATCATAAAAAAATGAAGTCGTTTTTCAAATCCGATGAATATAAAAAGATAATAGATCAAGATCTGTCTAGAAAGAAAAAAATACAGGAAGATATAAAGAAAGCAATAAAACTTTTGAAAAATTCATCCAGACCAGTAATTTTAATATGATGATGAGTAAAATATTCTTGAATAAAAAAAGAATTGGATGCTTTTATTAAAAAAAACAATATCCCTATTGTAAGTTCTTTAATGTGATTGGATGGTATTGATCATACTATAAAAAATTACCTATGAATGATAGGATCGTACTGAAATAGAGAGGCCAATATAACAATAATGAATTCTGATCTTTTACTTGTTTTGTGATCTAGGCTTGATATTCGTCAAACGTGAGCAAATAAGGACAAGTTTTGTCCAAACGCAAAAATAATACATATTGATATAGATCAAAATGAATTAGGATATAATATACCATCCACATATCTAAAGATATACCAAGAATTATCTTCTTTTTTCTCTGTATTAGAAAAAAAAACATATACGAAAGCTAAAATATCAGAACGAAAGAATCGACTCAATAAACTCATACAACTAAAATCATTATTACAACAAAACACAGAAAAAAGAGCATGAAAAGAATATAATATGAATTATTTTTTTGATAAAATATCAAATATACTACCCGCAAAAACAATAATTACCAATGATGTATGACAAAACCAAATACGAGCATCTCAATCCTTACAGATAGCTAAACAGCAGCAATTACTAAACTGT
>CALMEO010000131.1 GCA_937862935.1 uncultured bacterium | reverse complement strand
ATCAAGATTTGCTTACTTTTAGAGATGCATTACAAGATTTTCTTGCTACTCATGCGAGTGAGATTGACCAATGATTAGCAAAAAAGATTGACAGCGTCATCGTCACCAATGGTGATATTTATAATGAACTTTCCAAATCGTGAAGAAAAATTGACACTACCAAAGGATTCTCAGAATGGGAACAATATTTTAGACGTATTTTCAATAAACTTGCTACTCGTCAGTTGTTTGAAGAGGTCGAAAAAACACAAGAAACCATAGACCACTATATTACCGTTATGGGGAGTACTTTCAAAGAATTTCCGCCGTATCTAGATGATATCCTGCATATATATCCATTTAATGCCAAAACTATCAGTACGATAGATGCTTCATTTCTTGATGATCTAGAATATCTTGATGCTCAAATTCTTACCTATAATGAGCATTATGCTGCCGCATCTGAAGAAGAAAAAACAGAACTTAGAAAAAAAATCAAGACACTCAAACAACAAAAAGAACATCGTAGATGGCAGGCATATATAGCATTTCTTAGAAGTAAAGATGCTGCACTTGCTGATGTGTTTGCTCAGTTGGTCACTAGTACGTTTGACTTTTCTGTCTTGTCTTCTGACCAACAACAAGTCCTTGTCGATGTCCTTGTTAAAAATAAACTTGAAGATAGTATCAAACATAAAATACCTGAATTGCTTGATGTCAAAGAAGAGATGATTACCCAATTTATCCATGATCTTTTTGATCTCAAAAAAATGGATATTACTATTCCAACTAGACATGGAACTATTCCTCTCACTTTTCTAAAAAAAGAATTTTTGGCAAGTACACGTAAACAGCTTCCTGCACTTAGTGATTTGGAAAGTGAAATAAAAAATTTACCGCTCAATTTCCTTACGCAACTGACAGAAAGCAATGCAGCATTTTTTGAAGATAGTCCGATTTTTGATTCCATCTATACTGATTTTACTGCAAAGAATGGAAAATTTCGTTGTAATGATGCATACAAGGTAAGAATAAAAAAGAATGGAAAAGTAGTAGAATGATATCTTTCTGCATATTCGCCTCTTGAAGAAAACAATACAAAAGACTATACGGGCAAGGAGCTTTATCTCTATTCTGCTCCTATTACTGCACCCAATCAAGAAAGAACTTTAGTTACTCGACCTCATGATGAGGGAAAATCGTGAATTCCAGTCGTCATCAAAGATGGTGAACAGGCAATGTGTGATATGGAGATTTTGGATAGACAAATTAACCTCAATGGTGATGCTTTCTGAGCATTGATGTTTGGCTATGTCCTTGGTCAGCAAAGTTTGAATACTACTCTGTCACCAGAAAAAGAAAAAGAACTAGCACAGAAATTGGGCGATCTCGATGTTTATAAGGAGAAGGAAAAAGAACAAGAAGAAATCGTAACAGAAACAACAACCCCTGAACACCATAAAGAGAAATCAGAACAAGAAAAATTTATGGATGACCGACAACACATCAAATGATATGGTTTCCCTGAAGAACAGTATAAGGAAAATCATGGATTTGTCGTATGAACTAAATTATTCTCCCCTTTTGCTGATAGTGAAGTCCCTCCTATAGATAAAGGTAAAGCTTGGCTAGAGATGGAAATAACCCATATCAATACAAGTAAATGAACTTTTACCGTAAAGTTTCGTGGTAAAGAATTGGGCCTTGGAAAGTCTGAGGGTACGACTAAGGAATTGCCTATCTCAGCCTCATCTCTTGTTATGATTAGCAAAATATTTGGAGATAAAATGTATAAAATGCCTAATACTTCCAAACGTTCATTTGATCAACAAAAACAGATATTGACTGATTGATCTCTTGTCAGTTCTAGTGATCTTGATAAATATTTTTGATCGGTAACGTTTGATGGATCCAAATTTAGCTCTACACTTTGAAACTATAAAGACAAAGAAATTACTCATTTTGGTCTTTATGAACCCAAAGCTGTAGATGAATCTGTAGATGAAGAGAGTGGTAAACTTATTTTGTATAAAGTATCTACCAATGCTAATGGTACACTACGTGTTTCTGGTGATTCTATGGCTGGTAATTATGCAAAAAATTTCCCTGCTCGTGATATGGATTATGCTAGCTTTATGTTGTTTGTCAAAGAAAAATGACTCCAAGCAAAATGTAAGGAACAAATACAAAGTATTAGTACGCAAGCTGCTGCAAATGGAGAAGAAACACCTACAACAGTTCGTTGATTTAGTCTCAACAATGTGTTTAGTTTTTTCAAAAATGGTATCAGTAAAATACAAGATGGTATCAAAAAATATGATGATGAAAGAGCAGAAGATCTCACTGATCTTCTTACGAGTAAAGGTAAGCTTTGGGGGAATATCTGATGAGTTCTTAGTCCTTTTGGCAGAATTGCTTCTTCATTTGAAACTATGGGAATGGAATATTTTCAAGAAAGAGATAATAGAATACGAAAAAAAGTTGAGAAGCGATCAAAATTCTATGAAGATTTTGATTATTCAAAAATATATACTATGTATATCCAGCCTATGCTTGATTGAACAATTAAGATAGTGCCTCACTATAAAATGGCAGCATTATTATTGGTACATCTCAAAAAAGGGAAATGACCCTATGCAAAAAATCCTACATCTACTGCTAAGGGAAGTCGAATCGGCGCTCTGCTAGGTAAAGACCATCAAGCAAGATATCTTGCTATTAGAGAAAAAAGAATCAGAGATCTCGAACAAAACGCTCATATTTATGGTGGACCATGGGCTGATCAGATAAAAAATGAATTGGTAGAGTTGGAAATGAGATATATTGTCCATGTAATGGATGGTAGACATATGTGAATGGGTGATGACGTTAAGTATTATTTTCAAGATAAATACTCCAAAAAATTCTGTGATGAGTTGGAGTGAGCATATACCTGATTTTTTAAGCAAAGTACGGTAGAAGAATGATTTAGCAAAAATCAGGAGGTAAATTTTGAATTTGCTAGAGTGGAGTACTTTAGACAGTTGGCGGATAGACCTCAACAAGCGATTCCATTTCTCAAAGTTATGGCTACCAAGGCTATCAATGATACTCAATGGCAAGTCTTTGAAACTGCGGTTATGGCTTGAATACTTTCTGGTGTATTTTTGAATATGACCTATTCATCTACTCAATCATACATTCAGAAAATTTGTAGAACGAGGGGATTTATTCCAGGAATATTTGCCAAAGATGTCAAACAGCAACACAAAATGCAAAGACTTTTGGATATATTTAGTGGGGGTGATTTTAGTAAAAAAACAAAATATTCTCCAAATGATTATTCTTATAGAGAGAATAAATGACCAGGGAAGTTTATTAAGGATTTTATATCTCGAAATGATGCTCCTAGTAAAGATTGATCATCTATGAGAACTAAACTCAGTAAATTTCTTGATTTGACCTGAAAAGATGCTAACAACAACCATACCTTACTAGATTTTCATTCTCATCCAGATACTACTCCTTCGGATAAAGCATTGCTAGAAGAATTTATCGGTAAAAGTAATGAAAAAAATGAATCATTAGATTCTGATGTTCAACAAAATACATCATCACTTACGTGATCTGTACTTACCAAGAGTCAGAGTGTAGTTGAAAAAATGATAAAATTTGATAATTGAGGTTTTGCATGAAAAGATGGAGATGAAATCCAAAATATGCAGGCTTTTTCAGAACAAATGGAAAAGTCGATTCCTAAATGAAAACTTACTTCTCAAGAACAAACCAAATTTTTTGTGAATAAATTTTTCAATCGATTTGGAGAAAGATGATTTTCTTGAAATAAAATGACGGAATTTTTGAAAAGATTGAAATGGTGTAAAAATAATCCATGATCGGACGATATGGAAGATGTCTTGTATTATAGTGTTGTATGAGAAATCGTTAACTCATTAGCTTGAAATAATGCTAATCCTCCTGAGGAATTAAAATGAGCATTGTGAGCCTGGAAAGATTTTTTTAAAAACAATATCAATACTATATTGGAACCGGAGGTAATTACTTCTTGTTTTGGTGGCGCACAATATAAGGCTGATTATGATAAATCTGAAGCTATACTTTCTCCTCGAGAGAGTTCGTGGTATCTTTTGGATAGAGAAGAAAGTAATATGTATATGTATTGACTTCCCAAGGAAGAAAAGAATCAAGCAACAACAAAAAAACGTGACCTTGGTAATGAAAGAAAATATCTTAATCATTCTTTATATATATTGGCTGATAGTCTTTCTAGAAAATGTTCGTGATTTTCTAATCGTTTTAGAAAAGATGTTGTCAAACCACCTGTTTCAACAAGTGCTAATGCTACGTGAGCTAGAATAAAAAACAGTAAAGAAGTGATGGAAAATGTGAGAAAGATTCTTGAAGGTAAACAGCTTGATGAAAATGCTGATGAAGATTCTCCTCCTATGCAACAATATAATTCTTTTGAAGATAATTGGTAAGATTAGATTATATCTTGTAGAGCATCTATTGCTTTTTGCCCCGCCTCTTCGATAGTAGTATTGTTTTCTATGACATCAAATGATAGTCCAAGTTTTTCTAATTGTGGCATTAATTGTGTTTCGTAAAGAAATGACATTTCATCAAATTTTTCTATAAATTTATCTCCTGCTTTGTCTTTTCGAACTTGATCGTCTGATTTTGCCAATTCATTATTTCTAGCAACAATTCTTTCGCGAGCAACATCTTTATCAACTTTTACATATATTACTTTTCCTAATTTTCTAAGATTTTCTATCCCAAATTTATATATTTCCATCCTAGTATTTCGTGGTATGTCCTTTTGGAAAATCAATCCTGTGGTCACCGCATCTCTTTCTAGTACATAAATATGTTCGTCATTTTTACTTTTGATATGAAAACTATTGGATGCTGCAGCATACAAAAGACCCAATACCTCTCGATTTTTATATAGATCTTTGTCTGCCAATACGCCTCTGATTACTTTTCCAAGATCTGATTCTTCATCAGGAAAGTGAAGATATTTTGCTGGTAATCATTTTTCTTGTAATATTTTTGCAATTTCCTTAGCTACACTTGATTTCCCTGATCCATGGATACCTTCCACTACTATATATTTCAACTTCTCCATATGTTTTTTTATTTATAAATAAAAAAGCCTTTTTCTGACTATAATTATTTCTCTTTTTTTCTCAATGTCAAATTATCCGATTGTTGATTCGACATCATTTTTCAAAATGATTGAAAAAGAGAATGGATTCTATATATATTAGATGGTTGTTTTTATTGTTGAAAAAATTTATGCTAGGATCACGTACCAAGATCATTCTTTTGACCTCTTTTTTTACGTTTGCCTTTGCAATCTCCTTTTTGGCATTACTCCAAAATTATGCACAAGCCTCAACTTCTTCTCTAGATTCTTCTTCTTTTTCTACCGTATATACTGCTGATATTAGGTCTCCTATAGATCATACTATTGTTCCCTATTTTTGATTGGAACCCCAAGTATTGTCATTTGACCTTGATAGTGATATTTCTTTTCAAAAATATCTTCATACTGATCATCCATTTGCTGATACTTCTTATGTGCCAAATGACTTGGTTCCTATAAATTCAAATTTTACAGCAAATACTTCTAAAGCGTTTAAACTCAGATACGAGGCAGCCATCCAATTTGCTGATATGGCATGGCATTTCTGGAATACGTTTAGTGGTGATAGGTTGTATATAATTAGTGCTTACAGAAGTAAATGACATCAAAGCTATCTTATTAATCAATGATGTTCTTTAATTAAATGTGCAAAAGCAGGTACTAGTGAACATCAGGCATGATTGGCAGTCGATCTTAAGGTTATTACTAGATGAGGGAGAACATATTCACTAGATTCAGCGTATCCCAATGTGTATTATGATTGGCTAAAAGCCAATGCTGCTACATTTGGATTTCACAATACATATCAAAAGGGAGTGGAGGTCGATGGTAAAATCGTTGAATGATGGCATCGAAGATATCTTGGTATTGAACTAGCTACATTGCTTATAGAAAACAATCAAACTTTAGCAGAATACTATAATACAATTAAGAATTAAGGATTAAAAATTACAAATAATTTATTTTTATTACTCTATTGTTTATGACTAAACACGACAAGAAAGATGAGCTTGAAGAAAAGCTTGAAGCTGTTCAACAACAGCAAGATAACAAGATGATGACTGATGATTCTTCGGAAGATTCTACATGATTAATTGTTGGTCTGAAAGCTAAAATACACCAACTTGAACAAGAAAAAAAAGAAGTTGAAGAGATAGCAAAAAGATCACAGTACGAATATATCAATCTCAAAACAGATTTTGATAGATATCAGAGGCAAATTAAGGAATCTAGTGAAAGTGCTCATATTGATACTCTCTTGTCTGTTGTTAAAAACTTTTTACCGTTTATTGAAGATTTAAGAAAATCACTTGAGAATATTACTGATGAACATACAGAAGATCCATTGACTAAATGAGTACATATGGTCTATGCTAAATTTCTCAAAACACTTGAACACTTACATATCAAAGCTATTGATTCTCTAGGATTAGTCCCTGATTCTTTCTTGCATGAGCCGGTGAGTCTAGAACCTGTAGAAGATGAAGCAATGAAAGGTAAAATTATCAAAGAGTTTGAGAGAGGATTTGTTTATCAAAAAAATTCAGATATAAGAGTTATTAGGCCCTCAAAAGTAATTGTGGGACAATAATACCCAATAAATAACTAACAACTAATAATGAATAACGAATGTATCGTCTCCTTATACCTATAATCAGTATACAATACTTCATAATACAATAATTCGTATATTTTTAATTATTCACTTTTCATTTTTCATTCGTTTTTAATCTTGATTATGGCCTAAGAATTACTATTCTTGGTCCGACTAGCTCAGGTGCCCGTCGGAAAAGACGGATAAAATGGAATGGTATACATGTCCGCCTAGGCGGATGTCCGTAAGGCGGTATAAAAAACAAAAAGCATAAATGATAATTAATAAGCTCAGGTGATGGAATGGTATACATGTACGATTGAGGTTCGTATGCCGTAAGGCTTGGGGGTTCGAGTCCCCTCCTGAGTAAATAAACATAACAAATCGTAGAATGGTATATATACGTAAGGCTTGTCCGCCAAGGCGGATCCTGAGTAAATGAATTAGATGGAAGTTGAAAGATAAAAGATGAAAGCTGTGTTTTCGTATTTACTTTCATAACAGTATATTATGACAACCATTGAAAATCTTGCTGTTTGGAACAAAGCCATCTTATTCGCTAAAAATGTATATAAATTTTGTGAAAGTAATATGCATCTAAAAAATAATTTTAGCTTAAAAGATCAAATACAAAGGGCTGTTGTAAGTATTGCATCTAATATTGCTGAAGGTGCTGATAGATGAACACAAAGAATTTATTAGATATTTGTTTATAGCTAGATGAAGTTGTAGTGAACTAAAAACTCAATTATATATAATCAAAAGTCTAGATTATATAGATGAAATACTCTTTAACCAACTTCTTGATGAACTTATACAAATCCATAAAATGATAAATGCTTTTATAAAAAAAATATCTTCGAATCTTTAATAATTAAATGGAAGATCAAAATCAAAAGATAACAAAACAATAATAAAATATCTAACCTACAGCTTTAATCTTTAAACTTTATTCTTTAAACTAAAATATATGTCCTTATTGGAACGTTTGACGAATGATTATAAAGAAGCAATGAGAGAGAAAAACGAAACGAAAAAGACAGTTTTGAACCTTATTTTGTCCAAGATAAAAAATAAAAAAATAGAACTTCAAAAAGATCTCGAAGATGCTGATATTATCAGTATTATCAAAAAAGAAGTCAAAGAGATATTGGAAACTATCGGATTTATGGAGAAGGCGAATAAAGTAGATGACGTAGCTATAGAACAACAAAAAAAACATCTTCTTGATTTCTATCTTCCTGCTACGATGAGCAAAGATCAAACTCTTGAACTTGTCCAAAAACTTATATCTGAACACAATATCACTGACCTCAGAACCCAGAGAGGATTATTGATGAAAGAACTCATGGCAAACTATAAAGGTGAAGTGGATGGTGGATTGGTAAATGAGATTATTAACGAAATGATACAATAAACTTAGTTACACTTTGTTTCAACTTGTTCCATATCGCCAAAGATTGTTGTTTTGAATTATAATTACTTGTCATTCTGCATGGTAATGAAGAATATAATAAAATCACTATATCTTTCGATTTCTCTCAAGATGACTCGTGATTATGTTTATTTTACTGACCTATAGTCTTCTATGAAAAAAACTTTCCTTATCATTGCTTTCTTTGTGTTGGCGTTTTTATGATTAGGAAATT
>CALMEO010000130.1 GCA_937862935.1 uncultured bacterium | reverse complement strand
GTAGTAATCGAGAAAGTATCACTCACTCAAGCGATAGTCATTATAGCATTGAAAGTAGTAGAGTAGTTGTTGCTAGAAGTGAGTGCGAGGATAAATTGATCACCGTTAGCACCGGTTCCAGACTGCCCGATATTGATGTTATTTTTCAAGATATATCAAGTAGAGACGGAGATTCAAGTAGCAACTCAAGGCGACATTCATGAGAGAGTAACGATGTTAGAGGTATAGAGTGTGTTTACCTCAGCTCAGATTACATCAACAAACGAGAAGGTATTAGGGATATAATCAGGAATCTCTGTACTGCTTATGAGAATACTTGATGCATAAGGAGCTATCGTTATATTGCTAGAATGAATATTTCCATAAATATCAGAATATATTCAGCTCAAGGGTACTGTTTTGTTTGTACTTCATGTGTTATATACGAATAGCATATAATCATCGGGATCTGTTATTGTTACATTAGCTTCGTAGAGTTCGAAATTATCTAGATAGATAGGTCAATCAATATCACTAAGCATAATGTAAAAATTTGCAGAACTTGCTGCACCAGAAGTATATAAGGGTATTTCATAATCAGTTCTATTATTTGTGATTGTATAATAGGGCTCTGGTGTTAAAATAGGATATGGTGAAACATTATTGTTTATACGAACTCTAAGTGTCCTATTTGCATTAGTTCATAATGTGCTAAATCTAGCGATATAATCTGTATTCGCTTTTATAGAACCAACATTAAGTTGGATAATTGCTGAATTTGAATAATTAGAAAGTATATCATAATCAAATTTCAATGATCATCAGTCTATCTTATTTGTGTTGTCCCATGTTCTGATAAGAGAACCGGAATTGGTTCCAGGATTATATGAATATGTTGTATAAGAAATATTAGCATCAAAATTTCTATTGGCAAATTTATTCGATCCAGTTGTAGAGTTTACTATATATTTAGGAATAATAGACATATTATTGTTTGCATCGGCATCAATATCATTTTTCCATCTGTCAAAACTATATCAAACAGAATATTGTTTTCCCGAAATCTTGTAAGCTACTTCGGCTATAGCGTCATCACTTCGTTGATTGATATAATGATTATTATCCCATGTTCAAAGCTTATCAATCGTGTAACTATCAATAGAATTTGTAACGATATTAATCAATCTTTGTTTGCTATTAGCATTTATTAATATGTTATTATTGAAAGTATAGTTTGCTGGAACATCAAGAGTTCTCTGTATTAATATCTGATCTTTATTGTTAAAAAATGTGTTATTGTATATATCAATATCCTTAGATTGCCATCATAAAAAAAGTCCAGCCTGGGTAGATCAAATAACAGTATTGCCAGATATAATAACCTTTTCTGAATATCCATCCATATAAATACCATTAGCATAGCCATGAGTAGTTGTCGTTCAATGGACGTTACCAACTCCATTCATAACAATATTATTTTCTATGTTTCTTGTGGTAGATGGTTTCGGAGAATCTACATGAAGGTAGGTATATATACCAGATCAATCATCTTTTACTAAACAAAAATCCTTCACGAGATTATTTCTTACGATATATCATTCTCCTACAGCTGCAATACCGATATATCCAACATTTTCTATAATATTATATTCGGTGATACTATTATCGCTTTGTGCGGAGACGGCAAACCCATTACCATCTCCATTTCCTCACATACCTGGATGTAAACTGTTATTACTAACTCTGTTGTATCCAAAATATGTTCCTGTGCTTGAACCACCATAAGTATCTACATCAAGTGCATTATTATGTGTATTGTTGATAGTAGAATGACTTATGCTAAGGTTTGATACGTTTCTGACGCGAATACCATCAAAACCACCAAAGTCGATATCACAACCGGTGATATTGATATTATTTGATGTTTGTAAAAAGATACTCGCATCGTTAGCTCCTTCAAAGGAAATATCCTGTATCTTTATATAATTTTTGCTTATTATACTAAATAGTCTATCTATTGTGCTAACTTTTACAGAATATGTATTTGGATTATTAGCACCGAAGTACATATAAAACTTTCCTGAAGTATATGATCGTTCTCCCACCTGATCAAGAGTTTTGATGTCGTTTTGAATAAAATATCCGTAGCCATCAATGCCATTATAACTAGATCCTCCAGTGTATGTTATAGTAGTTCCTGAATGATTGGTGATGACCATTCTATCTATTATCCAATGATGTTTTCTGATAACAACTTCTGCACCACTCCAATTTGGTGTAGAAAGTAGTTCATTATCTGTGATAGATGTGTTTCAAGAGTGAGATTCAAAAGTTAACCATCCACTATTTACGGAGTCAATATTAGGCCATCTACCGATAGGGGTATTGATATTATTAACAGTAACCATATTGGGAATCGACTGTCATGTAATGTTCTTTGAATACACGCCACTTCCTTCATTAGTCCATCCAGAAATAGGAGTAAATCATGATATTTTAGGTTTTTCTCATGTGCCATATGCACCATACGTAATTGCTCACGTGGAGGTACCAACTCAATTAATGATTATAGTTTCATTAGTCCAAGTATCTCATCTTTTAAATAGTATAGTATCTCAAGGAAGGAAAGTTTGTAAATTGACTTTATTTATTGTCTTCCATGGTGTAGATTGAGATATTCAGTTATTGGAGTCATTACCAGATGAATACGATACATAATAGATATTTCAATTCATAGTATCTATTCAAGTCCAAGTGGCTACTACATTTGCAATGCTATTTTCATTGTCTTTGATCTGTATAGTACAAGAATCACTTCAAGTTTTATTGATACTAGGAGTATAAGATATGATATCTCATATCACACTACACATTCATTTTATTCATTGGGTTACTATTCAACTAAAGGAAATATCTCAACTACCACATCGCAAATCACTGGAGTTTGAAAGAATTTTCCAATTTCAAGTGACAGTATTATTTACCACACTAGTATTTATAGTAAAAGGATTTGATGTTATAGGTGAGTTTTTAAATGTATAAGTTGTAGTTTGTATAGATTGATTACCAAATATATCTCTAACATATCAAGTTTTTGTAACTATTCATGGTTGTTGAGGAAGTATTGTTAAACTTGTATTTGTATCCCAATTAAATTGATCAAAGCTATAAGGTATTGTGTGTAATCATATTCACAAATCATTTGCTCATAGTATTTGTAACAATCAAGTGACACATTCATATCATGAACTACTTGAAAAAGTATATGAAGGAGCTATATTATCATATAGGTAATTGTTACTGATTCATATTCATATATTATTAGAGGTGTCTTTTACGCGAAAATTAATGGCCAGGTCTGATCCTCAAACGATATTGGTTTTATAACAATATCAAGTAGTGGATGTTCCAGAATAACTAGCTGTATTTCGTGATCATCAGATTGTATATTCACACGTAGCTCAAGAAATTCATACATTATCACTCACGTCAGATCTGATGTCTACTGTTCATTTATAGTATCACGTAGATCAATTATTTCA
>CALMEO010000129.1 GCA_937862935.1 uncultured bacterium | reverse complement strand
GTATAAGGAGATGTGGTTTTTGGAGTACGAATCTTGCATAACAGAGGAGTCATTTCTGGCCTTCTGATAATGAACCAACAGTATTTTGTAATAAATTTTTTGTGAGAAGGAATTGTGCTGCAACACGATAAATATCTTGATCGCTTGCTTCTTCTGCTATTTCTTCTAGTGTATCTCGTACATTTTTATTCATATCAAGTGCGTCAAAGTCTTGACTATAATATCCTACTTTTACTTTGTTATGAATCATGGCGATATTTTCTTCCGGATGAGTAGTGTCTGGTTCTTGAATTATAATATCCTTTGTTTTGTCTTCTAATATAGCTTTATATTCTTTCATAATATTTTCTTTGTGTTGGTGAATCATCATAAGTCTTTTGAGAAGTGTAGACTTACCTATTCCATTGGGTCCTATAAACATATATCTTTCATGTTTTTTGATTACCAATGGTAATTTATAATTTACTACTTCATGAGAAGCATTCATTAGTCATACTTTATTTATGGAGACAATAGGTCCTACATAATTTTCAAATGGTATGGTAAACGCTGTGATAGTCTTATCATCTTTTCTTACTTCTACTATATTTTCTTCAGCTTCTTCGACTTCATCTCTCATTTTACTTGCTAATTTACGCATTTTACCTCATTTGTTGGAGAAAAAGTTTATCTTTTCTTTGGCATCAGCTATTTTTTTTTCTGCTCTTGCATTTTGCATTTGATCTTTTTCTATTTGTGCTGCGATTTGTTCTACTACATCATAATAATCTCACCAATATTGCTCTACTTTACAGGTACCCTTGTTGAGATAGAGTACACCATCAGTAAAGAGATTCAAAAAATCTGCATCATGACTAATAACCACAACCGTCTTATCGTAGGATAATAAAAATGTAATAAGATCTCCTATTCATGTTTCATCAAGATTATTTGTTGGTTCATCAAGAAGGAGGATATCGGGATGTTGAATTAATGCATAGGCTAACAATAATCTTGCTTGTTGTCCTCCGGAAAATTCTTTGATTGGTTTATTCATTGGTGCATTAAAATTGACTACTTCAAGCACTTCAGTTATTTTCCTATCGATTTGATAGTCTTTTTCTGAAAACGCTGTTTCAAAAAATTCTTTGATAGAAAAATCTAATTGATCTCTAGGAATAACTTGTCTTGCAACTGCTATGGTATTTCATTGTACGATGTTTATTTTTCCTTTTTGTGGAGTAAGTTCTCCTGTGATCATTTTAAATATTGTCGTTTTCCCTGATCCGTTTTGTCCCATAATAGTTATCTTTGTGTTTTGACGAATAGAAAAATCGCTCTCTATGAGAATAGGGTGCTTTCCATCATTGTAAGCAAATGATACGTCATCAAAACGGAGTATTATAGGATTTTGGTTGCTAGACATTTTTTGTGGTAATATATTATAAAGTACAAGAAAGGAGTATATAGATGTACTATTCGTATTCAAGAAAATAATTCTTTTTCTTTTTGTTTTTGGTATTGTCCCAAAAGTACTCTAAGACTTCCCCTTTGACTTCGCAAAGGATGAAGCTTAGGACAAGAGCAAAAAATCTAGCCAAATGCACATTGAACAAACTATCGCTTTAGAATCATATACTTACTATCTCATCTCTAATTCACCGTAAAATACTATAGGACTCATTTCTGTTTGTCTGAACTTTTACTTTGAACCTAGAAAAATTTATATTTTATATCTAATCTTTATACTTTGGTAAATTGTACTAATAAGATCATATAGATTGTATTTTGTCTACCATTTTATCTTTGTTTCTTTACTATCTTTTTGTTTATTCTTATTTAAAAATTTATGCTTATTCGTACAGCTGTTTTTATTAAAAGCGCATCAAAACTTAGTGAATGTCCTGATGGGAGTTTATCTGAATTTGCGATGATTGGGAGATCAAATGTCGGAAAATCTTCACTTATCAATACGCTTGCCAATCATAGTAAACTCTCTAAAACATCAGTTACTCCTGGAAAAACTAAACTGATAGGATATTTCTTGATAAATAATGATTGGTATCTTGTTGATTTACCTGGATATGGCTATGCTCAGACAGGGAAGAAAAATAGAGATCTTTGGATAAAAATTACTCATGATTATTTTCTTGGAAGAGAGTCATTGAAAAGAGTTTTTGTCCTTATAGATGGTAATATTCCTCCACAAGCTATTGATCTTGATTTTATCTATAGTTTGGATCAGAAGAATATTCCTTTTGATATTGTAATCACTAAAATAGATAAATCTACTCAAAAAGAGTTTAGTCTTCATTACCGTTTGCTTACAGAAAAACTTGCTAGTGTTGTTACTCATATGCCCAATATATTCCCGGTGTCTAATGTTTCGAAAAAATGAAGAGAAAAATTACTTGAATATATTCAAACATTAGTGAATGGAAAATAGACAAAAAATAGACGAATGGTAGTCGGGTAAAAATAGCTACCTTTAGTCAATTGTTTGTTATCCGCAGGGGCGGATATTTGTCCTTTATGTAAAAATAATGTTGTATCTCAAAGCTACTCATCTTACCAAATCGTATACCTCTAAAGTCCTTGTTGATCATGTAGACTTTACTATTTCAAGATGACAAAAAATTGCTTTAGTAGCTCAAAATGGAGCAGGAAAATCTACTTTGCTCAAGGTACTTATGAAAGAAATAGACCTGAGTGATTGATCTATCGAACGAAGAGAATGAATTCGTATTGGTTATCTTCCGCAAGATACTCGTTTGGATGATAGTAAAACGGTACGTGAGCTATTGTTTGATTTTGATACTTTACAGCATCGAGAACAAGAAATTGAGCTTAATATTGCTATCAATAAACTTCGTATCAAATCCTATCTTGATCAAACTATTTGAACTTTGTCGTGATGAGAGAAAAAACGTGTAGCATTAACTAAAACTTTAATGGGAAATCCAGAGATGCTTATTTTGGATGAGCCGACCAATCATTTGGATTTGGATATGATAGAATGGCTTGAACGATATCTTAAAAATCAACGTGTAACCTTGCTTATGGTGACTCATGATAGATATTTTCTCGAAAGAGTTTGTACACATATTTTTGAACTCCATAGAGGAAAAATCATTGTATTTCCTGGTAATTATTCCTATTATTTGGAGAGTAAAGCAATCCGTGAAGAAAATGAAAGAATAGAGGTTCACAAGCTTAAACAATTATATAGAAAGGAATTGAGTTGGATTAAAAAATCTCCCAGTGGAAGACAAACAAAATCTGACTCTAGAGCTACGAGATTTAATGCTATCAATGATCGTTATGATACCCTCAAAGATATTGTTTTTACTGAGCAAGCAAAACTTACTTTGTCTGTAGGTGCAAGAGCATTGGGAGGAAAAATTCTCAAACTCAAACATATTAAAAAATCATTTGGTGATAAAAAACTTCTTACTGATTTTTCTCATGAATTTAGACATAATGAGCGTATCGGTATCATAGGAAAAAATGGAGTAGGAAAGTCTACGTTTGTTCGTATGCTTATTGGTGAAGAACCTATAGATACTTGACTTATACAGGCATGAGAAACTGTTGTTTTTGGACACTATCAACAAAAAGAGATTCATTTTCCTGGAGATAAAAGAGTGAGTGATATCGTTCATGATCGTCGTTTACTTGAACAATTTCTTTTCCCACTCAATCAACAACATATCTTTGCAGAAAACTTAAGTGGTGGTGAAAAAAGAAGATTACATTTGTTGTCTATCTTACAAATGCGTCCAAATTTTTTGATTCTCGATGAACCGACTAATGATTTAGACTTGGTTACTGTTGGTATTTTAGAAGACTTTTTGATGAACTATAAGGGTTGTCTGATTGTTATTTCTCATGATAGGTTTTTTATGGATAAAATAACTGATCATTTGTTTGTCTTTGAAGGAAATGGTATCGTAGAAGATTTTTGGTGAACATATTCACAATATAAAGAACAAGGTATGAAAACTGTGGGAATAGGTATGAAGAATAAGGAAAAAATACAAAATGATGAGGAACCAGATAATCAGAAATTACATAATGAAGCACAAGTGATAGATAATGAAGATAAAAAGAAATTGTCGTATATGGAAAAACGTGAATTCGATCAACTTACTAAAGAAATTCTTATATTAGAAAAAGAGAGAGATGAAATTAGTCGTATTTTTGATCAAAAAGATGTTGCTTATGATGATATCAAAACACTATCAGACGCGCTTGGAGTTATTCTTCGTCAACTTGAACAAAAAGAATATAGATGGTTTGAACTGAGTTCAAGAGAGTAAATTACAACAAAATTTTTAATAAAAAAAATCACTACGCATTTTTGCGTGGTGATTTTTTAAATGCATCTGTAAATATAGTTGGACTAGATTTTTTCTACATTTATTGCGTTAGTTCCTTTTGGTCCTTCTTCTGTTTCGTATTGAACTCTATTACCTTCTTGGATTTCTATACCGTCTTTTAATCCAGAAATGTGAACAAATACTTCTTTACCACCATCTTCAGGAGTAATGAAACCGAAACCTTTTGTTGTGTTGAAGAATTTTACTGTACCAGTAGCCATTGTAATATTGAAAAAATAATAAAATTTGAGCAATTAACTCAATAGGAGTATATCTATTAGTTAGTAATAATCAAGAGAAGACTACATCTCTCTTTTTTGTCTAATGTCTTGCTGGTATATATTCTATTTTCGGCTTTATCATTACTTTCTTTTTTGTTTCCTGGTATTTCTTTTTGATCTCTATTGATTTGTTCTAGGATATTATTTACTACTGTATCATATATTTATATCTGTTTTTCATGGTATGCTAAAAAAAAAGAAATGATGTTATCTCCTTTTTGTTGATACTGAAACTACTTGACTCTCTTCTACTGATCAGATTCTTCAATTTGCAGCTATCTATGGGATATTTGATGGTAAAAATTTTTATGAAGAGAAGAGAATCAATCAATATATCAATATCACTACTAAGATAAATTTCTTTGCACAAAGAGTCCATGGTATTAGTAAATCTATGGTAGCGGAGTATGGATATATAGATAGTTATATCGATACTTTCCTGGAATATATAGATAAGTCTGATTATATTGTCGGTCACAATATTTCTTTTGATATGAGAATGTTACAGCAAGATTGTGAGAGAATAGAAAAATCATATGATTTTTCTTCGATTAGTACTTTTTGTACCATGAAAGATATTGGGCATGTTTCAGATTTACCAAAAAAAAGACCAAAATTGAGCTTGTTATATAGCTATCTTTTTGAAAAATGATTTGAAAATGCTCATGATGCTATGGCTGATATAGAAGCAACTAAAGATTGTTTTATGGAATTGGTCCAAAGAGGATATATTCATTTCTAATTTTCAATTTCTAATATTACCGTATGCGATATGTTTATATAGTTAGATGCAGTGATGATACTTTATATACTGGTATTGCAAAAGATTTGGATAACAGAATCTATGATCATAATAATTCTAAAATCTGAGCAAAATATACTAAAAGCAGACGTCCTGTTTTTCTAGTATGGCATAAGAAAACTATCAATAGAATCACCGCATCAAGAGAAGAATTTCGTATAAAACATATGTGAAAACAAAAGAAGGAACTGCTTGTATCTTCCCTAAAATCAAATAAAAAATATACTAAATCAACATAATATTCCTTGCTATCTCTTTCTATATAATGATATTATATCTATTGTTACAATTTTTATATATATTTATAGAATATATGATATTATATTTGTGACGTAATAGATATCTTGTACTGATTTTTTTGCTTTTTATATCGATTATTTTTTTTCATCCGAAAACTTCGGGTGCAACGATGACGTTTTCAGATGTCGATTGATATACGTATCGTGAGAGTATACAATATCTCTATGATCATGGCGTCGTAGAATGATATCCTAATGGTACTTTTGGTCCACATCTTGCTATCAATCGTGCGGAAATAATGAAAATCATTCTTGTGTCTAGTCTTGGATCAGCTATTGGTAGTGGAAGTAATTGTTTTCCTGATGTCGGTAATGATTGGTTTGCTAAATATATTTGTTATGCACAATCTCATGGTATGATTAAATGATATACTGATGGAACATTTAAACCTATGCAAGAGGTTATTGTTGCGGAGGCACTTAAAATGTGATTGGAGGGATTTTCTATTGTATCACATGAAATTGGTCAAGGTCCTTGGTATCAACCATATATCGACTTTGTCCATGATAATACTATATTTTCAAAATATAGTCTCCTTCCCAATAAAAATATGACTCGTGGAGAAATGGCGTATTTAGTCCATCAGCTTATGCTAGAAAAAGAAGGAAATAGAACATTTACCAATCAACGTATCGTTGCTTCTTCTGGCTGTGGTAAACAAGCTCCTAGTTTTGCCCCTACTTCGTCTGTAGTCAATGGACAGACGCGTAACTATATTACGGTAATCGGTAATACATATAATGAAAATGTTCCTATGAAAATTATTTTTGCTTTCCATGGGCGCACTAATCCCAATACTATGGTACGTGGGTATTATGATATAGAAGAAGCCTCTAAAGGTGATGCTATTATTGTTTATCCTAGTGGTTTGCCAGAAGAAGGTCCTAGTCGTAATCGGAGCAATCCATGAGATATAGCAAGTCAGTTAAGAGATTTTGCTTTGTTTGATCAATTAGTCAAAGAATTTGAAGATAATTATTGTATTAATAAAGATCAAATTTTTGTTGTAGGACATTCGCTTGGTGCGTGGTTTACTAATAGTTTATCATGTGCTCGTGGGGATATAATCCGTGCTATTGGTAGTGTAGGTGGTGGTACTACTATAGGTGCCTGTAATGGTCCTGTTGCTGCTATGATTATGCAAAATCCTGATGATAATTTAAGTTCTTATGCTGCTTGATTGACAGCTCGTGATCAACTATTGAGACAAAATTCTTGTTGAGATGAAATACAATCAGTTGGACCAGAGTGATGAAATTGTGTTGAATATATAGATTGTCAAAAAGACGCACCTGTGATTTGGTGTCCACATTCAGATTCGCTTAATGAACAAGGAAATTATTATCCTCATACTTGGCCAGATTTTGCAGGTGAGATGATTTGGGATTTTTTTGTAGCACAAAAATAACCACATTATCATGATATTATCATCCTATATACTTGTTGTGTTTATTCATAATATGCTCTTTATTCCTTGTATCTTTTTTCTAGTCTATCAATCTCAATAGTCATAATTTTATATGCTGTAGGATTCCTCTTTTGTGCAACTGAAAGAAAATATTTTTTTGTTTCATCTATTTTACGGAGAGTTTTTTCTTTCGTTATTCCCGACATATCTCTAAGGTTATGTATTCTATCTGCAAATTTTACGTCTAGATAATCATCATTGAGTTGATTTAGATGTCCAAAGTAGTCTTTATTTCTTCTTTCTTTGGCTCTATCTTCAAATGGTTGAATGTGTTTTTGTAGTTTTGTATACTGTTCTTTTTGTTCCTTATTCATGGCATGTATTAATTCTGATTTTTTTATTTTTTTTGCTGCAGTAAATGATTTGTCAGTATGTTCTTTGATAAGGATATCTCTTATTTCATCAAATAGTTTTTCTTGTGTATCGATATATGGTCAACATGTTTTTACTTCTTTTTCATTGAGATAGAGTTTCCAATCTTTTTTACTGAGTTCATTTACTCCATCAGCGATATAATCTCCATAAATTTTTCTTACTACGTCTGCGTATTCTGGTATATCTTCTTGAACATCGTGAAGTAGAGCAATTATTATTTTATTGATATTAGGATTTGAGAGCTCTCTCATAATAATTTCCATAACTCATTTGAGATGTTCAAAATATCTCTCTCCACTGTCTCTTTTTTCTTTTTTAAAAGCAACTTTCATGAGGGAATATGCTTGTTCGAATAAGTACATTTCATCTCTGACTTCTTCATTTTTTTTACTTAATCATTTTGGACGATATATTGTTCTAATAATTTCATCATAATATTTTTCAAGTGATCTCAAATTCTGTTCATATTTATTTCCGAGTTCTTCCATACTCATCATAAATTTATCTTCACAATCTTCATGTATGATAAGATATCTTCTCAACATACAATTGGTAATGAAGTTTTTGAATGCACTGAAACTTGATCTGGAGTACAATAATTCCTCGGGAGATAAATTTGTATTATAAGCTTTATTAAAATGGACTAGAAGTATTTGGAATACATTAGTATTTTCTATATTCACATTTTCAGGTATTTTTTTGACGATAATTTTTGGAATACTGAGGTGTAAAATTTTTGCTAAATCAAAAGAGGGGAAGGTATATTTTCCCCCATTAGAATGTTTTCCTCCTACATCGACATTATGTTCAGGGTCTTTATTCATATATACTACCTTAAGTAAAATTTATACTTATTTAGCGTTATTTTTTGATTCCTTCTACGGCGTTGCTATATTCAGATAAAGCACAAATGGATAGGTTTGCACAATCCATTACTGTTTTGATTGGTTTCTTGTTGATGCAGATTTTTGTTTTATCTGACCATTTTGCACATTCTATCATACAACTATCATAAGCATCTTTTCGATCTTGTGCTGTTGTGTCTTCGGTATAATGGGTACATTCAGAATATTTTTTACATGCAGCATCACAACTATTCGAGATTATGTCTTCCCCTTCATCATCACATAATGATTTTAAACTATTGAGCTCTTTTATTATTTCTTTTTCAAGTTCATTAATTTTATCAAGCAATGTGGTGTTATCTGGTATCATTTGAATATTTTCAGGGTCTATATCGGGAAGCGGAGGTACATCAGAAGATAGTTCTGGGATTTCTGATCCTGGACGTGGAGTAGTATTATCTGGTATCATTTGAATATTTTCAGGATCTATATCGGGAAGTGGAGGTACATCAGAAGATAGCTCTGGTGCTTCTGATCCTGGACGTGGAGTGGTGTTATCTTGTATCATTTGAATATTTTCAGG
>CALMEO010000128.1 GCA_937862935.1 uncultured bacterium | reverse complement strand
TGCTACGAATTTGGGGAGCGTCTTGTCATGCATCTGGCATGGTACTATAGTTTTTAAATTGTTATATATAAAAAGGTAGTAGATAGATCATTTCTCTACTAATATTCTTCTTTATTTTAGCTACCCATAAAGTTTAATTAACCCTATATTTTATATTATTGATAGTATAAAAAAACCTGTTATCTCCATGAGCATGTGCTTTTATCATTACTATTAATCATTATATATTTCCTAGTTTTCTTATGAAATAATTTTCTTTATTTTCAAATGTTACATTTATTGCTAGTGATTTTCCCATAACTTCAGCCATTTTTTCTTCGATATATTTCATGTTTTCTTTGTTGCTGAAAATCAGTTGCGCTACTTTACTTATCGTTATAAAGTAGACACCATCGCTGGTGATTTTGTTTATGATCAGACTATCCTTGAGACTGTTTTTTATAGAAGGTTTGTCGATTTTTTCTATGAGCTGAGTAATGATATCTTCAAATGTTCCTTCGGTAGTTTGTTCGTTTTCGTCCATGTTTATTTTTGTATATTTTCTAAATTTTTGCTCAGATATTTATGAATCGCGACTTTATATACGATTGCAGGATATGGATAATATCTAATATTTCCAATGATCTCTGTGAAAGTTTCGGCTATTTTAGTAGAAAAGTTTATATCTTCAAGGAAAATCTGGTCGATATACATAAGTGTTTGTTTTGCAAAACTATTGAGATCTATGCCCTGATTGTGAATATCGTCTATTTTTTCAAAGATCGTTTTGGAATCACCTGCTTGGATTAGTTTCAAAAAATCTTTGATGGCTGTTTCTGATGCGACTCCGAGAAATTTTGTGATATGTTCTTCATCAATATTTCATAAAACACTTACTTGATCTATATATTTGACTGCGTCACGTACACATCATTCCGATATCTTGGCAATCAATGTTATCGCTTCATCACTAGCAGTGAGTTCCTCTTGTTTACAAATTTCTTTGAGCCATGTTCCTATTTCTTTTTTATCTACTTTTTTGAAATTGAATACCTGACAACGGGAAATGATGGTCTCAGGTACTTTTTGAATCTCTGTAGTCGCTAGTATGAAACACACATTGTCTCTCGGTTCTTCGATAGTTTTTAAGAGTGCATTGAATGCTCACTTACTCAACATATGTACTTCATCTATGACATATATTTTTTTCTGTAAATTTGCTGGGGGATATGCTGCTTTGTCTAAAATTTCTTCTCTGATATTATCTACTCCTGTATGTGAAGCAGCATCTATTTCTACATAGTCTAATGTCTTACCTTCATTGATTGTTTGGCAATTAAAACATTTGTTGCATGGATTTCCTTCATGAGAATCTAAACAATTAATCGCTTTAGCCAAAATCCTAGCAGCAGTTGTTTTTCCTGTCCCTCTTGGTCCAAATAACAAATAATTGTGATGCATCTCTTTGTGTGTGCTCATCTGTGCTTTGAGAATTTCTGTGATATGTGTCTGTCCAATGATGGTGTCAAATGTTTGTGGACGATATTTGTTGGCGAGAGACATAAAAAACTAATTAATAATTAAAAATGAATAATGAATAATGAAT
>CALMEO010000127.1 GCA_937862935.1 uncultured bacterium | reverse complement strand
GCAAACGTTGTAAAAGAAGTCCATATAACTATTAACTATACAAAGTTTATTATGTATACAATAATCATGAAATACAAACACACACAAATTGGTTACTTAATGATAATTGTTACATTGGCTGTGTTAGTACTTTTTGGATGGATGTATATTACAGCATCAATGGAACCCTCATCATATAACTCCGGACCAAACTTTGCAATTACTGGAATAATGACAATAATTGTAGGGATTGTTGCTTCCTTCGTATCACTCCAGGTGCGTATGGACGAGAAACATTTACACATCAAATTTGGTTATGGTATGTATCAGAAAAAATTTGCACTTCATGATATACAATCCGTTAAAAGCGTAAAAAACCATCGATGGTACGGCTGGGGAATAAGAGTATGGTTTTGGCCCAAGATGTTGATCTACAATGTTTCTGGTTTTGATGCAGTAGAAATACAACTGAAAAATGGTAAAACATACAGGATATGAACTGATGAACATAAAAAATTAGAACAAGCAATTATGCGCGCAATTAGATAATAAAAAACGAATAAATGAGGACAATCGAGAAAATAAAAACTATATAAAAAAAACCCCGAGAAAAACTCGGAGTAGAAAGATAGAATAATATTAAGAAACTAAAGGAATCGTAAAATAAAATTTTGAGCCCATATCAGGTTTACTAGTAACCCAGATATTCCCGCCATTTTTTTCAACAAACTCTTTCGACAGGATAAGGCCGAGACCTGTACCTATCTTGCCAGAGATATCAGGTAAAACGACACGTTCTCCTATTTTGAATAAGTCGTTCACGAGTTTAGGAGACATCCCTTTTCCATTATCTTCGACCATAACAATGAGGGCTTTTTCTTGTCTAGTAACTGCTATTTTTACAAAACCATTAGGCTGAGTAAATTTGATAGCATTAGAGACAATATTCCTCAGAGCTGTCTCGATCATTAACTGATCAGCAAATACCAACAACGCTCGTTCTTTCAAATCCACAATAAGATGGATTTTTTTTTGAAAAGCATGAGCACTATGGAAAGAGACAACACTCTCCACAAGTTTGTTGATTTCAAACGCTTGTGGATTAGGCTTCCATCTACCAGTTTGAAGACGCGCCCATTTAGATAACCTTCCAATAAGTTTATGAGCAGTTTCCGTTGCCATAAGGATATGTTGCAAAAACTCTCTTTTTTCTTCTTCCGTATACTCCTCTGAGGGATCAAGAAGTAGCTTAGTAAATCCCTCAATACCATTAAAAGGAGTTTTCAAGTCATGCGACATCAAATCAAAAAATTTTTGTTGAGTGATGGATAATGATTTGAACTCTTCCTCAGATATTCTGAGTGCTTGAAATATCTGTATAACCTGGTTTATTACAAATTTTTTAATAACCAACCAAGAAAACAAAAACAGTACCAGAAATACAAGAAGAAGAATAATCACCTGCTTAGTGAATATTCCTAAGAGACAAGACAACAGCAATGACAACAATAGCACAAGGGCCAGTTTTACCTGTAGGAATATAATTCTTTTTTTATTCATTTGTTTGACATTTTATTTATTTGATTTATAATATAGATATAAAAATAAATTTCAAGAGTAATATCATATTTTTTTCTAACAAATATCAATAATAGGAGAAAAAGTATAAATAGAACGATAAAAATAGATCATAATTTTGCAAAAATTACGAATCTAAGTAAAATAGAGTAGAGAAATATCCTCTTTTACAATATAAACAGAAATATATGAAATTAACCTTTTGTGGAGCAGCTAAAATCGTTACCTGATCATGTTATCTTATCGAGACAGAGACAAGTAAATTTCTCATAGATTGTGGTATGTTTCAATGACCCAAAGAAATAATGAAACTAAATTATGAGCCCTTTCTTTTTGATCCCAAAGAGATAGATTTTATGCTACTGACTCATGCACATATTGACCACTCAGGGCTGATTCCAAAACTCCATAAACAAGGATTTGAAGGGAAAATATACACAACATGAGCGACAAGAGATCTCTGTGAAATTATGTTTCAAGATAGTGCAGAAATACAAAAAAAGAATATAGAACAAGAAAATAGAAGAAGAATGAGAACAAATCAAGAACCAAGAGTACCTTTGTATACAGAAGATGATGCAAAAAAATGCATGAAATTATTTACCACAGTAGCATATAAAAAAATAAACAAAATCACAGACACTATCGAAGCAAGATTCCAAGATGCAGGACATATCCTAGGATCGGCAAGCATAGAACTTTTTATCACGGAAGGAGACAAAAAAAAGAAACTTGTGTTTTCATGAGACATAGGACAACGAGACACTTCAATAATCCAAGATCCCACACTAATTCAAGAGACAGATTATCTTTTTATGGAATCAACATATGGAGATAGACTTCACCAGGATAGTGGGAATAAAGAAGAACTTCTAGAAAAATATATTTCAGAGACCTATAAAAAATGAGGAAAACTACTGATTCCCTCTTTTTCTGTAGAAAGGACTCAAGAACTCCTCTATTTTTTCAATATCATCATCAAAAAATGAAAATTCCCCAAACAAAGTATTTTCCTAGATAGTCCATTATCTATCAAAGCGACAGAAATATTCAAAAGACATACAGAATATTTTGATGAAGAAGCTACAAACAAATATCCACATCCTTTTGATTTTGCAGAATTGAAATGTATGGAAAGTGTTGAAGATTCACAAAAACTAAACACCTATACAGATCCTTGTATCATCATAGCAGGAAATGGAATGTGTACAGCAGGAAGGATTACTCACCACCTCAAACATGGACTTTGGAATAAAAATAATACGGTACTCTTTGTATGATATCAAGCAGAATGAACACTAGGAAGACATATTATTAATGGAGAAAAAAAAGTACGAATGATGGGAGTAGAATTGGCAGTAAATGCAGAAATACAAAAGATAGACGGATTTTCTGGACATGCAGATGCCGAGCAATTGATGAGATGGGCAAAATGATTTATCCAATCACCAAAGAAAACATTTATTGTCCATGGAGAAGAAACAGCACAAACAGCATTACAAGCCAAACTCGAAGAAATAGGATTTACTTGCGAAATACCAAGCATAAAA
This sequence comes from uncultured bacterium, assembly GCA_937862935.1. Taxonomy (GTDB): domain Bacteria; phylum Patescibacteriota; class Gracilibacteria; order Absconditabacterales; family Absconditicoccaceae; genus CAJBLF01. The sequence goes on along the minus strand of CALMEO010000127.1, from coordinate 3,183 downwards.
GATAAAATAGAACTATAAAATATGTACTCGTACAAAAAACTGTGGGTTTTTCAAAAACAAAAAAAAACAAGCAGAAAATAATAATGCTGTAATCTAAAATATAATTGATTTTTTCAGCAAATAGAGTACTATGCAAAGTAGCATAGTACCTATTTTATTTTCTATTGTTTCGGTATGAAAAAAGTATTAGCACTTTCATTATGTCTAGTAACAATTTTCACGACAGGATGTACGATAAAAACAAACACTAACGAGCTTCCAAACACAAGTACCTTTTCATTGATAAACAAGGGGATTACCAAGTATCCATACACACGGAAAATGACGAAACCAGAAATTAGTGGAATGAACAATCGAGATGCTCTACAAAACGGATTCCATGATACTCGAAAAATGGTCTATCAAGTACCTGAATTTGATATGTCTGATCCTGTATACAAGGAATATTGTCTAATCAGTGGATTTACGCTTGTCAATGCAGACAATCAAGAAACCATTAAAACCATTCCTTTCAAAGATTTTAAAGTAAATGCAAAATTTGATGTCACCGACCAATACAACGGAAACGGACTATGATTAACATTTTCTGATGGACAAAAAAATTTCCTAACACAACATGGACGGATGATATTCAAAGCAAACAGCTGATTTTTGGAAGAAATGAAATCATTGACCTATTATGAATGAGAAGGAACAAATCCTGACGACTGAGGAGACGAATGGGCGACTAATTATGATAAAATAGGATGATCTGCTGTTCCCTATAAAAGATATCCCTACAATACTATCCTCGTAACCAGTGATCTTTTATTACACGTCTATCATAGACTCTTTGATAACTCTTTGAAATATTATGAAGAGACGACAGCAAGACCTATGGTTGCTGACCTTTCCAAGTCATTGTTCGAAAAATTTATTACACTTACAAAACAAACCACAGACCCACAACTGAAGAAAAACTACGAATTGCTTGCTGCATATCGATCTATCCCTTACAGCATTCTGATACCAAATAATGAACTGATAGATAAAATAACAACGAATGCAAACACCGAGGGTGATCCAGAAAGTTCAGCCGATCTTTCTGACGAACAAATCCAAACATTGATTATAGAGAGACAAAAATGATTGCTTTCCAAACTTTGAAGTAAGTATAAACAACCCGTACAAGATACACTAAATGAAATTCTCCAAGCGACAAGTTCAGATGGGAAAAATAGAATATTAGAAACATTTTCTTCTGACATGATAAGTAATTTTGGAGAAATGAATAAATTAAAATTTGATTATACCCAATTCAAACCAAGAGCACATTATACAACCGATAGTTTACTCAAAACCTATTTCATGGCTATGAAATGGTTAATGAGAGAAAAATTATTTTTCGCAGACAAAAATATCGCAACCGCATGATTGATTATGGTAAACAATATCCAAAATGATGATCTCACCCAATTCAACACCTTCTATACTTTCATCCAAAAGTTAATCGGAGAAGATGATGATGTAAATATTTCTGATCTTCAAAAATTTATCACCGATAACAAATGGACATCTGACACAGCGATACTCAATGGAATAAACGAAGATATACAAAAAAAACTTATGGTACTTAGACCACAGAGAATAATGTCAGTATCATATACAACACCAGGCATAGGCGATATAACAGAACAAGAAGCCAAAGATATTACTGCAGGATTTATTTTCTTTGGAGAAAAATTTACTATCGATAGTTGGTTCTTTGATCAATTCACCGCAGGTTCAGCAGAAAAAGAAGGTGAATATAAACCAGCAGCACAAACTGCATTGATGGTAGCAGACAATCTACTTAATACACCAATCACCCAAAGATTGACCAAACTTCGACTAGAGAAAAACAAATCAACGTTTGGAATAACTCCAGAACAAATAGCAGGATATGATAAAGTTAAATCAGATATTGCTCAAAATAAGATACTGACAACATTCAACTTTTGAACAACCGTATATCATACATGGCTCAATATGCTAGCTACCCTCTTCATCAGTGGGGGAAACAATGTTCCCTACTTTATGGAAGATGCATTGTATCAAAACAAATTGCTCAATACCTATCTATGAAATTATACGGAATTAAAACATGATACATTACTCTATGTCAAACAAGCCTATGCAGAGCTAGGTGGTGGTGGAGATGGTCCATGTAGTCAATCAATTGAGCCGCCCGAATTACCGATTCCAAAATGATATGTAGAACCAAACATAGATCTTATCGATGGACTGATAGCACTCACTCAGGACACCAATACGTTTTTTAGTGGCATACAATATCAACAATTTTTGGAGTATCTTACTTTTGTCAAAAAAATTGCGCTCGCACAAACAACAAATCAAAAAATAGATGATGCAGATTTCGAGACATTGAGAACATCAGCACAGACATTGACAACTATCACTACTCCTCAAAAACTATTTGGACAACCATTACAAAAAGAGAAAAGATGAGCTATCATAGCAGACATTTTCACCTCAGGGTTATATGGACCACTCTATGAAGCGGTAGGGAGACCATATATGATGGCGATGATGGTCAATGATAGTAATGGGGCAAGGATTGTTTTGGGACCCATCTTTAGTCATTACGAATTTTATGCTGATCAAGCATCATTTGAAGCAGTAGGTGGTGGTAGATTTACTGATCAAGATTGGCAAAACAATTATGATACACTTAGCTGAACTACCGAAACAAATAATATGTCACTTCCTTTAGCAGAAATACTCCAAACAATTGAAAAATAAGAGCAAAAAAAAGAAAAAAATCTGATTATTTTATCTGATTGGGATATGTATATTCATGATAGGAATACTATCACGGATTTTTACAGAAGCTATGAAAAATAGCATAAACGCAGAAGAAAATCAGCAAAAATATTTTGCCATTGTTCCACATTTTGCTTTACAGCCAAAGACACTGGAAAATTTCTATCGTTTTCTACAGACAACATATGCGATACAAAAAGACGAATCTCTAAATATAGTAATTATCAGTCCAGATCATTTCGATGCAAGCGACAAAAATATTGATATGCTCTGTAAAGATAGCAAAGAATTTTGTTATCAAAATATATGTATATGAGCAAAAACATTACCATCAACGAAAACAAGCGGCTGTTTAGACCCAAAGATAACACAAGAACATGG
>CALMEO010000126.1 GCA_937862935.1 uncultured bacterium | reverse complement strand
TTAGAATTTTCTATTTTCGTTTTGAATTCAAGACTCATTTTGTTGATATCCAACAATGCAAAAGTGAGATTATTGAGAAATGATTGATTATCTCTAAGGAAATCGATCATATTTTGAACAAATAAAACTTTAGTACTCTGAGCATAAGAAGTCGTCACCGCAGTGATAGATGCAGCAGAAAGTTTTGCAGCTTTTGCAGCATTAGCAGCAGTGGTAAATTTTTGAATATTTTCATTGATTTCGCTAAGAGAATTTGCAGGTTCCAAAGAAGCATTATCACTGATAGGATCAGAGATAACAATATATTTATTATAATTATCAGCTTCTGGAGCACTAGCATTCATATCAAGCACAGCGATATTCAAATCCATATTGGCTTGTGTCTGCTCCTGACGTTTGATAGTCGTACTTTTTTGTGGAAAAACAGGTTTAAAACCTACTTGAAGTTTAAATGCAAAATTATCAGCAAACTTGATTTTAATGTTTCCATCAAGAAACTCTTTTCTTTTAGAAAATTTAACCATCTGACCACTATCTCTCAATCATTCCAACACATCGGATATCTCTTGAAAAATAGCTTGGATACTAAACACGGTTTTTCAGGGAACGACCCTTTTTGTCTGGACAGGAACCTTACAAAATTTGATACGAAACATATCTTCCATTTTTTCCCATCCTGCGCCATTTGGTCCAGCTATCAAAAAACAAGTACAGTCAGAAATACAGAGTAATTTATCTTGTAATCACATACCATCACATTTCTGGATACATGATTTTGAACAGGCAAGTTCACATTGGACCTGTTTATCTAAAGGAAGATCTTTACAGGCATATTCACAGCTACCTGAAGCAGCATCACCCAAAGCCTGTTCAGCGTAAAAATTAGCAACACTATCAGCATATCATGAATCTGAGCTACTAGCTCCCGATGCTAAAGGAGATGTTGTAGCAAATTCAGCAAGTAAGCGAGCATTGATGACATCATCAATATTTGCATGTTCTATAAAAGTATCAATACCAGACATATATTCTTCGGGAGTCATAAGAGGAGTTTCTTCTTCAACAACAGGTGCTGGAGTATCTGAAATAAGGCATTGATTTCAAAATACTAAGGGAGTAGTACCAACGAGAGAACTAGTTGGTAAAATACTATTGGTAGTAGCAATAAAATTTTGTACTTCTGTATCAGCAATAAGGAAAGAATCTTGAGATCATTGAGAGGACGATTGAGCAGAGGCTGAAGTCATGGATAAAGATGATGATGTTCATCATCAAACAAATGGTAAAGTAGACGAACTAGGTGATCATGAAGTACCAGGAAATGATCATCCACCACCTCACAATTGGGTAGCGCCTTGATTAGATGAAGAAGAACCATTGTCATTTTGAGAAGAAGGTGATGTAGGAAGTCTATAAAACAAAATTTCTGGACTCTCAGCGATATCATCAAACAATATTTTTCCTATCTGATTGATATCATATAAAAGATCAAAATCACTATCATCCAATGTTCCATTCCAAAAAAGATCTGATCCAAAGTTGCTTTTATTTAATGTAGACATAGTATAAGTATTGGTATATATGTCAGTATAAACAAGATGTATTTCGTTATTAAGATTTTGAATATCAGCACTTGTAGGTTTTTCAATATTTCTACAAGCAAAAAATTTAGCATAACTAGAATCAATTTGGGCAGTACTAGGATGTTTTGTTCATACAGGAAAAATTTGGTCAAAAGTATTTCTGAAAGAAAAATGAGAATGATAAAGGATATTTATAAAATCAATAGTTTCTAGACGAGTACAAGTAGTAAAATATAGTTTAAGCTGATCAAAAGAAAACATAGTAGCAGTAACCTCTTTATCCTTGGCAAGTTGTAAAGCTTTGGAATAGAGATTGCTGACAGTAGATTTTCATTTGAAAATCGTATCTATTCATGCAGATTGTTCAATAGCTTGAGAAAAAGCCTGAGAAAGATCAATAGCAAAAACAGAAGAACAAGTTCCGATAAGCAGAAGAGAAAGAGTGAGGTATATCCTATTGAGTACAATCCCAATAGAATATTTTCTATTGAGGTTTTTGAACATTTCTTAGTTTATCATATAAAGTATAAATAGGCGGTGCTAGACGAGCCAAAGATTTTCAAAACCCATCCAAATCCTCCTGATACATCGAAAACCCAACATGAAAAGGGAATGCCATATAGGTATCACTCATCATTCTAAAACTCAATGATAATGCATCTTTTGACCACATATATTGTGTAGAAAAGGTTTTCAATATACTTGTATAATTTGTCATATAGGTATTTCTCTTCAAAATTCATGGATATTTTTGAATCATCGCAAGATAATATCCCATAAACAAGCGGTAATAAAGAAGTTCATTATAACTAAGATTTACAAAAGCATCCATTTTTGTAGGAGTGTTTCCATAAAGTCCACAATAAAAGAGATCTCAGGTAACACCTAGTTTAGCATCACACACAGCAGTATGTGCTAAGATACCACTAGCATTGAATATACGGACATCATTTAGAATATTACGGACATTTTTTATATATCATTTCATCATACTACAAGTTTTGGGATAACTACGAGGTGTTGTTTCACACACCTGTATACCAGCAAAATAGCCAGAGCTAAAGGTATTAATCTGACCAACTATATCACTATCACTTTGAAAATTTGCAGAGAAACCATACAAATTAACCTGTTTCATATTTACATAATCATTCATAATATCATTAAAAAGCTTAGGAATATAGAAGGCAAGATTACAATCATTACTAAATGCACCAGGAGCACAAAGATCAATTTGATCAGATGTCATATCTTGAAATCATAGCTCTGCAAAAGAACTACGCGTAAAATAATCATCTTTATTACTAAAGTATCAAGAAGGTATACCCATGTTTTTACACAACAAATGGACAAAAGCAGATTGTTGTGCAGTATAGACGAAGCCATTTTCTGTAAAAGCTGGAGAAGATAATACTACAGAGCAATAACTCGATATCAGTCTTTTCACCTGGAGATTATTCTCCTCGTTGCTAGGAACACTGGTCAATAAACCAGTCAAAGAGCTAGCAGAAAAAGCAAATGTTTTGGTAAAAGAAAAGAATAGACAAGCAATACTCGTCAAAAAAAATATTTTTATCCATGGTCTTTTTGTACCAAACATATACACCATCTAACGAAATAAAACCATTATCGACACAGTCATCATCTACCACACTGGAGTTCACACGCTACTCACAAACTTCAAATAAGACTATTATTTTTATCTTTTCCACCGAGAATATCATTTTTTATAACAGAAAGTTGGTCTCAAAGGACCTTAAACGCAGGAGTCACATCCTGTACTTCTGCCATACGTACAAATTCGCTATCAATTTGTTGATTAAGAAAAACATCATCTATATAGAGGTCAATCAACTGGATAACAGTATCAGGACCAGTATATTTAATGGTTGAACTAGGTTCTTGGATCTGCTTTTCTTCTCGAATATCTTTGGTAATAATATTTCGTGATTTGACAGCAATTTTTGATACAGCCGATGCAGCATCACCGATTCATGCTCAAAGGGCAGTAAGTGTTGAAGCGCTACCATTATTTTCTTGATACTGTACATCTATTAATTTTCCTGGAGTAGTCTTTTGGGTTCCATACATAGAGTTGAGAAGCTCTTCTTCTCTATTCTTAAAATCTTGAGATTGATTTTTTGCAAAAATATCTCAGAGTCTATCTGTAGCATCATTAAACGTTTTTTTTGTAGATGCTGATCATAGATGAAAACTTTTCCGTAATTGACTCACCCCCTCGGTAAACTTTTTAGATTCTGAACTACAAATATAATGGGGTCATCTTGCACATTCATAGTTACGTTGTAAGGTAGTGATAGCAAGATCATTGAACCTAATGGATATTCATTGATCGGAAGCTCCCCTACTAATAGTGGTAAATTGATCAGTAGAACCAAAGTACAAGAAGCTTTTGGCAGCAGAAAGGGTTTGCGTAAGTAATGAAGTAATATTGTTATATGATACTCCTTCCTTGATACTTCATGCGGTGAGCAATCAGCTATCTATATATTTTTTGATAATGCTTTGCATAATAAGACGGTTTTCTAGATTAACTTGTTCATACCATCATCCTCACAATCCAAGCTCATATTTTTTATCATTGACCTGAGATTCCATCTGTTCTACCAGTTTATTATCTCTAAGGAATACATGATTTTTAGATAATAATACGACTCATCACAGCATATCTTTGAGTCCAGCAATATTTACGGGAGAGGAAAAAATAGCAGTAGTAGCAAACCCAAATTTTATTTTTTGTGAAACATTTCTCGCAACCCTACCAACAATAGATTGTTGTGGTGGAGTAAATGTAGCTCATTTAAACCGATTAGGGTTTACATACATACCAAGATAGGGTCATTCTGGACCTATAGTTTTGATCGAGGTAGTCATTTCTCTCACAAAATCTAATAAAGCAGTAAAATCTTTGGGTGCCGTACCACAAACAGAAGATTGTGTCTCACAATAAGTTTTTTCCAAATCAAAAGCAATATCACTAGGACTAGGAACAGTATCAGTAGCAAAAGAAAAATTACTCACTCACGTGAACATCACACATAATATAATAAAGAGAGTAATAATCTTCTTCATACACAATAAGACACAAATAAAATACTTTTTACTTTCCACTTTCTACCTTCCACTAATTATTTAGTAGTTTGCATAATCTTATTTTGGAGAATAGATTGTTCAGGAAGCGTGTCAGAGATACTCAATGCTTGTATATAATATTCTTTGGCCATAGGATATTGCTTGAGAGAAAAATAATAATCACCAAGCAAATGATACAGATGTGATTGACGATAGTTTTGAGCCAAAGAAAGAAGTTTTTGTCACATTCAGGATAAATTTTGCTTTGCCAATTGCAATCATACCTCACCATACATACACACATCAGCTTGACTACCCGTAAAAAGAGCAGAACATTTACCTAAATATAAATCAGCCAACTGAGGATTCTCAGTATAGAGATCAAAAGGCTTTCCAGAACGAAAAGGGAAGTAAAACATATGATCAAAAAGCAAAGAAAAATCAGAAGCTTGAAGCAAAGAATTTCCAAGGATATTCTGCCAAATACGGATCATATTAGTAATATCTTCTACTTGAATATAACTCAAAAGCATATATCTATAAGCATCAATCTGGAGTCCAGGATCAGTGACTTGATTAAGATAAAGTACAGATTGTTCATAGTCACCATATCGATAATAACAAATTCCTATAAGAAATTTATAAAGAAAATTATTGTTCGTATCAAAATCAGCAAGTTTAAGGAAATAGTCCTTAGCAGATTCTCGATTATGAGTCAAAAAGTTGGCATAAGCAAGTACTTGATAAGAAAGAATATACTCTTTATTGGTAAGTAAAGCACGTAATGCCAGTCTCTTAGCAAAAGAGAAGTATCCATTTTTGAGTAAAGTAAGACTAACTAATCCATCTCTATAATAAGGAGGAGGATTTTTTATTTTTACAAAAGTAGCTAATGAAGACTCATAGGAAGCAATAAAATCTTTATAACGAGGATCGGTGATTTTAAAGAATGAAGCTGAAGCACCAGAATAGTCATACATCCAAAGAGATTTGAGTCCTTTATAAAACAATTCATCGTCTTGAGTAAGCATATCACGAGCTCTATAATCTTGGATCAATATAAATATATCATCCAGTGAATTAGCACTATCGAGATCGATAGTAGAATTATGAAAACGTGTATACAAAACCTGACGTGGGTCAATCTTCAATGTAAAATAATCACCAGCTTCTTGTGTTAAAAGCGTAAGGTACTGATTGGCTTTATCAAACTGATAATATTGGAGAAATTTTTCTACCAAAGGCTGGAGAATTTCAGGATTTTTATTTTTGGTATACAAATATTCTAAAACGCTAAGATCTTGAAATATTTGTGAATTTCCCAAACGTTCCTGCACCACACCAGAAACAAAAGAAGGAACTTCAGTGACTGGTACAATGGGATCATGAGACACAACAGCCGGTTCTTGAAGAGAAACAGAAGCAGTAGGAACAATCTCTTCTTGAGCAAAAAGATGTTTATAGGAAAATACACCATCCAAAAAAAGGATTACAAGCCAAAAACAAAGTATCATACTTCATATAATCAGGGTAGTTGTTGGTCTATGTGACTTCATAGATAGCATATATTACAAAATAAATTTTTTCGGACAGTACATGTTCGATTCAACATCTACTCTCACGTCCCAATATTTCCATTTTTCCACCTTTCCATTTTTCAATATAATAGTAATTAAGTATACTCATAATAAACGCAAAAGACCAAAAAATAGCGAAAAATCAATAAAGAGAATTTGACAAATAATAAAAGATGAAAAAATAGTTGACTTAAAAGAAATTTTTAATACATTATAAGTCAAAAACAAATAATATGAGAAAATATAAAGTTACTGGACCGAGTCTTGAAGAGATTATAGAAATATTCAGCAATTCCATTATATATGGAAAGTCCTCGAAGATTATACTTTACAAAGAAAAAAACGATACCATCTTTGAAGTAATAATCGACAAGATTGACGCAACAATATGGCATATGTCAAAATCGGTATTTAACGATGATGAAGCCAGGAAAAAGATTTTGGTGTTTCATGGATGGATCAACAAAGAAGAAGGAAAAAAATTTAGCAGTACAGTAACCAAGAATTGTACACTAGAAGTTACTACAAATAAAGAAATGGTACTAAAAATAAAAAACATATAAATTAAAGTATATTAGAGATATACCTACCGTTTTGGTAGGTTTTTTTATTGTTAATATATAAAAAAATCTGATCGTTATTGATCAGATTTTTTTATAGTACATGAAAATATATTATAGTTTATGAAGATTTTTTGAAACGGTACCCAAATCTATTTTGTCATATCTTTGCATAAGGAGATCAGTTTTGACCTTACTCATAATTTCTTGAACCACTCAAACAATGATGATGACTCCAGATCCAGTAACAACTACAGGAAGTGATCCAAGTGATTGTACCAATGTCTGAACAAATGGGATATAATTGAGAATGTAACTATAGATTCCTATAAACGCCAACCCAGCTCCTCACCAGAAACAAAGGTGCATCAAAATTCAATTAATATATTTAGCGGTTTCTTTTCCTGGTCTGATTCCTGGGATAAATCATCCTCTCTTTTGAATATTATCTGAGATTCTTTCTGGAGAGAATACAATCAAGGTATAGAAGAACGTAAATACAATAATCAAGATGAAATAGAGTATAATAGCTGGTATTCCAGGTTGTTGGGTATAAATATTGAGATTTACTTCTATCCAGTTTGCCATTCCAACCAATTTAGTATTCATAGGCTGAAACTGGGTAATAAGTTTAGATAATAAGTAAGGGAATGATACAAACGCGATAGAGAAGATAATAGGGATCATTCCTACAGGATTCATAGGAATAGGAAGGGATGATGATTCTTCTACTTTTCCTCTTCTTGCATAAATAATAGGTATCTCTTTGATAGATTTGAGAATAAATATAGAAAGCAATACTAATCCAAGTACTATGATAAGCATAAACAAAATGATTCCTATAAAGTTAGTTGATCATGAAATGCTTCCATAAATTTGTTGAGTGATTCCGGCTACGATAGATGCAAAGATCAACATAGATACTCCATTGGAGACACCTTTTTCTGTGATTAATTCTCCTATCCACATCAACAATACAGATCAAACAGTCATAGTAAATGCAGTGATGATAAGACTCAGTGGTGCAGTACTAATAACAGCACCTCCAAGAAGATAGTTGATAAAGAACACCATTCCAATAGATTGAAGGAATGCTAAGGGTACAGAAAGATATCTTGTATATTGTTGAATTTTTTGTTGTCCAGACTCACCTTGTTCCGTCAATTCTTCAAGTTTTGGAACTACAGAACCAAGAAGTTGCATAATGATGGATGCATTGATGAATGGTGCTAATCCTACAGCAATCAAAGCAAATTGATCCAATGATCCTCACAAAAGCATAATAAAATATCCTACTCCAGAATCACCAGTATTGATAGTTCTTGCCATAAGTTCAGTAATATCTACAAATGGTACAGGAACAAATACCAAAAGTCTATACAAGGCAAGCATCAAAAGAGTGAAAATTATTTTCTTTTTTATACTAGGATTTTCTCGTATTTCTTGAAGTTTTTTTAAGAATTTTTCCATCAAAAAGTGATAAGAAACTTAAAAATTCATAGATAAGACAGATGAAGATCTAGATATCCCACATCAAAATAGGAATATATAGCGAAGATAATCAAAGGTCTAAAATATAATCATTGTATCAAAACGATTATGGTGTTTTTTTAGTTACCGGTTTCTTAGCAGTTGGTTTTTTAGCTACAGTCTCTTTTTTTACGGTAGCTTTCTTGCTTACAGCAGTAACTGCTTCTTTTTTTACTGGAGTTTTTTTAACTACTATTTTTTTTACTGATTTTTCCTCTTTGATCGCAGCTTTTTTAGCTACTACTTTTTTATCTGCTTGGACTTTATTGTCAGCTTGAATTTTCTTACTAGTCTGTTTCTCGACTAGAGTCTTAACCTTTAGTTTTCATACCTTAGATTTAGAATCCTTTACTATTTTGATAGGAGCTTTTTTTAAAAGAGAATGAACTGTTCCAGGCTTATCTATTTTAATTTTTGCTGAAGCAGAAAATGCATCAATATCGGTAAAAGTAAGATGTTTAGCATAGTCACCATGTCACAAAAGCTTCACGAAAGCTTTAATAGATTTTATATATCCCAAATCTTTTAATACTTGTTTATTGATTTCCATAGCATCATTTACTCTTGGATCAGCATCAAGCGCACCAAGATTAACAATTACCACATCTTTTACGAGTTTATAATATCTTGTAAATCCTCTTGCCTTAGGCAATCTCTGAACGATAGAAGTTTGTCATCCCTCAAAAAATGGCTTCATAGAATGTCAACTTCTAGCTTTTTGTCCTTTGAGTCCTCTTCCAGAATAGTTTCCTGTTCCTGTACCATTTCATCTTCCCCTTCTTCTTGCCTTATCTTTGAGTCATGTACTTTTTTCTAATTGATGGATTTTCATCGTAAATATAATTAAGCGGTATAAAAATTGTATATAATCTCCAAAGAGTTAAGATTCTTTATTTGGTAGTTGTATCTTCTTTTGAAGTTTTTTTAACAGTTGCTTTTTTTACAGGTTTTTTTTCTACTGGAGCTACAACAGGTATTTTTACCTCTTCAGCTACTTGTTTTTCTTGTATTTCTTTAACTACAGATGCTGTTTCTTTTTTATCTTCTATTTTTTCTTCAGTACTTTCAGCTTTTGCTTTAGCCACAACACGCTTATTAAAATAATCAGCATGTTTATAAGAAGACAAAGCTCTGATAGCACACAATGCATTATTCAATTTATTATTTGATCACATTATTTTAGATAACACATTTTCAAACCCTGCTAAATCAAGAACAGCTCTTACAGAAGATCAAGCCTTCAAACCGGTACCAGCAGTTGCAGGTAAAAGTTTGATTACGCATGCTTTGTATTTCGTTGTTGTAGGATAAGGAACAGTTTGATTTCCTGTAATAGGAACCAAGAACATAGTTTTGTATGCTTCACGAGAAGCCTTACTCACTGCAGAAGCAACATCTGGTCATTTAGAAACACCGATTCCGATCTTCCCTTTTTTATTTCCAACCAAAATAGTAGCTCTAAAAGACATTTTTCTTCCTCCAGTAGTTACTCTCGTTACTCTTCTTACTTCCAAAAGGAGTTCATCAAACTCTTTTTTTACCTTATCTTTATTTCAAGGTCTCATGAAAAACAATTGTTAAAATAATAAAATAAGACGCCGGGATATATAACTATGTAAAATGTAACGTCAGTTGTATGTAGAGATAAAATTATATAGCGATACCTCATGTTCTAATTCAATCAGCCATTGCTTTTACCCTTCCATGATAAAGATTTCCATTTCTATCAAAAGCTGCTTTTTCAATACCTTGTTTTTTCATAAGAGCAGCCAAAGCTTCTCCAGCCTTTTGTGCAGTGTCAGTCTTCGTAGTTCCCTTAATATCTTTATCAGAAATATGACACATGACCTTACCTGTTGAATCAATCACTTGAGCCTTCATATATTTATTTGATTTATCTACAATTATTCTAAAATCAGGATAACTTGATTTTATCTTTGCGTTGACTCTTTTTTTTCTTCCAAGAAATTTTCTTGCAGCTTCTTTTATACGTTTAGTGATTTTCAACATTGCAATA
>CALMEO010000125.1 GCA_937862935.1 uncultured bacterium | reverse complement strand
TATGTGTGATTTCATGAACATGAGTGTAAAAATAAAATCAAAATAAAATATAATTTTTCCATCATTAAAAACAATATATTTCTTACTGTCTCATTATAATAGATTGAATTGGAACATTAAAAAACTAAAAAACATTATGTTCTATACAACGTTTACTTTGTTGATTAGTATATGCACAAACACGTTTTTTTTGTTTTAGATTATTATCTCCCACACAAAGGCTGATCGGAAACGGTATTTGAAGCTATTATTTCCCGTTTATTAGTAAAATGATATAGTATTTCTATTCTCACGAGCCATTTTGACGCCAAGCTTCCTGTCGAAGAAAGTAAAGAATGACTTCATATATATAGAATTGGAAAAAATAGGATTAGTTTTATGTTTTGGTCAGTAATCAAATGAATAAATATTTTAAGAAAAAATAAAGATATTTCGCTTATTCATACAAGCACATATGGAGGAGCTATTCCAGCTTCATTGCTCGGTAAAATATTTAATAAAAGAGTGATTCTTACTGTTCATGAGATTTTCTGAAAACTTCGAACACGCTATAAAGGACGATGAAAATGATATATATATAGGATTTTCGAAAAAGCTATTTTCCGGTTTCCTTATGATGTTTATCACTGTGTGTCACAATATACTATGAATTCTATCAGGTTAGTATATGGGATTCCTGATAAAAAAATAAGTATGATCCATAATGGTGTAGATATTCATTTTCGAAATCCTAATGAGTTAGAAATTTCTGATATAAAATTATGGAAAAATAAGTATGGACGAAATAATCGTTTTGTAATTACCTATTATGGTCATGCAGGAAAATCAAAATGATTGGAATATCTGGTTCGTGCATTACATGAACTTGTAATCATTGATCCAAAATTGCTCTTTGTATTCAATCTTATTGACTCAAAAAGAACAGAATATATCAAAGAAGAAATCAAAAAATATCATCTAGGGTCTTCTGTCCAGATTTTCGAAGGTGTAGATAAATATGAACTTCGTATATTGGTTGCTAGTTCTGATATGATTGTTGCTCCTTCTTTATCTGAGGGGTTTTGATCCGTACATACGGAAAGTGTGGCAATGAATAAACCACTTCTTACTACCTATGTTGCATCTATTCCAGAGGTGGTTCGAGGTAATGTGAAATTCATTTCTCCCGCATCCAAGAGAGAGATTATCCAAGCAATTCTCGAGCGTGATCAATGGATATGAAGTTCAGATTATAGTATACAAACAAAAGAATTTTCTCGAAATACTACTGTCAAAGAACTGATTAAAATATATCGTTAGTACGAAAAACGAACTATAATATCCAATATATATGTTCTAATTTTTCCTATTTAAGGTTGCGAATATAAATATGCTCTTTAAGTGATGCTAGGTCAGAAAAATATTTTTCTGTAGTGAAAGTATACGAAGAATATTGTCCTTTCATAGTTTTGAAGAAGTAGAATACTTTGTGGTTTGGAGCTGTATAAGGAGATGATTGTCGAGTTCCATCTAGTGGTACACGTCACCATCGTGCTTTAATAGTTTTACCATCCACATATGATGATCATGCAGGATTAGCTATATTTATAGTATATTTTAAAATATCAAGAGTTGGGAAAAATTTTGGTGTAATGAAGTTAGCTGAAGTAAATTGTTTTCTTGTGGAATCGTAGGTGATGATATATTTTTTCCCATTTGGTGCGATATATGTTCAATCTACTATTGCTGATCCATGGCCATTGTTTGTGGTATCTGATGTTTCTATATTACGATGTTCCTCAATAAGAGTATAAAGATATTGTAGTGTATTACGTGTGTGTAGAGTACTAATATTTGTTCCCAATGATTGTATTCTACTCTTGAGCATAATCATAAATGAATCTAAAAATTCATCTTGTTTGACGCCAACATACAAATCTCTAAGGGTTCTAAAAACTGAGATAAGTTGGAGTTTTTCTGTGCGGGAAAGATTACTATAAATATCAATATCTCCGCTCTCTTCTATTTCTGTAATAATACTAAATCTAGATGAAATTCATCCTATCGTAAGCGTACTTGTAGTAAGATAATTATAATAGTTACTTGAGGTGAGATGTATTCTTACTGTCCAACCATTTTGAACATATCATGTTGTCCCAACCATATTCCCATTGATATAGAGTAATCATCTATTTATAGTCGCAAGTACAGGAGTGTTTGGAGATAATCAATCAATAGTGATAGTATTAGATCTATATGTAGTGTTTCTACTTGTATCATATATGGTATTGAGAGAGAATGTATTTGGTATGATATCGTAGCCCTGATTATAAGTAAATGATTGAATTGATGATACCGAAGAATTACCCAATCTATCAATTGCCTGTATATACCAGAAGTAGTTTTTATTTGTTCAAGATATTGTATTCGTTATCGATACATAAGTATTTGTCGTAAATCCTGAACTAATTATTCATGTTCCCAAGGTCCCTGTAGTGGCTATAAAATATTGATATCCAGAGAGTCAAACTCCACTATCAACTACCGTAGATCGATTGAGCGTACATGTACCACTAATTATTTCTCAGCTAATAGGACTTGATAAAATTGGTATAGTTGGTGCTGTAGTATCGAGAACAATAGATTTGTTTATACTATATGTTTGATTACCTGTCAAAAAGGTAATATATATTGTTTTAGTTCCATCACCAGGAACAAGTCATAGAAAATGAGTAATACTAGGATTTACAATTCCCGTATAAGGAAGAGAGGTTGTTCAAGTAATATCTCCAGTTATACTAAATTGTGCTGATATATTTGTCCATAAATTGATAGGAAATGATATAGTAGTATATCCACTATAACTATTGTTGCTAGTTACTGTACCTGAGAGAGGAGGAATTAGTGTAAATGCTAATTCTTCATTTCTTCATGTGTTTCCTGCATAGTCTGTGGCAAGCACATACCAGGTATATGCTCAATTAATCATGTTGTTGATAGTATATGATGTTCCCGTAGTAGAATATCAGCTTCAATTTACATAAAGAGTATATCCAGAGATCATGGTATCAGAACCAGATCGTAGAAATGTTATACTGTTCGTTCCACTGAGAATAAATCAACTATTGGGATAGATGGCACTAACGACTGGATGTGTTCTATCTATTCATTGAATAATATCTGACACACTATATGATGTATTTCAAGCAAGATCGACTGCTTTATAACATATTTTTTTGCCATTATCAGTTTCTCCGCTAAAGGTTGTTATATGATAAGGGGAAAATGTGAGTGATCAATCACAGAGTGTTCATGTTGTAATAGTCTGATAGAGTATTCCTTCATTTGTTGATCAACTTATTGTTTTTGAATAGCTGGGTGTAGTATTGGGATTATATACAGTAATTATAGGAAATATTGTATCAAGAATAATGACTCAGGATGCTATTGAATTATTTCCTCCTACATCACGGAATCTCATATATATAGTTTTTACCCCATTTTCATTATCAAGTATTCGTTCTTTTGAAACTGTAAATCAAGTCCAATTTGTAGAATTGATCGATGTTCAATATGCAATCTGAAGAGGATTCCAAGAGTCTGTTCATGTGATATGTGTTAACAGAATATGTATTCATGTCGTATACATAGATCAACTATTAATCATAAACCCAATATTTTGTGGTGCTTCTTGATCTATAGTTATCGTATTAGATGTTTTTATTGATTCATTGTTTCCAAGGAGATCAATTGAGAAGTATCTAATAATTTTTTGTATCAAAGATCATGATATTCATAGTACAGAAATGTTTGTTCAGCTATTTGTAGGGGTACATGTTCATCATATATTATCTATACAATACTGAGTATTTCCTACTCATATACCGTTATCATTTGCACTTAATAGTATTGTCTGATTATTAGAGCTTGTAGCAATAGATACATTATCTGTGGTTACAGGAGCAGCAGTATCTATTGAAAAGTGGAGTATACTATAATTTCCATTGATGTTATATGCAGTGAGATAATACTGAGTTACTGAATTTATAGCTCCAGAAATGACAAATCATGATAAGGTATACCATACTCAATTGACTCGTGTTCATGAATACATATTTCATGATAACATAGATATATACACATTACCACTATAATATCCTCAATTTATTGCTCATAATATTGTAGGATAGCTAGGATCATTTTGTGTAGTAATCGAGAAAGTATCACTCACTCAAGCGATAGTCATTATAGCATTGAAAG
>CALMEO010000124.1 GCA_937862935.1 uncultured bacterium | reverse complement strand
GATATTTTAGTAATAAAAAAAGGCTCCAGTAAAACACCGGAGCTTTTAAGGTTCTTGCTTATGAAAAAATACGATTATATTGTTTCATGAGCGTTTTTCTTTTTTTATGAAGAGCATCTTCTTCTGCTTGTGTAAAGAGTCTCTCTTTGTGTACATGTTTGTACATTTTAATCCACCAGAGGTAGCCAAGTAACGATTCATGCTTTTTTCTCTCAAAGTTATCATCTAGCTCTGATTCTATTTCGAATCCACATTCCAGCAATTCAGCCTTGTTGCCAAATTTTTTCTGGATTTCTATCTTTGCATAGATTACCGTTCCTACGAAAAATTTGCTCTTGTCTTCCGGTGCTATTGTTCCACCATCAACATTTACTACTTTTTCGTAGAAATTCTCCCCGAGTTCGAAAGTGTTTAAATCTTCAAACCATGATCTTTTTCTACTCCAATTAGGATCGACTTTCCCAAGATAGTTCATAAACCGATTGATCCTAGCTCGGTAATTGTCTTGGAATTTTTCTCCATGTATCATATTTTCTTGTTTTTTATATTTGGAAAAAATATTGTAACTAAAAGTTTTCTAAAGTCAATATTTCAAATAATTGCCTAATGATTGTTTAGTTATGATTATTTTTTTTATCAATTTATGTCGATCGGATGTATTGGATCATTTGTCTCTTTTTTCTATATTTTTTTGGTGAGATTGAGTATTTCTTGTTTGGTGTCACTAGAAATAGTCGTATCTTTTGTGATTCTTTGAATGTATCATTGGACGACAGGAAGGATTATTTGTTTTATGGTTTGATATCTTTTGTCTTCTTCTTTTCCATCGTTGAGTTCTTTGTCTCGTCGTAGTTGTAATTCGAGTAATGTTTCATGATTACTTTCATCCTTTGTTGATTGTGTCATTGTTGTGTCTGGTAGAGTAGTTGTAATCTTGCTTATAAGCTCAAGGAGTTGAATCCGTTTGTCTTTATTTTCTATAAACTGTTTGATAAAATCTTGATAAAATAATGCTGCAACCAATAGACCTCTATCAATTTCATATTTTTTTTCTTCTGTTTTTCTCGCTATCTGCTGGAGAATAAATTTACCTCAACTCTTCGCAAATTGCTTATACTGAGCTTCCATTATATTTTCTCTTACTCCTATTTGTTCTCCTAGTACTTGGATATAGTGGTCCTGCATTGCATTGTTTTCGATGTTCATAATCAGTCCAAAAAGTATATTCAGTATTTTCTGTTTATCAATTGGTGAGGTAAGATCAAATTTTTTTTTCAAATTTTGGAAAACCACAGAAAATCCATCCTGACTTTCTTTTCGTTGTTTATCAAATTGTTCTTTTCCATCTGCCGTATTTGCGAGCTCATCGATATCTTTATATCCTTCGGGAAGGGTAATGATCTTGGGAAATAAATTGTGCTGATAGGCAAGCGTGAGTGCTCTTAGACTTGCTTCTTGACCTGCACTATCATTGTCAAAAAGGAGAAAAAGATTCTCCGTATATCTTTTGATAAGTTTCAGATGTTCTTGGGTGAGTGCTGTTCCACAGGTAGCGACACCTAGACGATATCCTATCCTTGCTAGTCCAATTACGTCCATTTGTCCTTCGACTATAAAGAGCGCATCATGCTGTTTGATATCATTTTTAGCTCGATTGAGCCCATAGAGGAGTTTTGATTTTTCAAATGCTTTATGTTCTGAGCTATTGAGATATTTTGGTTTGTCATTGGGATCCAATATTCTCGCACTAAACCCGACGACATTGTTCATTGTATCATAGATAGGGAATGTGATTCTGTGTTTAAAAAAAGTATACATTCCACTATCTGATTTTTTTGCTAATGAAGCATCGATAAGATCTTTGTCTATAAATCATTTTGTTTTGAATTCTTGGATCATGGTATAATGGGAATCTGGTGCATATCCTATCCCAAAATCATTGATTATTTGATCGGAAAGTTTTCTTTGTTCATTGAGATATTTTTTTGCTTCTGGATGTTTTGTCAGTTGTTCTATGAAAAATTTTTGAGCGATTTTGTGGATGCGTTTTATTTTTTCTTTTTCATCGTTTCGATCATCATGTTTGTTAGGATCTATTTGATATCTTGCAAGGTCGATATTTGCTTGTTTAGCGAGTTCTTTTGCAGCATCTCGAAAATCTATTCTTTCTATCTCTTGCATAAATGTAATAACGTTTCATCCCTTTCCACATCAGAAACATTTGAAAATTTGTTTGCTTGGTGATACCATGAATGAGGGAGTCTTTTCATTGTGAAATGGACAGTTACCAGAAAAATTTGCTCCTGCTCTTTTGAGTGGCATATATCTGCTTATGACGTCTACAATATCGACGGTAGATAAAATGTCTTCGGTAAGTTTGCTCATGAAAATTGATTAATAATGAATAATGTCGGAATCAGTTCTTATGAACTATTGTATAGTATAATAGTCATTGAGTATACAATTCATTGAGTATACAATTCATATATTTTTTATTTTGTTTTTATTTGATGTAGAAGAGATAGAGATTGTCTTTGTGAAGTTTTTTTGCTACTGTCTTTACGTCTTCGAGGGTGAGGCTTTTGTATTTTTTTAGGATCTCTGGGAGGCTTTCAACCTTTTTATATATCAGATATTGATTTCCGATAAAACTTGCCATCTCATCTGAAGATTCTATTCCCATTTGGATCTGCCCTTCGTTGTAGCCTATTGCGTTGTCGAATTCTTCTTGGGTGATATTTCATTCAGCAATATTCTTGATTTCCTCAAAAATCTTTTCTACACCAAAATCGAATCTTTCTTTATCGATTCCGGCTCTGATAAGAAATGTTCAGCTATCTTCTTGGCTTACATGACTTCCTCTTATATAGTAACATAATCCTTGTTTTTCCCTGATGTTTTGGAAGAGTCTTGATGACATATTTCCTCAAAGAATTGTCCCGAGTACATTTGCTGCATATTTATTATTATCATTTCCATCATATCCTGGTGCAGAGATAATGAGATGGGCTTGTTCATTCTTTTGTTCAAAGAATCATATGTGTTCTTGTGGTAATGTCTGTGTAAATATTGGTTTTTTTCATTGTTTATTTGGCGCAATATGTATAAATTCTTTTTCTAATTGTTTTACAATCGCTTCTTTATCTCTTATGTTTCCTGCAACCACAATAATCAGATTGTCCTTGGTATAGAGTTGTGCCTTGTGATCGAAAAGCATTTGTTGGGTAAAGGAATTGATGTTTTCCTTGGTTCCTATGATCGGTCGTCCATAACTATTGTCTCAAAAATAATAGGTTTGCCGTTTTTCCATTACCATTGCCATTGGATTGTCCTCATACATCTTGAGCTCTTGTATTACTACTCATTTTTCCCTTTCTAGTTCTTCGGGATTAAACTTTGCATTATTCATCATATCTGCAAGTACATCGATAGCTCTTTCTGTAAATTCAGGAGCACATTTTACGTAATATCAAGCAAATTCGTCTCCTGTATATGCATTAAATTCTCCTCAAAACTTGTCTACTGCTTCAGCAACTGATTTTGGGGTGGGATATTTTTCTCCTCCTTTAAAAAAAAGATGTTCAAGAAAATGACTGATTCCATTATTTTGCTTGTTTTCATAGATACTTCCTGCCTTACACATAATCTCTATGGTAACCGAATAAGCATCTTCCATAGGAGCGAAAATGACGTCAATACCAGCTATGGATTCTATAGTATACTTCATAATTACACCAAAAATAATAAAACAACTCTATGATAGACTACGATTGACTTATATTGTCTAATTTTGCTTACTATGTAAGTAATTATTTGGTGGTAAATTGCAATATAACTCTGGGACGAGTTCCTGCTTTCGCAGGAATGAGGGACCAGGACCTAGTCCCACGTTCCAGGTTCCGTGTTACAGTAATCACATCCCAGTTTTCCTGTTTCCATTTTTATATATTGTATTGACAAATTAAAAATTGTGAGTATAATATTACTGTTTAAATTTATTCTTTGTCTTTTATGATGAGTGTAGCATCAAAAATGAATACAAAGATGGTTATAACTGTAGTTCTTGGCTTCGTGGCCGCTTTAAGCACATTACCTACTTGGGCAAGTACCACACCAGGAATAGCTTCTCTTACTACAGTCACTCCCGTCGTGTCGACATCTTCAGATCAAGATCTTTCACAGCTTCGAATCAGGCTTAAAGACAGATTCTCTTGAATAGCTACAGAAGTTCGTTGATTACTCAATGGAAATATTAGTCCTGAAGAATCTTTTCATGGAACAGCCTCACGTACTATTGATGTTCGTCAGTGAATGTGAGTCCAACCTATCACTTCTCGTCAGATTTCTTTCTCTGATATAGCTACTGATCCTTATAAGACATATATTAATAGATTAGCTGCTTATGGTGTTCTTAGTTCTTCTGCCACATTTTCCCCTCAAAACTATTTTCGTGTGGATGATTTCCTTTGTTTGCTTCGTAAACTCTATAAAAAGGCTACGGGTCAAGAATTGTCTGATCAGAATATTCTTTGAATTAGCTCTTCTGATTGACTAATGACGAAATGATTACTTCAGCAGATTATGTACGAACTGAATATGGTTGAAAGTTTTCCTATTGATGGAAATCCTTATGATAAACTCATTAGATCTGAGTGAGCGTATTATCTTGTCCGTATGTTTGGTGTCCCTGCTCTGGCTATTGATCAACAACTTTGATTTGGACAAGAAGAAGTATTTACTGATATTGATAATGAGCCTTTTGCTCCAGCAATTACTATTTTGGCGAATTTGGGTATAGTTGATACTCGTGTACCTAAATTTTATCCACACAATTATGTTCGTCATTATGATTTTGTTATATTATTGATAAATTCTTTTTTGTCTTCAACAAATACTTCTTTACCTTTTACTCTTTCTTTTGCTCAATTTGCTGATGTAGATAGAAATGCTTCATATCTACCTCAACTTAGCTATGCTTTTCACTATGGTGCTATAGATCGTATCATAGAAAGCAGATCTTGACAACTTTATTTTCAGCCAAATAAATTTATTACTAAAGATGATGTTTACCATATCTGTTCTATATTATCTTCTGTTGAATTTCTTCATGACGATGAGGCTGAACAGCAAAAAATTTCTAGAGCTGAATTGGCTGAGGTACTTGTAACATGTTTCGGTTTATCTTCCAAAGAATTTTCTCCTTCTTCTTCTCTTTCATGAGTTACTTTGAATGCTGAGGATATGTCTGTCTTAACCAAATTAAAAACTTTACTTTCTTTACTATAAAAACATTTTCATTTGAGTGGGTAATAAAAAAACTCTGTATAATACCAGAGTTTTTTGTATGTATTTTTATGGCTATGTATTTTTTTTGTGTGAAATACGAAAGATTCATAGGATAAATACTAGGAGTATTATTATCATTATTCGTGATTGTCGAGTCCAAACGAACAATAAAGTCTGAGTGTTTTTTATGCCTTCGGTATAAATTTGAGAAGGCTCTTGTGCGTTGGTAATATTGAAATTAAACATTGGTGTATATGCTATTTCACTTTTTAACCAAAAGAATCATCCATAGACAGGCAAGATAAAACTTGGTGTCGTTAGTATCATTCAGGTATTTGCTGGTAGTGTCAGGTCAAAGTAAAATTCTTTTGTGAATCCAAAAATATTGGAAAGGGTGCTTTTTATATGGATATTTTCGTCGATATTTCCTTTGTTGAATATTCATAGATTGATTTCATACTCATCACCTATCTTGTTAAATTTTGGTTTTTGTGATAGGGCAAATGCTTGTATAGATTCTGTATCTGATACAAAGACATCAAGATATTTTATGGAACGGATACGTATGGTAAACATCGATTCGTTTTTTATATCTTCTCCCACGATATTGTAGGCGAGACATCCGTGACTCCATCAGCTAAATCCTACGGGATGTTTGATATCATATTTTCTTTGTATGGTCTTTTGTGCGGGAATGATTACTTCTCATTTGTAGGGGAGCATAAAATTACCAAATTGAGTCTTGGGTCTATCAGCGGCATTACATGCTCTGTCTTTGAGATTATCATCAGTAATTACACTATCCAAAAACTCTATATTGATAGTAATTGGTGTCGTTGCTTTGTTCGTAAACTCTACACAAATAGGAAGTTTCTCTCCTGCTTTATTTACCATATCCAACTCTTTTTTTGTCTGATTGTTATTACAAAATTTGACTTCTATCATACCTAATAGGTAAGGTTGTGCAGAAACCTTAGCTGAAAGTTGGAAGCAGAAAGCTATAAAAAATCATAGGAATATTCATTTCAGTATCTTCTTCATATTTTTTCTGGTTTTAAAATATTTTTTTTATGGGCATTATTTTCACTACGATAGCTAAAAGTTCCGCTTTTTCAAATCTATTTATATATTTTATATGTATCAATATATTGGTTCTATTAATTTTATTCTTAAATTTGGAAATAATGATGAAATTATTTTATTTTTATAACTTTATTACTATGCCAGACCTGACTTTCGGTAGGTAGTTTTTTATATCTGGTTAGTTTTTTTTTCTCTGCCTGAGTAGACAAGTTTTGTTATTCTTTGGGTTAATGCTAAAAAGTGACCAAAAGAAATCCAGCAAAGATGAAAACCCTAACGTAGCGTTTAAATATTTTTAAAATAATAATATATAATCTATCGCCTCGCCGGCTGGGCGCTTCTTTTTTTCTTCCAGGCAAAAAAAGAAGCCAAAAAAGCCCTCGTCGATTGTACTCTTTCTGCTGATTATCTCTATTCATGAAATGTCTCTGACTCGCTATGCAACCCATGTAAAACACACATGGGACCCATGCATAGCTTCTATGATTTTTTATTATTTTTGGATTGTCTTCGAATCAGATTTATACAATCGACCTTTGATAGTTTCCGTCTATTTATAAAAAAATTCCTAATTTGTAAATTAACTTTTTATATTGACATTTTTATAAAAAGATATTGATTTTTTATGTCATATCTGTATAGTAGAAGTACCAAACAAAAATACAAAATAAAAGAATCAAATCTTTGCCGGTCTTTAACAGGTAGTATTTGGTTTTTTTTTGTATATCAAACAAAAAAAACAATCAAACAAAAAATAAATAAAAAAAACGAAAAGTCATGAAAAATCTTATGAAAATCTTTGTTCTACTGTTTGTCCTTACAATCAGTACTGTAGGAGTAGCTGGTACAATTACCTCGACTACTGCCAAAATCGTTGCTACCAATTTTGTACAAGAAGTTGATAGCCGTGTACAATCTTCCTCGCTTTCTCTCGTGTATACGAGTGTACAAGCGAACACTTCTTTGATGTATGTCTTCGGACATGATCATGGGTTTGTACTTATTTCTGCCGATGATCGGGTACAACCGATTCTCGGATATAGTACTGAAGGTCCATTTATTGTACCTACAGATGCTAATGACACAACTAGAGGTAACAACTTCTGGGGACTTATGAAGTCTTTTGAACAGCAGATACAGTACGTAGTGGAGAATAATATCCCTGCTACTGAAGACATCGCTACTCAATGGTCTATCCTTATCTCTGGTCAATCTTCACGCAATGCTACTACTGTTGTGCCTCCTTTGCTCACGACAACGTGGGATCAAGGATGGCCATACAATTCTCTTTGCCCTGTAGATCCATCTGGTCCTGGCGGTCACGTCTGGGCTGGTTGCGTAGCAACCGCGATGGCTCAAATCCTCAAGTATCACAACTATCCAAGTCAAGGTTTGGGTGCATATAGTTATACCTGGGGAGGATATCCTACTACAAGTGCAGATTTTGGTGCTACAACGTATAATTGGAGTGGTATGCCCAATAGTATATCAACCGAGGATGCCGATGTAGCCACGCTTATTTACCAAACCGCAGTCTCTTGTCGCTCCATGTGGGGTGCAGGGAGTACCGGTGTAGGTTATTCAGGTGGACATGATCCAATGACTCGTGCTTTTGTTAACTATTTCAGAATGGCTTTTAGTACTATCCAATATGTACGAAAAATGGATTATACTGATGCTGACTGGAATGTACTTATACAAAACGAACTTGTTAATAATCGCCCGGTCTATTATCGTGGTGATGGAATAGGTAGTCACGGCTTTGTCTGTGATGGTGTGGATAATGCCAATATGTATCATTTCAACTTCGGTTGGGGTGGCTTATATAACGGCTATTTTGCTTTATCTGCTATCACTCCTGGAGGGAATGATTTTACTAACAGTCAAGAAGCTATCATAGGAATAAAACCCAATGATGGTTCTACTTTGGTAGTAAATACTACATGGTCAGGGACTATCACTAAAGTGACCCATGTCGCTGTACCTGATGCAATTACTTTGACCGTTACTCCTGGTGCTACGATTCAATTCGCTCAGGATTGTAAGCTCCAAATATTTGGAAGTTTATTGTCTACCGGTACGAGTACTAATTATGCTAAGTTTACTGCGACAAATACCGTTACGGGTTGGGATGGTATCAAATGGGATAATTATTATATGGCTTATGAAGTAATGGCTGATAATGATAGTTCTAAATTGATCTATACTCAAGTCGAATATAGCAAAAACTCTGGTATCTA
>CALMEO010000123.1 GCA_937862935.1 uncultured bacterium | reverse complement strand
TATAATAATATAGATAAATATGTCAATACCAAATAAATAATATATAGTCAAAAATATTGATAAATCTAAAGCTTTATTTATTCTACTAAAGTTATATATAAAGTTTATATACTATATTCTGATAACATTGGCTTATACTTTAGGAACCTTTCATAAGTTCCCTGCTTAGCAAGAAACCACCCAAAGTTAGCAAATCTTTGGATTTCCTCTATAATCTCGTCATATTTGCTGGATACAAGTTCAGAAAAAAACTTGGTTGGTCCACCAGATGGAAATTAGTTTGAAAACAGGAAATCACGATGAATATCGTGATTTTTTTATTATTCAAATCTCAAGATAATCAAACTTTCTTAAAAATTATATCCAAAAAAAGGGGGCTATGATACTAGCCCCCATTATGTAACAATCTGAATTATTAATAATCTAAATTATTAACTGTCCTTGGATAAGGAATCACATCACGAATATTTTCCATACCCGTAATATACATTAACAACCTTTCAAAACCAAGGCCAAATCCTGATGATAGAAATCCTCCATATTTTCGAATATCCAAATACCATTGATAGTTTTCAACAGCCATTCCAATATTCTTCATACGAGATTCAAGCACCTCATAGTTGTCCTCTCTTTGAGAACCACCAAGTAATTCTCCAACGCCAGGCACAAGCAAATCGACTGCTGCTACTGTCTTTCCATCTTCATTAAGCCTCATATAAAAAGCTTTAATATCTTTTGGATAGTCTGTAACATACACAGGACCTTTGAAATATTGCTCTGCAAGATAACGTTCATGTTCAGTTTTTAAATCCATTCCCCATTTTACAGGGAAAATAAATTTTTGATCTGATTTTTGTAAAACAGCTACCGCATCTGTATAACTAATTCTTGAAAATTCCTTGTTAAGGATAATATCTATTCTTTCCTTAAGGGTTTTATCAATAAAGTTAAAACAAAAAGCAAATTCTTCAGGACAAGATAAAACAACATGCTTTACAATGGACTTAAGAAATGTTTCTGAAAGTGCTATCATACCATCTAAATCACAAAACGTTATCTCTGGTTCTACCATCCAAAATTCGGCAGCATGTCTTTTGGTGTTTGATGATTCTGCACGGAATATAGGTCCAAAGCTATAGACATCTCCTATACCAGCGAGTAACGTTTCTAAATGTAGTTGTCCAGTAACTGTCAAACAAGCCTCTTTTCCAAAAAAATCTTTTTCCTTACTACAGATATTAAACATTTCACCAGCCCCTTCCGAATCACTACTCGTAAGAATCGGTGTATGGACATAAGCGAATCCATTTTCATGGAAAAAGTTGTGGATAGCAAAAGCCAATTCTGACCTGATCTTAAATACTGCTGAAAAGGTATTAGTCCTTGGTCTAAGATGAGCAACACTTCGCATATACTCCATAGTATGACCTTTTTTTTGCAATGGATAGTCAGATGGAGATAGTCCCAAAACATTGATTTTGTGAGCAAATAATTCAAATTCTTGTCCCTTTCCTAAAGATTCCTGTAAAACACCTTCTATGATTAAAGAAGATCCTACAGAGATATCTTTCAAAAAACCACAAGATTCTAGTTCGGCACTAACAACTACCTGTAAAGAGACAAAGAAACTACCGTCATTAACCATGATAAAGGTAATTTGTCCTTGATTTCTGATGCTTTTTACCCAACCTGCAACAATTAAAACTGCTCCAATTGGTTTTTCACTGAAAATTTTTTTAATTTTTGTTCTCATTTTATATTCCTCCAATTAATTTATTTTTATTTTTAATAGATATACTCAATATTGCAGAAAAGTCAATAGGGAATTATGTTATATTTTTTCTAATTGTGAAAGAATAAAATCCGAATATTTACATGAGCCATATTCTATATTTTCGTAAGATTTAAGAATATTTTCCAATTCATCAAGTCAAATATTTAACAATTCTTGATTATATTTAATTCAAGAAAGATATCTTTTAAAGATTCTTCATTTTGTATCATTTTTTTTAGGTATAATTCACAAATCACACATCAAGAAAGAAACAATAATAGAGTCTTGTAATTTTCTATGTACAACTGAATCTCATAGTACTATATTTGATATAATAGACGTATCTAATACATGCCCCAATCAATAAAGATGTTGCATAATAACACTACTTCAAAATCAAGATTCAATTCAATATTTTTTATCGGAATTTTCTATAATAATATAATTTCAAATATCATTAAAAGTTCATGCGTTTTCGTCTTTCATAACAAAATTGAAATTTCTTCAAACAATATCACCTAATCAATACCTATGAGTATAATATTTTGGTTCTTTCGTATCAAAAACCAATTCAATAGGGTTTCAGGCAGCTTGCAAAAAATCTAATAAATCTTTATCTTTAGAATTGATATTAATAGCTATATTATCCAAAGGGATTTTCAAAACATTGAGCAAAAAGTCTATTGTAGTCTTCATTAACATTTCTCAATCACAATAATTAGACATACATGACACACCCGTAAAGGTTGATCACCATCTTATTGGAGTCTCATTTTTCAAACGTTTTGCATTATGTGTTCTAAATGATGGTTGTTGCATACAAATACCATTCTGAGGTATTGTCCCCTTTAACAGATAAGGTTTTAACACACTTGTAGGAGCTCATACGAAATAGACACTATCATCAATACCTGAATTTATAGAAACTGGATTCTCCAGCACATATCATTTAGATACAAAAAAATCACAAAAAGAGTCAGAAACCCAATTAGATATATCTTTTTTTTCTAATGAATTTAATTTTCCTCTTCCATATGAATTTAAATCTAAGACATCTTTTAAATCATCATTATATATTGCAATATTAAGACGTTCCGTATTTTCTATAATATTTTCTATAGTATTTTCTATAGTACTTCCACTGTTTTCTTCGATAACGCTCATATAATTATTTTAATGTTTTAAAATAGAAACTTTGGCTACATTATTATATGCTGACAATGATCATATTCCTCATAATGGGAATGTTGTTATTGGTGTTATGTGTCCAAAATCAACATTTGCAACAATAGGCATTCATTCTACCTTTCTTTGTGCTGCGATGATTTTCTTAAGTTGATCGATAGAGATAGTATTATTTTTTTGAAATTTCCCAATTACAATTCATTTCACATGCTTTGCAAAGTCAGACTGCAAGATCTGTTCAAATCGTCTAATAAATCTTAGAATATTTCACTCTGCATCTTGTTCTATAAAAAGAATTGTATCCTCATTGATTATTGGAAGATATGGAGTCCCCATAGATACACAGACGCATTCTACATTTCCTCAAATAATTTTCCCCGTACAAGTTCCTTCTTGTAAAATAATTATTCATTCATTCTTTTCAAAGACTCTTTTTTCTTGATCTAAATATCGAGGGTCATCACTCCATTCTGATGCATCAGTAATTTCAAAGGAATCTGATTCCATACAACATTTTTTAAAATTCTCTAGAGAATATTCAAATCCATATTTCATTCCCCAACTAGAGAAGTGAGGTCAATAATAGGTTACTAGTCATGTCTTTGCTAAGATAGCATTATGTAATACAGTGATATCTGAGAATCAACAAACAATCTTTGGATTCGCTTTTATTATATCATAATCAATATAGTCTACTAGTTGATTTGTGCTAGATCCACCAATCACAGAAAAAATACCAGCGATTGAATCATCTCTAAATGCATCATGTAGATCTTCTAAACGAGATTCTATTGAAGAAGTCATAAACTCATCACATTCAGAAATATGTTTTCCAAACACTACCTCTAGACCAAGCCCGTTAAGTCTTTCTATAGCTCTTTTCACGGTATCTTCTGATAATAGCTTAAAACTTCTAGAAGGAGCTACCACCATTATTCTATCTCATTTTCTCAATTTTTTAGGATAGATAAATTCCATCGTATATTAACAAATATAAAGAATTTTTATATAAGCTTATGCCTTTTTTGCCAATTTATATTTAACTAAATTCAACTCATTTCCAAGACTGGTTGCTGACTTTAATATAATTTTATTTCCTTCCTCATCAATATCCGCAATTCATCAGATCGCAGCACCAAGTTTTTGACTTGGCTTATTGTTTTCATCAATATAAAAAGTTAAATAATCAAATTCTAAATTCTTTTGAACCCAATCAATAAACTCTATTAATCATTCTTTCCCAATTCACCCTTTTCATAAACTATTCTGTTTCTTTGTCCATAATCATGGTTCTGGATGTCCAGAACTAATTTTATGCAATCATCGAATACCTATGAATTCATTTGAAATTTTATCTATTCAAACCACAACAATTTCTTCTCCATTATTGATTTTTTGTATGGTAGATCTAATTCGGTTTATCGTATCTTCCACTTTATTTGGAAGTGGCGTAGACATATATTTTGCAACATCTGATGTCAATTCACGAAAAATATCCTCAGCAAAAGATTCATCAATCAATTGAAGCTTTAATCTTTGCGTTTCTAGACCATCTGACGGGAAAAGCATCATAATAAGTTAAATCAAATAAAAACACAGTATATTCAATCTTTTGATATGATATTTTTATATTAGTTTTTTAGTTTATTGATCTTATAATATATAAACTAAGGATTA
>CALMEO010000122.1 GCA_937862935.1 uncultured bacterium | reverse complement strand
CTTCATCATTCTGGTAAGTGACAAGGTTTTCAACGAATGATTTAAGCCATTTAGTCTTGGACGACGAATAGCTTTTGCAGAATTTCTTATCGTTTCTTTTGCTGTCTATGGACTCTTTTATCGAACAGGATTGAAACATCTTCTCTTAGCCTTTCCTGAATTATTGATTCTGATTTTTGTCCTCAATATCGCTGTCGGAAGATTTACTGGACTCCAACTTCTCGAATATTTCCGCTTTATGCCATTGATAAAAAAATCCTCAGAAAGTGAGGAAGAAGAGGAAGAATAAAATTTTTCTATATTTTTACTCAACAATTTTTTACATCTTGGACGAATTCATCAAAATCATGAAATACAAATGTTTGTATTCATAGATTTCTTGCTCACGATAATTTTTTTTCATCGTCATCAGAATAAATGATTTGCTCGGCAGATAATCAGGACTTTTCAATAAGCACTTGAAAGATCTTCGTATCTGGTTTCATTGCCCCTACTTCATACGAAAAAATATGTACATCAAAATCATCGAGAAAATGAAACTTCTTGTCGAGTTCACGGATTCTCGTTACAAAATTATTTGAACAAATACCTATCTTATATCCTTTGTCCTTCAAATTATTTGCTAATTGTACTACGTCTGGATTTACTTCATAGCTATCACGGAGCTTAGTATAAATTTCTTCGAGTGAACAAGAAAGTCCCAATTCTTTTTTGACTCGTTCTCGATATTCTTCTTCAGATATATTCCCTAATTTAAAAGCTTTCATTTCATCGGAAAGAGCAAGCACAAAATCTCTCTTCTCTTTTTCGATATCTGGAGCAAGAGTTTCTTTGAATCTTTGAAAACTTTCGCTGGTGAAATATAAACCGTCTAAATCAAAACAGATTAATATGTCTTTCATGTTCTCTTGATGAGGTAAATAATTATACAGGAACAGCTATTACTATTTCTTTCGTCTAGCCAACTTAGGAATTTGTCTCGTTGCTAACCATCTAAAAAATTTTAGCCATCTCATGTCATTCTTTACATCATCAACGAGCTTCTGCATCTCTTCTACAGATATATTAGGACGAGTAAATGTCCCGTTTTGATAACAAGAACTACAGTACATAGCACTTAGTGTACCATCTTTTTCTGATCCACCACCCTTTACATCTCTTTTCATCGGCATACCACAGGATTGGCACTGTTTATCTGTTTTTCCCATATGTATGAATAGCCAAATAAAATTCATTACGTAAAATATTCTTGTTTCTTCTTCAACCATCGTTTTGACTGTCTTGTAAGCTCTTGTTGATCTTCTGGATTGAGAAGAAAGTGTTTGACAGCTTCTTCTAGAAATATGGTATTCTGACTTCCTTTGCAGACAACAAGACACTCATCCCCTGCTTCTTTGAGCATTTTTTGGATGTGTTTGCCAGCGATAGTTGCATCGTAAAATTTATCTATCTTGTGCTTATCATATCCTACTTTCTCAAGTTCATCGGCTAAATAGTCGGACATATGTTTTCCTACCAAAATCACATGATCAGCTGATTGACTCACATAACCAGCTAACATTCTATGTTCTCTCTGGGTGAGATCACCTAATTCTCTCATATCTCCCAATACGAGCCACATCTTTCTTTGAGGGAATAATTGAGTCTTGATATTGTGGGCAGTATTGATAATCGTTCTTACACTGAGTGGCGAAGCATTATAGGTAGAATCTATAATGACACTATTTTCTACACCATGAAACACCGACAATCTTCCTGGCTGGAGCTGATATTTGAGTTCAAGTACTTCGCGAGAACCGTTTTTCAATAAAAGATTTTCTGGTCTCGCTTCTTCTCTTGCATATCTGTATTCCAAAATACCTGCGATAGCGATTCAGAGACCAATGTATCCATAATTTGCTTTACCTAGAATATTTGTACGGATATTGTATTTTTTTTCTTTGATCCGAAGATAGAATCCCACTCCTACGCCTCCTCTGAAATCTGATAGAAAGAATTTTTCATCCTTAAAAACAATATCCGCAACGATATCATTGCCTTCGGTTTGATAGGTCAGATAGTCTATATGAAGCTGCTGTTTGAGTTGGATAGCATAGACATCATTAGCATTGAGAAATCCTATTTCTAAGGTATTTTTTAACATTTTTACCTCCTCTCTTGCTATCTCGGCTGGATTACCAAACTGTTCTGAGTGTACGGAATCTATAGCCGTAAAAATTCCTATATGTGGTTTTGTTATCGTTAAAAGAAAATCCATCTCTCCAGGACGATCAATTCCGTATTCTAAGAGAATAATATCGTATGGTTTAGATCAGAAAAATCTTTTTAGAATAATTTTTGTGAGTGTAGTGATGAAGCAAAATATATTTGGTTCCCATGTCTCTATCTGAAAAATGGAGAGCGATAGTCCTAGTTCTCCATTAAAGTTTTTGGGAGAGGTATAAATATGTTTATTGGGAATAAATTGTTGTAAGGTCTGATAGACTATCATACGACATGATGTTTTCCCTACACTACCATTGATACCAATGACCTGGGGACTATGTTTATCAATATACCCGTGAGCTAATTTTCCAAGAATTTTATAATACCGTCGTAATACTTTTTTCTTCATATATTTTCTTACATAATAAATTACTCTCTATTTTTATATTATGTATTTTTATCGCTAGATTTCAACCAATGTATAGCTTTTCGCTTTGAGCGTTAAGCTAATAATATTTATTCTTCAAATGTTTTTTCCATGATAAGTGTAATAATTACTGCGATAGGTACCGCAAGCAATACTCAGACTACTCACAAAATCATCGCTCAAATAATCATACTGATAAATATTACAACCGGATTTACTCCAAGCGTTTTGTTCATCAATAATGGTATCAATACATTATTTTCTAATTGTTGAATCAAAATTACTACACCTATAACTATTAATGCTCAATATGCCCCAAAATTGATAAATGCTACTAATGCTGCTGCCAATCATCAGATCAATGGACCTATATATGGAATAAATTCTGTCATCGCTGCGATAGCTGCAAGTGCTCATTTTTGAGGTAGATCGATACCAAAAAATGAAAGAATCCACAACGCTATATACATAGCAAGTCCGATAATTATGGATAATAAAAGCTGTGATTGAAGCCAAATACCAAGTTTTTTATAGATTCTTTCTAGTTTTATATAGACAAATTTATATTTCTTTTCTCCTCAAAGACCTGCAATAAACTTCATTACTGCATCTTTCTGTATAGAGAACAAAACAGCCAGCGTCAATACTATGGACGTCTGTGTTATAAAATTAAAGAATGTCCCTACGGCACTTACTGCCATATTCCCAATATTTCTTGCGTACGAGGTTCCTAGATTTACTATGTGAGAAATATTTTGATCTAATTGATTCTGTACTCATGAAACTACCACAGGATTACTAAATGAATCTAGTAATGCTGTTTTGAGACTTCATGGTATTCGGTTAGTATCCTGAATAATTCCCGTTAATGATTTTGTCATCAATACTTCTTGAAACTGTGACATATTACCGATAAGAATACTTATAATATCTGAAAGTTGACTAAGGATAAATGGTACAATAAAGACCACAGCCCCTAAAAAAACAATAATAACAAACAGATATGCTCATGCGATTGCTATACCCCTATACGATATTCTTTTTTGTATAAAATCGATAATAGCTTCGATAGCAAGAGAAATAATATATGCCATAAAAATAAGATAAATAATACTTAATGACTCATAGATAAATAATCATAAAAAAACAATCACCACGCCAATTGCCCAAAATTTTACAAACATTCTATTGGTTATTACAAAGGGTGCTGTTTGTATTTTTTTTTGTTGTTTCTGTTGTTCATCAAGTTTTTCTTCTAATTTTTCCAATTCCAAAAGTTGTTTTCTATTGTCAGATTTAATGGATTTGAAAAAATTGGAACCACCTTTAATAATTTTATGGATTAAGGCCATAAGCTCAGACTAAATAATAAAATATTTTAACCAACATTTCGTACCTAGCAGTAGACCTAAACATTGTCTAAATATAGCAATCATTATTTATCTATTTCCGGACCACTATTTGTTTATTGCTTATAATGTAGGTTATATCTTTTTCGTATACATCCTATTATTAAATCATTTCCATGCTTTCCCAAATTCTTCTTGGATATACTTAATTGTATCTTTTTTGGATAAATTTGCAATTTTTTTATCAATTTCTCAGACACGATCTTTGGACAATACGATGAAAATTTTATAGAAAATATCATTAATAGGACTTTCTATGAGATTATTCTCTTGGATACCTTGCATTATAGCTCTTTTGATTGTATGTCTTAGTACTGCTCTTTTGGATAACTTTATGGTAATATGAGAAGAAATTTGGTTGTATTTGATATTAGGATATTGTTTGATATAGAAAAATCAAAATATTCCCTGACTGAAATATTGTCTTTTTCTTGTGATAAATATAACATCTTTACCCGTTAAACGTAACTTTTTTGCTAACACAATGACTACCTTACTATATAAAATATCGGATAATGGGACGTGGGACCCGGTACGTGGAACATGGAACTAGGTCCTTGTTCCTCGTCCCATTATTCTATTCAATATTTCTGAATGTCACCATACTTCATTCACGTATCTCATATTTCTCTGCCACTCATGCATTGATTTCTATAACGTATTTTGCTAATGTTGCTGGTTTATATATTTTACAAGGATCTTGTGTACAGGGTTGTGCTGTCACCACACGAACGACCTGGTTTTGATCATCAACCCATATCATATCTAGAGGTATAAGTGTATTTTTCATCCAAAAATTGTGTATATCTGACTTTGGAAAAACAAACACCATTCCCTGATTGAGGTCCATTGTCTCACGATTCATTAATCCTTTTTGTTGTTCTTCTGATGTACGTGCTATTTCTACGGTAAAACATTTGTTTTCTATACATACTTTGGGAATAAGATTCCTTTCACGAATATAGTTATTCATCAAATAATATAGTATCACCAAAACAAGAAGTCATATCATAACCCATGACCAGGATATAGATTGTTTAATATAATTTCGTTTGTTTTTCATCTCTATTTTACTAAAATAAAATCCCATCGAATTACACTAGCTACTACTTATATTAGACACTACCTACTAGAGGTATAATATATGGTATATGAATGCATAAGTACTATTGTTGTTTAGTTCTCTTGTATTTGATTTTTAGTTCTTATATATCCTATGAAACGTTTATTAAAATATCTTATAGTGATTGTAATTATACTTGTGTGTATATATGGTTTTTGGGTGTGGTTGCAATATAAATGAGCTACCGTTATCAAAAGTACCACTGCATCCCTCATGACAGAACTCCAAACCATAGAAAAATTGGAGACTGCCAAAAAAAGTTTTACCAAGACTATCGAAGGAGAACAAGAGTTAGCAAATCTTCTTCCTGATATAGGTGCGGACCAAATCATTGCTAGTGCATTGTTTAAGGACAAAATGATATTGGAAGTAAAGGGCGAAGTCACTGCTGGATATATACTCAATGATATATCAACAGGAGATATCCAAGTTTCTCGTGATGGCACCGTAAGCATCACTTTATGAGAACCACAAATTTTCTGAGTAAGCCTCACCGGTGCTCGTAAAAGTACACGTCTTGGTATTCTGACACCACAAGACATAACAATAGAAGATAAACTCAGAGAAAAAGCTGGTGAACTAATGATACAGGATGCACTCAGTGAGAATATCCTTCATATAGCAAAAAGTAATGCAGAAAACGATTTACAAACACTATTTCTCAATGCTGGGATCCAGATAAAAGAAGTTATTATTGTCTCAACAACTAATATCGAATAATGTAACTATTTTCATTTGAAATTGATATAGGAATTCATATATAGTAAGTCGAACAATTTTTTTGTTAATTACATAATTATCTGATTATATAATAGAAATATATGTATATGAAATTCATAATTATGCAATTCACCATTAGCAAATTGATTAATTTTTAGTTATTAAGTTATCTACCAATGCCAAGAAGAAAATTAGAGAACAAGACGATAGAAGTTATCCTCTTGCAAAGTGACAAACATCTCGGAGAAAAATTTGAAATCGTTAGAGTAAAACCTATTTTTGCTAGAAACGTTTTATTACCAAAAAATATTGCGGTCTTAGCAGATGCTAACAGTAAAAATAAATTTGCTCAAAAAATGACTGCAGCAGAAGCTGACAGGAAAAAGAAAGCTTCTGGATTAGAAGATCTTTTCACAAAACTTCATAGTGATGAAGGAATTACCCTTGTCAGAAAAGCTAATGCTGATGGAACCCTCTACGCAAAAGTAGATGAAAATGATATCGCTACAAAAATCAATGAAGTATATGGAGTAGAAATACAATCTCATTATTTGAAATTAAAAAAGAAGATTACTGCACTAGGTTCTTTTACGGTTCCTTTCTTATACAAGGAATTAAAAAAAGACCTTATTGTTAAGGTAGAACAAGATCCTGAAGAAGCAGAAAAATTAGCAAAACATAAGGCTGCTAAAGTAAGCAAAACACATGAGGTTGTTGGTGAAGAAGTTGTAGTCAAAAAAACAAGAGAAGAAGTAATGGCAGAAAAAGAAGTAGCAAGATTAGCTAAGAGAGAAGAAACTATCAAGAGATTGAAAGAAAAATTTAAGGACTAGAAGCATAACCATGCTTATCATACCCGCATCTTACGGGAACAAAAGACTTACCTGCAAAGGTGAGTTTTTTTTATTCTTGACTTATTTTATAAGATTTTTATAGTAATAATACATGTAAAAAACAAAATATATGAAAACTAAAGAATTAACTGTTACGTACATCAAACCTCATGCGTTTGATAACAAAGAAGAAATATTCGAAATTATTCGAAATGCTGGTTTTGAAATAATTCAAATTAGCGAAGCATCGAATGTAAAAAAAGAACAATGGGAAGAATTTTATGCAGAACATAAAGGAAAACCCTTCTTTGAGTCCCTGATAAATTTTGGATGCTCTGGACCTATTGTGGCTGCTATTTTGGAAAAAACAAATGCTATTGCAGATTTTCGTACCTTGATTGGCACCACTGATCCTGCAAAAGCAGCCCCAGGTAGTATCCGGAACCTCTATGGAGACAAAAAACTGTATGCTAACGGCATCCCTGCTAATGCTATCCATGGGAGTGATAGTATAGAAGGTGCTATGAGAGAAATTGCAATCTTGTTTCCTGGCTTCAATGTCACAGAAATAGATGAAGACTTATCACCCGCGCCTCCTTTTATTATCTGATGTACTAGTATGACTGAAGTGACGTTTCGTTGCTTCAGTTTTTTTTAATTATTAAAAAAACGGTAAGAAAAACTTACCGTAAGATAGTAATTATATGATTTTGTGGCGCATAAAAGACTTATATACAACAATAAGCGCCATCATCGGCAATAGTATGACATTTAATCGTGCCAACAGAACCTCAAATAATCCTAAGGTTGCTACTACTATTACAAAGAACAATATAACCATAATACATACATACATAAGTATCGTTATCGCTTTTTTTTGGGGTAAACGAATATATCTACCTACGCCCTCTTTTGTTGCTACCAACAAAAGGTCCAAAAACAACCATAAGAACAAACAGAATACTCCATCTAGCACGAAAAGTAGCCATATTTTATCTTGCAACCATTGACCAAGAATATTCGTAGCCAATACAAAGAGCGTCATAGCGATAATTATGCCCAACCACTTTACCAGTAGTTTAATGATTTTTTGTAATTTTACTTTTCTCATAACTTTTTGTTTTTTATTTTATATTTATTTTTAATTACATGTCAATCTTACTTAGTAGTGGATTTTAAGACTGAATTTTCTATATATTCATATACTGCTTAATATTTACTACTTAATTTTTAATGTTCAATGAAAGACTTGTCTTACTATCTATCTACTATAGTAAACTACAATAGTCTATGAATATACAAATTCCTACATTTAACATTCAACATTTAACATTTAAAATTATATTAGATGTTTCAACTTCAATCCAACTATAAACCAGCCGGAGATCAGATCAAAGCGATTGAGCAAATCAAAGCGCTTTTTGAAAGTGGAAAAAATAAGGCTACCCTCCTCTGAGCAACCGGGACGGGAAAAACCTTTACCATGGCGAATATGATCCAACACCTCCAGAAACCAACACTCATTATTTCCCACAATAAAACACTAGCAGCTCAGCTTGCTACGGAGTTTAAATATTTTTTTCCTAATAATGCCGTACATTATTTTGTCTCCTATTTCGATTATTATCAACCAGAAAGCTATCTTCCTGCGCAGTGAGTATATATAGAGAAAGAAGCTACTATCAATCAAGAAATTGAGATGTATAGACTAGCTACTATGGCATCACTACTCAGCAGAAAGGATGTAATCGTTGTTGCTTCAGCATCATCACTCTATGGTTTGGGACAGAAAAGATTCTTTGAAGAAAACTGTTTACAGTTTGAAGTTGGTAAACAATATAAGTTCCGTGAACTTAAACAACAACTCCTTCGTATGCAATATAAACCCATTCTCTCCAAAATAGAACATGGAATGTTTGAGTTCAAATGAGATATTCTGGATATCTTTTCTAGTACAGAAAAATTTGTGTATAGACTTCATTTCAATGAAGAAGTCCTTGAGCTTATTGAACTCAAAGACTCTATAAGTTTTGAACACAAAGAAAATAAGAATAAAATAACACTCTGGCCTGCTACACAATTTTTACAGGATATCTCAGATATAGATACAATTCTTGAACAGATGAATGCAGAGAAAGATCTGAGAGTCAAAGAATTTGAGAAACAATGAATGCTCGTAGAAGCAGAAAGGATAAAAAAGAGAGTAGAATATGATATCAGAATGATTAGAGAGACATGATTTGTAAATGGTATCGAAAACTACTCGCTCTA
The DNA here is from genome assembly GCA_937862935.1 of uncultured bacterium. Lineage (GTDB taxonomy): Bacteria > Patescibacteriota > Gracilibacteria > Absconditabacterales > Absconditicoccaceae > CAJBLF01. Next base: position 15,687 of record CALMEO010000122.1, on the reverse strand, counting down.
CTTCGATAATAGGTTGCCTGGTGAACCACCAAATACGATTTTTGATTATTTCCCGGATGATTTTCTCCTTATTGTTGATGAATCACATATGACTTTACCCCAGCTCAGAGCTATGCCAGGAGGTGATAGATCAAGAAAAGCAAATCTGATTAAATATGGATTTAGACTTCCTTCGGCGGTCGATCATAGACCCTTGAGATTTGAAGAATTAGAATGAATTTTGGGACGAAAAGATATCAAAGATATTGTCCTAGATCAAGCATTTGATATAAGTTCTAATGTTTCCAATACCCATGTAGAAATTTTCAATACATATAAAAAAATAAAACAAGCACGTGGAGAAAATCAGCTTATGACTTTGGTTAAAAAGCACAAAAAAGATACTAAATCTATTTTTTTGTCTGCTACTCCTGCCGAATATGAGCTCAAACTTGCAGATAAAATTATAGAACAAATTATTAGACCAACATGACTTTTGGATCCGATCACCTATGTCTATCCCAAATCATGAAACTATGATTCACTCATCCTTAGTATAGATACTCTCCTTAAAAAAAAACCTCATCTCAATGAGTTTATGCAATGATATTCTCTCAAAGATGGTATAGAAGAAGTATTTGGAGAAGAATAATCTATACAAACATATAAAAAACAATTGATTTTGCTTCCTTTTTTTGTATAGATGCTTTGCACACGGTTTATATGTATTTTTTATGCTTTATCCTAAGATTACCAAGGGTTTTGTGTTTGGTTTTTTTTTATTTTAATTTTTTGTGAAAATATTTTGCGAGAACAGATAGTACAGGGAGTATCATCAGTTGGAAATATGTTTACTCATATAGTATATTTTGTAGGTAATTCTCGGTGGACAGAAATTACCACCATGACTCCACTTATGCGTTGAATATTACTTCAAATATTTGTCATATCAATGATTGTTATTATGATACGTGTTTTTCGTAAAACGAAATTTGGTATTGCATTTTCACTCCTCTTTGAAAGCATGTACGAATTTTTTGAGGAAATTTTAGGGAAACAACAAAGAAAAACATTTAAAATGTATGTAGTTACTTTGTTTTTTGTTATATTAATTTCTAATCTTCTTAGTTATACAATAGACTTAATTAGGATTGTATTTATGGATATAGAGGCATTACCAAAATATATAGTAATACCTACGACAGATTTTAACTTTAATCTGGCCCTCGCACTTGTTAGTATTATTATTATGTTGTATATCCAATTTCGTCGTGCATGATTCATCAAATTTTTCTTAGAATATCTCCCTGTTACTGGGAAATGAATACTTGATATCGATAGATGAGATATGAAAGCGGCAATTTATTATCCTTTGAAAGTGGTTGTAAAATTCTTTGATATAGCGATATCCCTCTTTGTATGATTATTGGATATTATAGGTATATGAGCAAAGGCAATATCTTTGACTGCTAGGTTGTATGGAAATATGTTAGCATGAGGAATACTTTTATGACTTTTGGTTACTTGAGTAAATGCGCTATCTCAGAGTATTGTATGAAGTAATTTTCCAATTATATGACCACTTATATTGTATGCACAAGGTTTATTGGTTGCTCTCATACAAGCCTTTGTTTTTCCTCTCTTGGTAGCTATATTTATCAAAATAGCACAAGAATGAGATTAATATTTGTTGAAAACATATATATCTATATCTCTTTTTATATTATAATTATTGTATAATGATTGATACAACGTTGTTTATATGAGCTTGATTGGCTATTGGTTTAGCGTGATTGGGAGTTGGTATTTGAGAAGGACTTATTGCAAAAAAATCATTGCAAATCATGGGGAAAAATCCTGAAATGAGTTGATCTTTTCTTGTCCTTACTATTTTGGGAATTGCACTTACAGAATCAGCTGCTATCTATGGACTTATTATTGCACTCCAAATCATGGGATTGGATCCTGCTACCGTAAGTTCTTGAGCTGTTATTGGTGCCGGATTGGCTGTATGAGCAGCAGGATTTGGATCAGGAGTAGGAGAATGATTTTTGGTATGTGGAGCTATGGATGCTATATTGAGAAATCCAGAATCAAAATGAAAAATCATGACCTATATGATCTTATTTTTGGCTCTTGTAGAATCTAGTGCTATTTATTGACTAGTAGTTGCTTTATCACTCCTTGGGTAAACTTTAAGAAAATGCGAGATGATAAATGATAAATTTTACATGGTAAATGCTGGTATTGCTAAAACAAACTAGTGTAAATTATACTAGTGTATAATAAGACAATTCCTTCATCTATCATGTATCATCTACAATTTATAATTATTCACAATCATCTATCGTAATATACATATCGTTATTTTATCGTTTCATTATGTAGGCATGGAAATTAGTATTTCTTCATTAATCGCTCAAGTTATCAATTTTGGGATTATGTTTTTTATATTTTCTAAATTTGCTGCTAGACCACTTTCTACACAAATAGAAGCAAGAAGGAAACTCATAGAAAAAATAAAAAAAGCTGATGAATTGTATAAGCAAAAAATTGATGAAGCAGAAGCAAAAGCACAAGATACTATCACAGAAGCTATGAGACAAAAAGAGAAAATCATCATAGAGTGAGAATCTTTAGCTCTCAAACAACAGATTGAAATTGTTAATGACGCTAATCATAAGGCTAAGAAAATCGTTGTGGAAGCACAAAATACTGCTACGATTTTAGAGCAAGAATTGGAAAAAAATTTTATTGAGTCTGTAAAAAACACATCCAAAACTGTAATTAAAAAACTTTTACAGAAAGATATAGCACTTCAAAACAATTATCTCGAAGAAATAGTACAGCAATCGATTAAATAACATTTATTCTTCCCTATATGAACTATGTATCTACCGCATTCATGATTAATCACTACACTCTTAGAAACAGACCTTTCTCCCAATGATATCGTTCTGTATTTTATGAGTATCATTGCTTTGACAAAAAAATACTGAAAAAAACTCTATAGTGATAGCATATTAGCGGATATACAAGTAGCAGAACCTACGCTATATTCCTTACTTAAAATATTACTTTATTATAAGAAATATAGCATCTCTGATATACAATATATAATACAAAGCATACAAAAGCAAGACAGTACATATATACCAACATTTACTGTATATGTACCAAAACAACAAAATACAAATACCATAGAGCATTATATCAAAAACAAATTCCCCAATAGCCAAACAAATATAAAATCTAGTATAGATCTCTGAATAGCAATAGTAGGAGAATGACGACACTATAATAGAAACATAGATCAAGATATTCAGAAACTTTTGGGATAATTTTTTACATTATATATACTCCATATTATGATACAGGTACAAGATATTCTTTCAAAAATTGAGAAACAAATCAATAGCACTCAATTAGAGCAAACTTTTTCTAAACAATGAGAAATCCTAGAAATTAAGGATGGTGTTGCATTAGTCAGTGGATTAGAAGATGTTATGTTTTCTGAAATTGTAGAATTTGAAAACTGAGCCAAATGATTGGTATTGGATTTATTACCTGATCAGGTTGGAATATTGATCTTGGGTAAAGGCGAATGATTGAAAAATGGGCAACTCGTAAAATCAACCTGACAAGTATTTTCTATTCCTGTAGGAGATGCATATCTTGGAAGGGTTCTTGATGCTCTCGGTACACCTATCGACGGGAAAGGCGACATTACTACTACAACAGTTTTACCTATTGAAAAGGTTGCTCCTGGTGTTATTACGAGAAAATCAGTTACTGTTCCTTTAGCAACATGAATCAAGGCTATAGATACTATGGTACCTATTGGAAGAGGACAAAGAGAACTGATTATCTGAGACAGACAAACTGGAAAAACGACAATTGCTATAGATACTATTTTAAATCAAAAAGGAAATGATGTCTATTGTGTATATGTTGCTATAGGACAAAAAGAATCTAAAACAAGAAGAATTGTAGAACTTTTGCAAGAAAAATGAGCTATGGAGTATACTATTGTAGTTAGTTCTAGTGCAAATAGTCCTGCTATATTGCAATATATAGCTCCATACGTATGATGTACTTTGGGGGAACACTTCATGAATAAAGGAAAAGATGCCTTAATTATTTATGATGATCTTTCTAAACACGCTGTAGCGTATAGAGAACTTTCTCTTCTTCTTAAAAGACCTCCAGGTAGAGAAGCGTTTCCTTGAGATGTATTTTATCTTCATTCTAGACTATTGGAAAGAGCAGCTAGATTAAACTCAGATTTTGGATGAGGAAGTTTAACCGCCTTGCCTATAGTAGAAACCATGGATTCTGATGTATCTGCATATATCCCTACAAATGTTATATCAATAACTGATGGACAAATATTTTTGGAGACTGAACTTTTTAATTCTGGAATAAAACCTGCTATAAATGTGGGACTTTCTGTTTCTCGTGTCGGAGGATCTGCTCAGACAAAGATCATGAAAAAAATAGCGTGAACACTTAGATTGGAATTAGCCACCTTTAGAGAGCTTGCTAGTTTCGCTCAATTTGCTTCAGATTTGGATATATCTACTCAACAAAAGATAGAAAAAGGGAAGAGATTAGTAGAAATACTTAAACAAACAAACAACTCCCCTATTCCTTTTTACAAACAAGTAGTTCTTGTTTATGCTGGAATCAAATGATATTTAGATACTATGGACATCCAAAAGATAGAACATCTAGAACATAATATATATGGGAAAATGGATACTTCATATAAATCTCTTGCTGATAGTATAGTAGAAAAGCAAGAACTTACTCCTGAAATAGAACAACAAATACAACAACTAATCCAAGAGACCATCAAGGAAATATAATATATTTTATCTTTAGTGATGCTAATATGTTATTGGAAATTACTACACCAGAAGGAAAGGTTTTTGAATGAAAGATAGAAAAAATGATCATCCCTACACAAGTAGGAGAGATTTGCATATTAAAAAACCACCAACCCTTGGTAAGTATTGTCGAACCTGGTATCGTCAAAATTAAATTACATACAAAACAAAAGAATGAATTTATCAAATGAACAAGTTTCCTCTTTGAAGATGATTGGCTATGTATATCTGTATGATCAGGGATTGTTTATGTTAGTTGAACTGAAATAGTTATTTTAAGTAGTACTGCTACGGTAAGTCTAGAAACTGACGAAGAAATTCTAGAAAAAATGAAAAAAGATATGGAAAAACAAATACAGGAAATAAAGACGAAATGAAGTTTAGATGAAATAGAAAAAGCATTTCTTCATCTTCAAAAAATTACTGCTGACCTTAAACTCCATAAGATCAAGAGAAAATCTTAATTTTACTTTATAGATGTGTTGTATATGAGCAATACGAAACAATTAAGAACTCAAATAAAATCGCTTACTAGCCTACAAAAAATACTCAAAGCATTGGAAGTGGTTTCTACTATTAAACTACAAAAACTCAAAAAGAAAACTGAAACCTTGAGAGATTTTTTTATCGATTTTTTAAATGTGCTCAATGTCTTGGAAGATCAAATAAATATATTTGACTTTGATAAACAACATTGGGATGAACAATGAAGAAGGCTCATTATTCTTATCAGTACAGATAAATGACTTTGTTGATCTATTAACTCTAGACTTATCAAACATGTCGCTAGTAAATATAGCGAACGAAAAGCAAAGGCAGATATATTTGTAGTAGGAAAAAAATGATTGGACTATTTTGTGAGAGATGGCTGGAATGTTGTTTGATCGCTACAACTCAAGGATAATTTTTCTGAAGAAGAACTTACTCCACTTTATACCTATATAAAAAAAAGTTTAGCAGAGAAAAAATATGCAAAAATAAAAGTATATTTTAATTATTTCAAAACCACTATCACACAAGTACCATTGAGATTCAAAATTTTTCCTTTGGATAAAGAAAGTTTTGCTGCTTTCCTCAAAGATATTGATATAAAACTCGAAAAAATCAAAAAACCTAAGACTCAAGCACTTGAGATAGAACCAAACAAATCCGCATTGATACAAAAGATCACCCAAGAAACTATAAAATATATCGTATATAGTGCTGTAGCACAAAATAAAACAGGCGAACATGCATCTAGAATGCTAGCAATGAAAAATGCTAAAGATAATAGTTGAGAGATTATCAAAAGTATAAATGTCTTGTATAATAAAGTCCGTCAATGAAAAATTACTCAAGAGATTTCTGAAATAGGAAATGCAAAAATGGCTATAGAACAAAACTAATCATATTTTTATCTTTTTTTTGTGCATACAATGAAATGAAAAATTACATCAATCAAAGGTATTGTAGTAGAAGTAAAATTTGAAGAAGATATTCCTAAGGTATATGATGCTTTAATAATAGAGAATAGGAATAGCAATAATGATATTGTAATAATAGAGGTACAACAACTCTTGGAAGACGGTATCATAAGATGAATTGCTATGAATACTACTGATGGTATCAGAAGAGGTGATCTTGTAGTAAACACATGAGATTGCATCAATGTTCCTGTAGGAGAAAATGTCTTATGACATATTTTCAATGCTTTATGAGAACCTGTAGATGGAACTAAAGATTTTGTTCCTCAAGAGAAAATGGCTATCCATAGAGAGCCACCAAGCTTCGGTAATCTTTCCACAAAAACAGAAATATTGGAAACAGGAATCAAAGTAATTGATCTTTTGGCACCTATCCTAAAATGAGGGAAAGTATGACTTTTTGGTGGTGCATGAGTAGGTAAAACGGTAGTTATGATGGAATTAATAAATAATATCGCAACAGAACATAGTTGAGTTTCTGTGGTATGTGGTGTAGGAGAAAGAACAAGAGAATGAAATGATCTCTATAATGAAATGAAAGAATCAGGAGTATTAGAAAAAACAGTGATGGTATATGGACAAATGAATGAAACACCTGGACCAAGATTGAGAGTAGCATTGAGTTGATTGACTATGGCTGAATATTTCAGAGATAAACAATGAAAAGATGTACTCGTATTTATTGATAATATATTTAGATTTACCCAAGCTGGTTCTGAAGTTTCTGCATTACTTGGAAGAATTCCTTCTGCAGCTTGATATCAACCAACTCTTTCTACAGAGATGTGAAATCTTCAAGAAAGAATTACATCTACAGATAAATGATCTATTACCTCAATACAAGCGGTATATGTCCCTGCAGATGATCTTACTGATCCAGCTCCAGCAACAACATTTACCCATCTTGATTCTACTATTGTACTTAGTAGGGCAATTTCAGAAAAAGGTATCTACCCTGCAGTAGATCCTCTTGATAGTGCTTCGACTATATTATCTATAGATACTGTTTGAGAAAGACATTATAAAGTAGCAAAAGAAGCACAAAAAATACTTCAAAGATACAAAGAACTTCAAGATATTATTGCTATCTTGGGTATGGAAGAATTGTCTCATGAAGATAGATTGTTGGTATATAGAGCTAGAAAAATAGAGAAATTTTTCTCTCAACCATTTTTTGTTGCAGAACAATTTACTGGAATGAAGGGGTCTTATGTAAAATTAGAAGAAACTATTACAGGATTTGAAAAATTGATCAGTGGAGAATGTGATCATATACCAGAAGACTTCTTTATGTATAAAGGTTCTATCAGTGAAGTGTTGGAAGCATATACTGCGAGCCAAGAAAAATAAATACTATACAGACATCCTTTAGTATGCCAAAAGTTCCTAAATAGTAGATAGGAACTTTTTGGTATACTCATTCTAGTGGTGGTATATATAATTGCAATTAAAACGCCTTTCTCTATCTTTATTTTTTTATATATACAATACACTTATGCAAAAAATATGTAATTTTTCTCTCATCAATCTATGATGCACCAAGAATCTAGTCGATAGCCAGTATTTTCTGGGAAGACTTTTTGATATGAGCATCAAAACTCCTGAATATCAGTTGAATTATTTTACTGATCCTTTTGATACCAAAACAAACTTCGTGTTTGTAAATACCTGTGGATTTATCTCATCAGGAAGAGATGAGGCTGATGTTACTGTTCGCAAGCTTTTGAAAGAAAAAAAAACAGTCTATCTCCTTGGCTGTGCAGTACAATATTATAAAAAACTAAAAGGGCTAAATAACGAGGAGAAAGGTATGAGGAACGAGGAACAAATCACAATTTCCAAGTCCCACATTTCAAATGTGCATTATCTCTCTCGAGGTGACTTGAACAAGATAAATCTTAAACAAATTATGCAAGGATATGATAGTAAAATTTTTGGAGATTTTGAATTTGCTTCATGACCAAGAGTATATACTAATTTAGAACAAAAATTTGAGTATCTCAAAATCGCTGAATGATGTGATAATCACTGTACTTTTTGTATCATCCCAGAAATTAGAGGGAAGCAACAGTCATTGCCTATAGAAAAAATTATTACTGAAGCAAAAAATATGATAGCATCTGGGATCAAAGAAATTATTCTTATTGCTCAAGATACAACAAGGTATGGAACCGATCTCTATGGAAAGCCAGAGCTTTTGTCTTTACTTAAAAAACTTGATAGACTCAAGGGTGATTTTAACTATAGACTCCTCTATCTGTATCCTGATATTGTTACTTTGAATCAGATAAAATCATTGAAAACACTAAAAAAATTTATTCCGTATTTTGATGTCCCTTTACAACATATCAGTTCACCGGTACTCAAGAGCATGTGAAGATTTTACGATGAATGATATATCAAAAAATTTTTGGATCAGATTAAAAAAACCTTTCCTATTAGATATATTAGAACGAATCTCATCATCGGGTTTCCTGGAGAAACGGACAAAGATTTTGCAAAACTTGTGGCTTTTATAGATGAGACCAAATTCGATAATATAGCATTATTCGAATACCACGATGAGCCACTTGCTGCATCAAGCAAATTAAACAACAAAGTCGATGACCATGAAATCAGGACAAGATTTACTAAGATCAGGCAACTCGTAAATAGACAATTACTTAAGAATGAACAAGCAAGAAAAGGCAAAGAAGAAATTGGATATATTATGGAAATATGGAACGAGGAACAAGGTATGAGAGACAAGGAACAAGTACCAAGATCCACGTCCATAAAATTAGTTGTAAGGCCAATTTTACATTGTCCTGAAATTGATGCGTATGATGATATTTCTGTAGATCAAGTTATGTGAACTTTTGAAAAAACAAATGAACTCCATATTGGAGATAAAATCGTGTATACGGTATAACAGATTACATTGCACTTTCCTCAATTTTTTCGTTTGCATAATTTAATCCAGCCCCAGCTGCTTGTGTTACCGCCTCTTTAGATATTTCCTGTCATAATATATTCAAAAACAATGCTCATTGTGACATCTGATTAACTGCTGTCTTTGAGAGATTTATCCCAGCTTTGGGAGCAAGTGTAGTCAATCATTTGGCAAATGACATTCGAACTCCTCAACCAAGACATACTAAATCAATTGGATCTACTGCTGGTCTCTCGAGTGGAATATTCCTGACAATAGTTTGATATCTTACAAGTTTACCAGTAATATCTCTTATTGGTAATTGAATAACTTCTGAGGTACTGTTTTTGGGTATATATATCACTTGATATTTCACGATTTTTCATGTTCCATCTTCCACGGGCACATAATACACAATACTATTCTCTATATCAGGAATGATATTTTTTTCTTTTAGATATTTTATCAGTTCTGAATCTTCCTGTGTTTGTGTTTTCTTTGGTGGTATATGCTCTTGTTCCCGCTCTCGAGCTCTCAATTGTTTTTTTCATTTTAAATCATATACTGTGACATATTTAGCAGGTTTTTCTCCTGTCCGTTTTCCATCTATAAATAGTGATTTATACGATTTTCATGTTTTATCCTTCCATATATAAGTTCAATCATGATTTTCTTTTACTTTTTCTTTCAATTCCAAAAGATTAACAGATGTTTTTAAACCTAATAATGGAAATTCTTGTCCTGATGGGGACATTTTTTCTTCTTTCTCTTCATTTTTTATTTCAAGACCAGTCATATCAGTACAAAAATATTTTATATAAAATCATATAAGTATATTTTTTTTATTAAAATTTGCAAAAATCTCACATATTTTCATCCAAATACATTATTCCTTGAAAAAGCTCTACAGCTTCGTTAGTATAGATACTATCTAGCTTAAAGCTGTAAAAATAGCTTTTAGTCTTGGACTTTAATCTTTAATCTTTAATCTGGAACAATGCCCCTTACACCAGAGCTTCAAACACTTGTAGATACATTATCGCATGAAAAAATTGTCTGTTTACTTGCACCAAGTTTCCCTGTAGATTTTTCATATCCAAAAATCATTATGGATCTCAAAGGGATTGGTATAGAAAAAGTTGTAGAACTTACCTATGCAGCTAAACTTATCAATATGGAATATGAGAAGATACTCAAAGAGAATCCCGATAAAAGGTATATTTGTCCTAACTGCCCTACAATTGTTAAAATGATTGACGTAAAATATCCAGAGCTTAAAGAATATATTATCAATGTTTCTTCTCCTATGGTCATCATGGATAGATTTGTCAAAAAGGAATATGGCCCAGAATACAAGACTATTTTTATAGGACCCTGTTTTGCAAAAAAAATGGAAGCAAAACAATATGGAATAGATTATGCTATTACCTTTAAAGAACTCCAAGATATCTTCAATCATAACAAAGAAAACAATATTGCTTCTAAAGAATTTACGTATTCAGTCACGGAAGACGGTACGCCAGATTTTGATAAATTCTATAACGATTATACCAAGGTGTATCCTCTCGCATGAGGTGTAGCAGACAGCCTTCATATTAAGGGTATTCTCACCAAAGACCAAATTTTAGTTGTCGATGGACCAAAAGATTTAAATTTTGGTTTTCAAGAATTTAAGAACAATACCAATATAAAATTTCTCGATATTTTATCCTGTGAATGATGATGTATTGGAGGGCCTGGTATGATGTCCAAAGAACCTAGTGAAGTAAAAAAACAGAAAGTACTCGATTATAAAGACTATTGTAGAAAAGATAAAATATGATCTAAACTCGGAAAATTTGAATATGGAGATGGGCTTGATATAACTAGATAATTTTAATGAATAATTAAAAATTAATAATGAATAATTTTGGTATTAAATACTTATTTACTATTATCATTTTACAATAGTTCATTTCAGCGACTCATTCATCTTTCATCTTTCATCTTTCATCTTTCATTATTTATTATGATAAGTTTATATATCCATATTCCCTTCTGTGCAAGTAAATGTGCCTATTGTTCGTTCAATAGTACACCGACAGATTCTTCTGATATAATAATTGATAGCTATATCGAAGCACTGAAAAAAGAGATTAATTATTATAGTGAAACATTGACGGACAAAACGATAAAAACATTGTACTTCTGATGAGGTACTCCAAGCAGAATTTGAGTAACAAGAATCATCGATATCATAGAGTATATTGCTCATAAGTTTGATCTAGAAGATTTAGCTGAGCTAAGTATTGAATTAAATCCTTACCCTGAACAAGAAATCTTAGCTTTTGTTAATATACTGAATAAAAAATATCCAAAAATTTCTAGACTAAGATATAGTTTTGGTATCCAAAGTTTTGATGATGAAGTATTGAAACTCACATGAAGAGCTTACTCTTTTGGTAGTATAGTCGAATTTCTTAGAGCATTAGTCCACCTCAAACAAGATAACAATGTCTTTAATTTTGATTTTATCGCATTTGGTAAATTTCAAATAAACAAAAATTGATTTAAACAGCTTCGACATGAATTTAAACGTGAATTTCTTCATAAATTTTTGAACAGCGGATATGTTGATAGTATCTCCTTGTATACAATCGAAGGGATTAAAGACCAGGAAGTAGGTACGAGGAACGAGGTAAAAGGGAAAATAAATGAAGCAAAAAGGACAAGTAATATGACCCAAGTCTCAAGTCCCACATCCCAGAAATGGTTTTGAAGTGATGAGGAAATTATGGAGGAATTTCTGATTTTAAAAGGAATGATAGAAGATGCTGGATTTGGAAGATATGAAATCTCTAATTTTGCACAAGCAAGTAAAGCTTCTATCCATAATATGGTCTATCGAAGCATGGAACCCTATATAGGCATATGAATCTCTGCTGCATCATTCATCAATGGCCAATGACTAATGACCAATGACAAATTATTACAACAGTTTAAAAATCCAATACCTTCTGGTATACGTTGGACGAATACGTCAGATATCAAAAAATATATTGAAGGAATTCGAATCGATGAATCGACGGTTCAAACAATGAATGAATCAGATCTCTTAATTGAAGAATTTTTTCTCAGACTCAGGACACGTGAAGGAATTGCTAACTTTTCGAAATTTATTCCTCTTCTTGTACCGAATCACCAGTGACTGTTGGATATCTATAAAAAAGAATGATTAGTTAATTTTGACTGAAATAAACTACAACTCACCGATTTGGGGATGAATGTATATAATACCATGATAACTGATCTTTTACAAAAAATATAAATATTTAATTTAACTTTACTTTACCATAATAATAAATATAATATGTAAAATAAAAATGTGTTGTATGAAAAATTTATTGTTAAACATTTGCAAAAAGACGTTTGCTATTGGTTTCTTGGTAGCTGGCCTAGCACTTACTAATCAAGCTATAGAAATCATTAGATCTGAAAATGCTCAAGGAATTTCCTTGATTACATTTAGCATCTTTACTGTTCTCCATATCAATGGAATATTGTATAGTTATTTCATTGCAAGAGACAAAATACTCTTATTAGGAACCTTCCTGAATGCATTATCCTGTCTTACTATCGTTCTACTTAAAATAGTCTATGGATAATCATGGACTGTATATTGCAGTCCTTTTTTTATAGAGAATATTTTTTCTATGTACTAGTTTACTATGTACGAATAAATTAGTATTGCAAATTTAGACCAAAAACATATCTTAAGCTATATATAAGATAACATGATTATCTTATTTTTTATTTACTCCAAAGAAAATATGAAATTAGATGGGAAAAGTATCCAGGCAGCCATTATGTCGCTTGTTGATGATTATAAATTCGATCCCTACCAAGTTCTTGAAATTGTAAAATTGGGTATCAAATCATGATTTAAAAAAGATTATCCTCAATATAAAAAATCTGAGATTATAGTTAATATTGAAAACGATGGGACTGTCTCTATTTATAGAGAGTTGGAAGTTACTCAAGACGTAGAAGACGATGAGCAACAAATCACCCTTGCTGATGCAAAGAAAATCAGGAAAGATGTAACTCTAGGAGAAAAATTATTAATTAATGTAACTCCAGAAACACTTGAGCTTTCAAGAATTGCTGCTCAATCTGCTGGACAAACAATCAAACAAAGTCTCAAAGCTATTGAGAGAGAAAGATTTTATGAGAAATTCCAGAATAAACAGGGAGAACTACTCAAAGCAAGAGTTATTAGAGTACATGCTGACAGCGTCATTCTTGATGTCGAAGGAACAGCCGTTGTCTTACAACCTGATGGACAAATCCCCAATAGAATGTATGAACCAGGAGAAGAAATATTTGTTTTATTGAAGCAAATTTCTAAGGGGCAAGGTGGTATCATCCTTGAAATTACCCAATCTACAACTGAATATATTGAAGCTATCTTGAGAAAAATAGTTCCTGAACTTGAAGAAGGTATCGTTGCTATCGAAAAGATTGTCAGAATACCTGGAAAGAGAACCAAAATCATTGTATATTCCAACGAGGAAAAAGTTGATCCTGTGGGAGTGATGGTAGGGAGCAAAGGAGATAGAATAAATACGGTACTTTCCCTTCTCGATGGAGAAAAAATAGATTTCGTGGAAGATAGTGAAGATTCGATTCAACTCATCAAAAACTGCCTCAAACCAGCACAAATCAATACTGTAGAAATTATTGATAATAAAGCAATCGTCACTATGGACGAGAGTCAAAAAGCACTTGCTATTGGAAAGTGAGCTTCTAATGTAAAATTGGCGACTCAACTTACCGGATATCAGATAGAAATAAGATAGATTTCAAATAAAATGGTATATATTAAAGAAAAAACAATTACCAAAAGGTAACTGTTTTTTTTTGGGACAATAGAAAATATTTAAAATCATAACAAAATTTGACAAATATAATAAAAGAATATATAATTAATTACTTATTTATTTTATATTTTGTTAAATAAAAATGAGAATAAAAAAATTATTAACTATTATTATCTCTATGATATTTTTAGGAATATCTTATTCTCATGCTGCAAATTTTGATTACCAACGGATAGAACAATGATTAGGATATAATGAAGCTCTTTGAGTAGATGTAGACAATCTATGAAATAGATACATTGTATGAAATTTTTATTCAACGTCATATTTTTGATCTACAATGCTGTCTAGTTATGGGATGCAAGACGCTTTTATAACAAAAATATCGCCTACAGGAGACTATCTTCGAGCTATACAATGATGAGGAAATAATCCTGATGTCGATGTTGTATTTCCATATTGAATTAAAGTAGATAGTGAATGAAATAGCTATATTGCATGATATTTTCAATGAACGGTAAATTTTTGATCAACATCATTGATAAGCAGCGGTGAAAATGATATATTTATAACAAAAATATCGCCTACAGGAGACTATCTTCGAGCTATACAATGATGAGGAATTAGTAATGATGGTGTTGGATGAATAGGAATAGATAATCAATGAAATATATATATTGCATGATATTTTCTATGAACAGCAACTTTTTGACCAACGACATTGATAAGCAATGGTGGTTATGATTTTTTTATAACAAAATTATCTCCTGTGGGAGACTATCTTCGAACTACACAATGATGAGGTAATGAGTACAATATTGTTGACTGAATAGTAGTAGATAATTTATGAAACAGTTATATTGCTTGAGATTTTGTTTGAACAACAAATTTTTGATGAATAGTACTGGTAAGTAATGCTATCCAAAATACCTTTGTCGCAAAATTATCTTCTACAGGAGAATATCTTCGAGCTGTCAAATGATGAGGTAATGATCCTGATAATGACTGGAATTATGGTGTTGGACTATCTATGGATAACTGATGAAACAGTTATATTGCAGGAAATTTTTGATGAACAGCAAATTTTTGATCAACGATATTGATAAGTAGTAATAATGTTGACAATACTTTTATAGCCAAATTATCTTCTACAGGAGAATATCTTCGAGCTATACAATGAGAAGGACAAATAAGTTGAATATGAGTAGACAGCTTATGAAATAGCTACATTGCAGGGAATTTTGATTTACCAACATTAAGTTTATGATCAACAACATTAATAAACAATGATCCTAGCACTGATACTAATGATATATTTATTGAAAAAATATCTTCTGCATGAGAATATTTATGAGTAATACAATGATGAGGGATTGATGATGATTATGCTAATTGAATAACAATAGATAATGAATGAAATAGTTATATTGTGTGAAGTTTTATGTGAACCGCAACTTTTTGATCCCTAACATTAACATCGTCTAATAGTAGCTATAGTAATGCTTTCATAGCTAAAATATGAGATATATTTACCTGATCAATACTTATCAATAACGGTGCTGCTTCTACTACAGTAACTTGAGTAA
>CALMEO010000121.1 GCA_937862935.1 uncultured bacterium | reverse complement strand
ATTTTATAAACTATACCCACCTAGAAATTTTATCTGTTTGGAGAAAAATGCATACAAGAAAATTCTTTTGAAAGTGGAAAGAAAATACATTTATCATTATAGGAGCAGCACTTGTTGCATTTGGAATATTTTTTGTTTCAAAAAATCCAGAGTTTTTCTCTGCAAGCGTACTCTCTCTCCAAGAAAAAGCATTTATCATAGAAAAATGACGAGATATCGGCTATAAGACCAATAGTTGATATATAGATATCTTTATATCAGAAAATCTAGAAACACCTCAAAGTATAGATTTTATGATAAATTTTGATAAAGACACCGTAAATATTGATGCACAAAACATAAGCGGACAAGGTACACGGACAGTAAATATGCCAGATGATACTAGTAGTATTATTAAATCAATACCAAACGAAAATATAGACAAAAATCAAAGTATCATAGTAGTACCATTCATAGGAGACATAGAAGATATTTTATTGAGCGAAGCAGTAGCAATACTCGACAATGGAAAAGAGAAAAATCTTTCTATCGGATCTCTCAATGACAGCACATCACATTCTAACAAATAATACTTTATCCCTATTATTGTATTGATGGCATATTCACGTAAAGTACTCATAGCAGGTATAGTAGCAATAACTTTGCTAATAACAGCTTTTGTAACAAACACCGTACAAGCAGCTGATCCTGATGCATTCGTAGTGGAAGTAGCACCAAGTTCATTTGATATCAACCAAGCAGTAGATATCACCGTCAAAGCAGTCAAATCTAATGGAGAAATTATAAAAGAATATCAATGAGATGTTTTTATTGAGATAGAGGGTATCGTAGATACTGCAGATTATACCGTACCAAGTGATGGACTGTATACTTTTCTTCCACAAGACCAAGGGATGAGATTATTTTCCAAAGGACTCTCCATCAAAAAAGCAGGAACCTTTACGATCAAAGTGTCTGATATTATAAATGACAGTATTATAGGACAAAAGACAATCATTGTAGGAGGCGAAACAAACACAACAACTCCGGATATGATAACGCTAATATCTCCTGTCCCTGGTGGCATAGAGAAAAACAATATAGCAAACATTATGGCAAGCGCACCGACACTACCCAATGCACCCTATGAGATTTATATCAACAATAATCCAGTTTCTCAAGGAATGACAAATGCAAATGGAGACATAAGTGCCTATGTAAGTGGAATCACAGAATGAGATAATATCCTTCAAATAAAGATTCTGAATGCAAACAACGAAGTAATTGGTGAATCACAGATTGTTTCCTTTGGCTATCAACCTATCAAAGACGGAATTTTTCTTAGCATAAAACTACAACCAACAGGAGCAATAAAACAATGAGAAAAGGCAAATTTTACAGTAAACAGTAGTGATAGTGTAACATCAGCTCAGATAAAATTGAGCGATGGAAAATCTATTCCTATGGACAAAACTAGCGCAGGAATATTTACCAAAGATATAGTAATGGATACAGAAGGGACACTCCAAGTAGGAGTAGATCTTATCGTACTTTGACAAACAAAAAGTTATACAGGTGTAGCAACACTTATGGTAGACAAAGGTACAGCCATTGGAAAAATAAGATTATATTCTGATAGTATCGATAAATCAAAATTAAACGTGACTCGAGAAACAATAGGAACCGCACCTCAATACAAGATACAGTATGGAACCAGCCAAAACAATCTCACGTTCAGCACTACAGTACAAACCAATGAAATTATTATAGAAAACCTCAATATAGGTGAAACCTATTATTTTCAAATTACCCCACTCGATAGTTCGGGAAATCCAATGGGAACACCATCAGAAATCACTGAAGCAAAAATAGGAGAAACGGTAAGCTGTGTAGTTGTTGGAATAAAAGTAAGTGACCAACAAATAGGGGAAAAACATTATCTTGTACGAACTGCAGTAAACAACATAGAGAAATATATCATCTACAGATCAGAGTTTGAAACAAGTGAAGTAAGTAATATGCAAAAAGTAGGAGAAACAACAGGAGTTATGTTTGAATATCCATTTAATAAACTTGCTAAACAAGAATGATATGCATATTATCTCGTAGAAGGAGTATGTAAAGATGGGACAACACTCAAGATAGATAATGTAAAGAAAATAACGGTAGGTCCAGCAGAAAATATATTACTAGTTATTTTGATAAGTCTTTTTGTATATACAATCTATAGACTATATGGATTCTCTAAAAACTAAACACACACAGAAATAAGGTAAACATCACGAGTTCCTAGTCCCATGTACCAAAAGATTTGTTAGTTGTTAGTTTTTAATTATTAGTTAGCTTAGATATGTCAGAAATTAAAAAAAAATATAATCATTTTTCCGTAGAATCAGAGTTTCTCAAAAAAAATTATTTTCAAAAAATGTTCATGACAAAAGAAAATACTACTAAACGAGAAACGGTAATAACACAGTTACCAATATCTATATCAAAAGATACATCACTAGTATCTATTAGAGAAATTATCAAGGAAGACATACTAGCAACATACAAAATAATGAAAAAAATCAAAGTAAAATTATTGCCTATTTTTGATACCGAAAACAAAAACCTTAAAACAGAAAATTATGAAAATCTTCTGACCAAAGCAGGAATATTTTTTGGTATTGATACAGACAATATTGTATATTCTGAAAGAAACACTAATTTTGTCAGAAATTTATTTGTCCAGCTCGTACAAGAAGGACATATCTATGAAGATTGTTCTATCAATTATCGAAGCATTAAAGAACAAAAAACTTTGGGTACGGAAGAAATATATCATAAAAAAATGCAAGTAAAGCAATATAATATAAGATATTTTGTAGACACCAAAAACATATCACTCATTGTGCCTACACTCTGGCCAGAGACTATTTTTGCTGAT
Source organism: uncultured bacterium (assembly GCA_937862935.1). Lineage (GTDB taxonomy): Bacteria > Patescibacteriota > Gracilibacteria > Absconditabacterales > Absconditicoccaceae > CAJBLF01. The sequence goes on along the minus strand of CALMEO010000121.1, from coordinate 6,389 downwards.
GTAGCACTTGCGGTACATCCTGATGACAAAAGATATAAAAAACTTTTAAAAAACAAGGTAATCATACCTATTATAAACAAAACTATCCCTATCATTGCTGATACATCTATAGATCCTATGAAAGGAACAGGAATCATGAGAGTTACTCCAGCACATGACAAAAAATCACTCATAATAGCACAAAATCACAATCTCAAAATAGATACATTTGCTATCGAAAAAAATGGTTGTTTTACTTCATCAGCAGGTGATTTTTGTGGCAAAAGTGCAAGTGAATTTATCAAAAACATCATAAAAAATCTAGATGATATCCACAATCTTGAATCTACAAAATATATAGAAACAGAAGTAGCTGTACACAAAAGAACCAATGAGAAAGCACGACCACTTCTCTGCAATCAGCTCTTTATAAAAACCGAAAAAGAACTCAATGCTATCCAACTAGCGATTCAAGAAAAAAAACTGACTATTCTACCACAAGAATACGAAGAGAATCTAGAAAATATGATAAAGACCATGGAATATTGGCCAGTGACCAAAGAAGATTCAAAAGGATATTCACTACCACTTTGGAAAAGTAAAAGTGGAAAAAATTATTTTATATCAGACAATGAGATCCTCAATTTACCAACAAAAAAAACAAAGAATAAATTTACCGTACTTTCACTCATCATATTCAATCTTATCGTAGATAGACGTATAAAACAACAATTTAGTATTGAAGAATGTATTGATGTATTGCTTGGTAAAAGTCGTACAGGCGAACAAAATACACTCGAAGCATATATTGAACTCTTTAATGAGACATTACCAAGAGGATATAGTAAAGAACTCAATGAACTAAAGAAAATAATAGAATATACAGAGAAAAATATAGGTCCATTAAAAGGAAAATCTATAAATCATTTCGAAAAATCTTCCACAATATTGACCAATCTTCTAGAAAAATCTATCGCAATTTCAAGCAAGAGAAAGTGATTCTATAATTTTGATATTGATACCTTAGTACATAACGATCAATGACTTATACAACAAAAAGAAAATATAGAAGAAACTTTGGGTCATGCATTAATTCTTATCAAGATGATGAAAGCATTTGATGACAACAAAAAACAAACACAAAAAATAATGTGTGTAGAAGAACATAAATTGCTCGAATTTATAAAAACAATCATCATAGGATATAATGTACAAGAAAAAATGCTATTTGATACCTGTTGTATCCAAAAAGGAGAAAAGAGCATTAGAAAAAATAAAGAACCATTCAAAGAACTCATAAAAAATTTCTGAACAGACTGTACAAGACTCTATGCAACAAATTCCGACAAAGAAATAATAGAATATGATCATTTTATAAGTAAACTTCGAAATGCATCTAGATTTATCTGACAACATCTCTACGAAAAAAAATGAACAAGAAAAATAAACGATTTTTGACAATTGACCAGCTATCTAGAAAAAAGAAAAACAAACTTAAGTGAATTTGAGTTATGGATGATATACAAAACAACTGAATTACAAAAAGAATATGAAGAAGCTATGAGCAAAAACACACTCGATGAAATTCAAGATAAAATCATTGATATGGTTAGAGAAGATTTTTGTGACAAATATTTGGAGATACAAAAATATCAAGACACAGAAAATGGTAATAAAGTAACATTATGGTGTTTGGGAACTTTACTAAAACTACTTCATCCATTCATTCCATTCATAAGCCAACAAATACGAGAATCATTGGGGCTTGAATGACCTATATTAGCACAAGAAATAGAAGCACAATTTACGACCATCAGCAAAAATTATAAAACACAACTTATGATGGACATCATAGATAAATTTATAAATATGAAAAAAAAATATGAATATGCAAAACATGAGGAAATAGAAATTTGTTTCTTTGCACCATTAGATTTCTTACAATATCTGAGAAAAGAAGAAAAGATAATATATAAACTGATCAATGCATCATCGATAGAATACCTGGAAAACGAAAGAGAACTCAATGACTACTATACAGAAAGCATAATAAATATCACTATAGGGATCAAATCACAACACAAGGAAAATCTAGCAACAAATAAAGATAAAAATTTGCACGAAGCACTACGTGCAAAAGAACAAGAACTTCAATCTATTAGAACACTTATTCCTAGCCTCTCAGCAAACGGCATAGATCCTGAAATCATCAGAGAGAAAAAAAAGGAAATGACCAAACTAAAAAAAGAGATAGAAGAACTTGAATACGAACTTCAAAAGCAAAAAGCAAATAAGTAACAAGAACAATAATAAACAACAAAAAAACCTCTCCTTTATTCTGAGAGGTTTTTTTTAAACTATAGATATATAGATTAGTTTGCGAGAATTTTAGTAATTTCAGCTTCAAATGTTTCAGTAGGATAAGCACCAGCTATCAATGTAGAGGTACCTTTTTGATTATCTACAACAAGATTACCTGGTGTTCCATTGATACCAAATCATTGCCCTTCTTGTACTTGAGCATTTACGGTTGCTATAGTTTCTGAACTAGTAAGACAAGTAGCGAAACTAGCCTTATTAACACCAAGACCTACAGCAAGTTCGGTTACGTTAGCTTCAGTAAACTCTTCAATTTGAAATGCTTTATCAATATAGGTATAGTATTTGTCAGCACCTGCAAGTTTACCAACACAAACAGCACCTTGAGCTCCAAGAGGAGCAGTAGGATGAAGTTGTGGTAAAGGCATTTGTCTAAATACCATATTTACATCATTAGGATATTTCTTTATAAGATTTTCTATAGTCTGAGCATTGTAATGTCTCTTACAAAAAGGGCAAAGCATATCAGAATATTCTATAATAGTTATTCTTGCATTTTTATTTCCCTTTACATATCCATCTTTGAGTATAGCAGCAAATTTTGCTGTATCTCATTGTACAGCTGTAGGTGTATCATCTGTTGAAGAAGTATCACCTTGAGTTGGCGTACCAGTAGTATCCATAGATCCAAGAATTTGTTCAAGGGTAGTTTTTTGTTGTTGTTTGTAAGAATCATCCTGATATAATTGAACAGCTAGTTTCATATTATCAGCACCTCCTACTTTCAATGTTTCTAACCAGAGTGCATCTCTTTTGAAAAATCCGATATATACGCCAAACAATATATTAAGCACCAAAAGGCCTATAATCACCATCTTCATATTCTCATGTTTTTTTTCTGTAGTCATAACAAATAATTAGCAAAATAAAATAAGACATAAATCGTTTTTGAGAAAGAATTTTTCTCAATCTCCTAGTGATCACAAAGGATATAAGAGAGATAGTATAAAATACAATGCCGGTGCCATAATCTCTTTTACCTAAGTAAAGAGTAGGTAGTTTCCAAAATACAAGAAGATTGAAATACTATGTCCGGCTAAAATACATAAAATTATTCAGTTACCATAGGTTGTGCTTGAGTTTCTGGAGTTGGTGTAGGTACTTGTTGTTCGTTCATACTACCTAAAATTTGATCCAATGTAGATTTCTGTTGCTGAATATATGCAGGCGAAGTATATAATTGTTCTGCCATAGTCATATTTTCACTTCCTCCAGCTTTTAATGTTTCCAACCAAAGCGCATCTCTTTTGAAAAATCCGATATATATACCAAGCAATACATTAAGTATCAAAAGACCGATAATTATCATAGTTATTTTTTCTTCTCTTTTATGTGTAGTCATAAGAATATGATAGATAGAAAAATAAAATTATTGAGTTACTACAGGAGTTTCTGTAGATGTTGTAGTAGATGTTGTATCTACGGTAGGTGTGGTTGTTGTTACTCATTGATCATACATTTGTAATGCTTGTTCAATTTGTTGTTTCTGTTGTGCTTTAAATGCATCTGATTTATAGATTTGTTGTACCATTTTGTAGTTATCTCTTCCTCCTACTCTATCAGCTTCCAAATTCATTTGATTAAAAAGTACCCAAACGACAAGAAGAAGATTGATAACAAGAAGAACAGGAACCAAAAAATGTTTCATCTTACAACAGCAAGATCCCATATCACACGTATCTTTTGCTGATAATTTTTTAGTTTCTACCATGACAGCAGGTGTTTTAGTTGTTTTTTTTGTAAATACCATTTTTACTTATATAAAAATCTAAAAAAATCTAAGATAGATTACATATTTGAGCAAGTAAAACAAGTTTTTCGCGTAGAGGAAACTTAAAATAGAATTGACAAAACACAAAAAAAATTAGAAAATAGATAGCTACAATTTGGTAGTATTATATATATTTACGTCCCTTAAGTTCAGAAGGGAAATGTTCTTGATCAACTTTTGCATCAGGATAATCATGAGCATACTTATATCATGTACCATAATTCAAATCTTTCATAAGCTTAGTAGGAGCATTACGTAAATGAAGTGGAACTGGCAAGTTACCATATTTTTCTACATCCTGTCTCGTAGCAATAGCAGTAGTATATGCTACATTATTTTTCTTAGCTTTGGCCAAATAGATTCCGAGTTGAAAGAGGAAAACATCACATTCTGGCTTTCATATTTTAGCAACAGCATCATAGACTTGATTGGCAAGCAATAATGCATTGTTATCAGCTGGTCAGATATCTTCAGACGCAAAACGTAAAAGTCTTCTCGCGATATAAAGAGGATCCTCTCCTCCCATAAGCATCCTCTGGATTCGATAACAAGCAGCATCAGCATCACTATCACGAAGCGATTTATGGATAGCAGAGATAATATTATAATGTTCCTCTCCATCTCTATCATAATAGATAGTTTTCTGTCATGCTTGAAGAATAATCTGATCTGTAAGTATACCATCTTTAGCAAGAAACATTGCTGATTCTAAGATATTGAGTGCATTACGGAGATCTCAGTTACCGAGTTTACTAATAAGAAGAATCTGTTCATCGGTAATGGATATATCTAGATGATGTTTAAGAATCAGAGGAAATTGTTTTTTGATAAAATCAAATATTTCTTGATCTGACAATTTTTCGAAGACAAACAATCTACATCTACTGAGGAGCGCATTATTGACGGTAAAACTAGGATTCTCTGTCGTAGCTCAAATAAGAATAACCGTACCCTTTTCTACATAGGGAAGTAAAGTATCTTGTTGTGCTTTATTTCGACGATGGATTTCATCAAGAAAGATAATCGTAGATTTTCCATATTGAAAATTGGTTTTTGCCTGATCGACAAGCTTGAGCAAATCATCTTTTTTACTCGTCACTCATGAAAGATAAAAAAAATCTGCCTGTAAAGTACGTGAAATAATATGAGCAATAGTTGTTTTTCCACACCCAGGTGGTCCTCGAAAAATCATAGAAGGAACATTACCTGATTGCAAAAAAACGCTCAACGGTTTATCTAATCACACAAGGTGTGATTGTCAGACAAAATCATCTAAGCTTTGTGGTCTCACATACGATGAAAGCGGTTCAAACATCATAACAAAACTAGTGAAAAATGAATAATGAATAGTAAAAAACGCATGAATTATCACACCATAAACTATGGTAGATTACTATAGTTTATAAGAATACAATTCCAACATTTTTCACTTGTACTTTGGTCAAGTCAAAGTATTTTTAATTTTTCATTATTAGTTAATTTGATTCTGGTATTTCTAGTTTTTGTTTTTCTCCTTCAAGTTCTAGTTGATCTATTTTATTTGCTATTTTATCATCTTGATACAGTCGAAAACTTGCCTCTCCTACTTCATTCAAATCCAATACATCAGCCGATTGGATAATACCAATTTTCTTATCATTGATAGTAAGCAGATAATTAAGTTTATTATTAGCCCCAAGAAAACACTCAATACCAATTCACTGAATATCATATTCACCAGGATAATCTACAAGTGCATAATCCAATTTTTCATAACGCATATCATCACCTGGCTCCAATGCTAGATTGATATATTTAGGATCTGTAGACTCAAATCCGAACAAAAGTTTGTTTTCGATAAGAAAACCATTTTTGAATTTCACATTTACCATCCTTTACTCTATTACAAATTAAAATATGATATGTATGTCTTATGTCTTGATACTCATGTCTTATGTCTAATTTATCCAAAGAAGTTTGGATTTATCAAACGTAAGATAACTCCTGATGCTCAAAGCAAAGCAATACCAGTCACAACCTTTATAATCATTTTCTTTCATCAGCTTGGATTACCGGTTGCAATCATAATACCACCGATAATAATCAAAACAAAAGAGATAATAAGGATAAACGTCACCAATATTTTAGTCAAACTTCACATCAATACAGGGAAAGCAGTAGCTCAAGTAACACTAGTTTCACCAGGACCTCTATTTGCAGAACTATCTTCTATACAATTACCGATAAAGGGAATAGACGTATTGAGTGATATTCCACAACA
>CALMEO010000120.1 GCA_937862935.1 uncultured bacterium | reverse complement strand
TAAGACAGATACAAGTTTATCAATGTCTAGAATCGAAGTCCAAAGTCATTTCGCAGGTTCTCATTTGTGACATGTATTTGCTGATGGTCCAACACCTACCGGCAAGCGCTACTGTATGAATTCTGCTGCTATGGAATTTATACCGATAGAAGATTTGGAAAAAAGATGATATGGGAAATATCGTGAACTATTAGAATAAGAAAAAATTTTTATACTGACTGATTATAATTTTAGTTGAGTGTCGGTGATATGTTTTTCTTTGTGAGGAAATCATTGCTCAAATATTTCTAATTCTTCTTCTTTGGTCTCAAATACTTTATCTGCATAAAAATTTCAAGAAATATCTTTTAGACTATTCTCGTATAGTTCTAAGGCCATAAATGCATCAAAGTTTGCTCCATCTGATGTGTGGATATTGTATGTTTTAGCGTCAACAAACCCAAAACGATGATAATATTGTGGATTCCCAAAAATAATTACTGCTGTATATCATAACTGCTTTGCTTGTTCAAGTGAATGTTTGATGAGCATACTCCCTATCCCTTGTTTTTGATGGGCTGGTAATATGGCTACGGGTCACATACATAACACTTCAAATTCTTTGTTTTGATTCTTGATTACTTTGGCTTTGGAGTATATGATATTCCCGATAACAGTATCGTCGTCACAAACAACTAAGTTCAGTTCTTTGACACATATGGGTAATTTTCTTATATTGTGTACGACGAGATGTTCATCGCATCCTGGTTTATAGAGATCTCGAAAAGCTTCTCTTGTCAGTTCTTCTACTGTTCTAAAGTCTTTTTCTTCTTCTGGTCTGATGGAAATGTTCATTATCTTGCTGTTTATGTACTAAATATAGTCTTTCTACTCTATCTATATATGATTTCAAGAGATAGTAGGATATGTCCTGTCTATCCTCTGCCCTATTTTATTGCTTATTAGTATCTATAAAAACAAGTACCTTGATTCTCTATCACAAATATTTATTCCTAGTATAGTTATATATTCTTATATCATACTATTTTACTATGAAATTAGATATCCCTCTTATTATCCAAAAGAAAAATAGTGAAGAATGTGGACTTGCCTGTTTGGCTATGGTCTTGAAATTCTATAATGCTTCGAAATCTTTAAGCAAATTAAGAAAACAAATACACGTATATCCTTGAATTTGAATATTTATGCCACAACTCTGATCTTATCTGCTAGAACAATGATTTGAGGTAGAAATTATTTCTATGAATCCACATATAGTTACCTATCAGGATAGTAAAAAATCTCAATCAGAACTTCTTCAATACTTTTCTGCCTTATCCAAAAAGACTAGCAATGTTCGTCACAAAACTTGTCTTCAGTATTTTGTAAAATTTATGGAATTATGAGGTATATTTACTCCTCGTATCCCATCCCCAAAAGATATCAAAAAATGAATAGACCAACACAGCCCTCTACTCACGATTATGACCTCAAATTTTTTATGATCTTCACTCCCTTCGTTTAATTTTCATTTTCATGTGATTACCTGAATAGACAAATCATATGTTTATGTCAATGATCCTATGTATGGTGGATTTGGCGGACAAAAGAAAATACCTATAGATACGTATATGTATTCTATTTATGCTTCTGCTCACGGTGATCTAGATAACGCTGCCCTCTTACTCATCAGAAAATCTATATAGCTATTCCCCCTATTTTCTTACTATGTACTCCCCTATTGCTAGATAGTCAATACCTGTACCTAAAAAACAGCGTATTGCATCTTTTGGCGTTTCTACAATAGGTTCATTTATTATATTAAATGAGGTATTCACTACCAAAGGTACTCCCGTTAGATCATAGAATGCTTCTATCATTTTGTGGTATTTGGGATTCTGTTGTGCATTGACTGTTTGTATCCTAGAAGTTCAGTCTACATGGGTTACTGCTGGGATGATGTGTTTTTTTTCTTCTTGTACCTGAGCAGTTAAGAGCATATAGGGACTATTGTCTATATCAAAAAATTTATCTGCATGTTCTTCCATTACACTCGGTGCGAATGGTCTGAAAGCTTCCCTAAACTTCACTTGTTTATTTAATATATCTGGCATATTTTTATTTCTCGGATCGGCTATGATGCTTCTATTTCACAACGCGCGCGGTCCAAACTCACTTTTTCATTGAAACCATCCAATGATCTTACCTTCAGCAATAAGGCTTGCTACCTCTTTATAGATGTTCTCACTTTTCTTGTATGTTATTTGCTCTTTGTATGATAATAAAGCATCTTCAATTTCCTGATCGCTATATTCTTTACCAAGATAATCCGAGTATTCGTATATTTTTTTTGGCTGTTTTTGTAGAGAGAGGTATCCATAATAGGCACATCATAAACTAATACCCGCATCAGAGGCAGCAGGTGTTATAAATAGATTTTTAAATCATCCATCAAATTTGATAAGGTTATTTGAAGAACAGTTCAAAGACACTCATCCAGAATAACACAGATTTTCTTTTTTGCTCTGTTCTCTCAGTCGCTTTACCAAAAATGTAATGCCATTCTCCAGTTCTGATTGTGTCGTATATGCTAAATTGCGATATTGATCCCAATGAGTCTCTAATAGTGTTCCATTGATATTTGGTGTGGTAAATTGACGAATCCACTCCGTGGTATAGCTTATCTCTCATGATGGCAATAGATTAATCATCTTGAAGTCATATACATCTTGTCCGTATGGAGCTAATCACATTAATTTTCCTGCATCATGTCTAGATTTGAATACATATGACGATACGGTTTCATACATATGTCCCAATCCACATATTTTGGTAAAGCTCTTGTGTATGGTGCTCAGATTTTTTCTTAGTGTTGTATAATTGTTTCCTGTAAATTCGTAAAAAGATTCTCTTTCTATATATGAAGATTCAATGTATTCTGGAAAGATCTTTGCTCAAGAGAGATCTTCCGTTATATCTTCATAATAATTTCATTGTCCATCAATAATCAACACCGCACTCTCTTGAAATGGACTTGATCAATACGCTGCAAAAGCATGCGCTACATGGTGTGAAATCTGGATAATCTTATCTTTGGCAATAGTTTCTAGCAGTCTTTTTTTGTTGAATCATAGGATAGTGTCCTTTTCCTTACAATATAAAATTGTAGGACTATTTTCCACAAATAGTTCAATATCTCATAGTTCTATCCCCGCTGCATCAAAACAATATTGTATACAATCATCTAGGTTTATGTTCTGTATTGCTCCATCATGTTTTTTCCTAGTGATTCTTTCTTTCTGTATAGCGACCAAAGGAATTCAGTTTTTGAGCAGACATGCAGATGCATCGTGAGAGTAGCATAATCCCATAATATAGAGATCTTTCATGATTATTGTTCAGAAAATAAAATATATTATTCTTCAATATGTATTTTTTTTGCCATTCTAATGAATGTGGTATCATCTACCCAAATTGGATAAAAGTCTTCTTCTGCGAAAAATTCTTTCCCATCTTTTTGGATTCCTATTATCGCTCATTTATTGACTCTGGTAAAATCCACGACATCTTTGTTTATGCTGGTAAATTCTGATTTCTTTAGTACTTTATAAATGAGAAATATATTGATATCTTCTTGTGTGGGGGTTTCTTGTCTGGGAATTATCTCAAAATGTTCCAAGATGTTTTCCATGATTTTTAATGCGTTTGCTATGGTATCGGGATCCTTTTCATTTCAAGCCTCAAATCAAATACCATTGGGGCAATATTTTATAAGACATTCTTTATCGGTGAATACGTTGTTTTTTACTCATATAGAAGAAAGGATCTCTTTAATCGCATCTGTATATACAGAAATCACTCAATAAGAACTCTTGATAGGAAAATTTGTAGTATGAAAATCAAAATTATATGCTGTCTTTTTGAGTTCTTTTTTTAGTATCTTAGCTAATTCCTCTTCGTATGTTCATTTTCATTTATCGAAAAAACTATCATTTAAATCTGATTCAATGAACCTTGTATTATTATTCATCGCTTTCACGTTTGCATAAATTATTCTTATGTTCTTTTTGAGTGATTGATTTTCTAATCTCTCTTTTAGTATATCTAATGCCTCTATTGGGGCTTTCTCATCTCCATGAACACCCACAATAAATGTCAGAAACGGATCTTCCTTTCTGTTTCATAAAATCTCGATTTTTGGATAATTTTCCATCATGTTCTTATTTAGAAACATAACATTTATACAGTTTTTTATATATATCAGGGCTATCGGTATATATCGTATTTACTCTCTTTGTCTGTAGTGCTTTATCAAATATTTTTTTTATTTGTGGTTTTGGAATCAATAATTGCTTTTTTTTTGTATGTGTTTTATTGGTTATTTTTGTTAGTATTTTTTCTATATTTTTGATAAACGTAGCTTCTCAATATAATTCTTCTGCTCTTTTTCTGGCGTTTCAAGATAGTCTTTTGTATAGATTGGGATTGTCTAAAATGGTATTGATATATTTCAAGGCGGTATCGTATTTGCTTTCTATAGTATAGTTATTTTTTATCTGAGTTTTTATAAGGAATCCCGTTTTTTTGTGGATAACTCACTCTTTGAGGCCTCCTCGATCGGAACAGATTACGGGTAATCATATCTTCATTGCTTCTATATTGGATAGTCAAAAATCCTCTTCATAACATGTACTTGTATTGATTGCTATATACGATACCCCTAGTATTTTTATAAGTGTTTCTCTCTCTATACCGTTGATTATCCTTATGTTTTTGTTGTTCATTTTACCGACGATTGATTCTATCTTTTCTTGGTATTTTGCTTTGCTTATAGTATGTCAGAATCCATAGGTATGTTGATCCGAATAGTTTCAAACCATCAGTAAGCATGTATCTTCTCTATGCAAACCTTTGTATATCTCTAGGATTCCTTCGATATTTTTCTCCTGACAAAGTCTTCCAAAATATATGATTATTTTTTTGTCTTGGGGTATGTTATATTTCTCTTTTATCTGTTTCAGCTCATTGGTTGTTGTTGTTGTTATCGGATTGATGGAGCTAAAATATGGTAGCAGAAATCAATTAATTCTGTCATTATATAGGTATTCATATTTTTTCACAGCAGCACGGCTCGCGAAGCTTACCGCATCACTAGGATGAAAAAATTTGTTGTTGTGATACATGCTTATTCACGCTCCATGATCCATCCAAGCGTGTCATATAAACAGTGTTGGCTTTACTGTTTTTCTTGTAAAATTTATACATTTACTGGAAAGACTTATGACGCAATCTACTTTTTTATATAATGTTTCAATCCTTTTGATATCTTTCTCCTCTATATCTACATGGTATTTATACGTACTGATGGTGTATTTTTTTTGTAGCGCAGAAATCATATCTTTATTTATCGCATTAAGACTCTGGTATTTTTCATCAATATATATGATACCTATTTGCATATACATTTATCTGTTAGTCTTTAAAATGACTATATGTCTCTAGATCCTTTTCTGTTAGTCCTATATCATGTAATGAGAGATGTAATGTGTGTAATATATCATCTATTATCTCCTTGTCTATATCTATATCTAATGTTTTTATTGCATCTTTTTTTGTCTTTTCTCAGTAATTTATCAATAGTGATTCTTCACAGTCATAATGAGTGTACCCAAAGAATTTTCTTGATAATACCACTTGAAGAAAGTTGAGAATGCAATTGGTAGAATCTTTTGGGTAACTAATCTTGGGGATTTTCCGTCACAATTCTTTTTTGATAATCTTCATATATTCTGCTGTGTCGCGTTTTTCAAATATCCATGGAGAAGTAATTTTTATATCATATTTTTTCAAGAGTTGGTCGTTTTCTTCTGGGTATATACCTATATTGCTCAAAAAAGGAAATTTCTTTTCTAGTTGTTGTAGTTTTTCATCTGAAATGCCCCATAATACATGTCTACTTGGTTCTCTATCTGACTGTCATTTATTTCGTCCTGTTATAATATAGGGTATATTATTTTTGTGAGCAAATTTTATTGCTCTATTGAACATAAGCGGTGCACAAAACCTACAGATACTTATTGCTACCTTTTCCTTTAATATACTACGATATACTTTTTTCATATATCATGGTCTGTCCAATATTCGGTCAATTTCTAATATATCGACAGCTTTCTGTATATTGTCCAATGCCTCTTTTGATTCAAAGCCATTATCAAATGTATATGCGAGACAATTTAGATTCGTTTCCGTTTTTATTTTGTATAAGCTCATGATGGAATCTTTTCATCAGCTTACCATAACCAAACAATCATATTCTCATGATCATTTTTTGCTGTTTATGTTATCAATAAACTTTCCTTCTATTTTTTTCAAATTTCATAGTAAATGATCTTTATGTTTGTTAAATTGTGCACAAAAACTACAAATCTTTCAATCTGATATTATCTCTTTAGAATTGATGTTTCTTACACAAGACGAACATAATTTAGTTGTCATTATACATATGTCATATATATAAAAATCACGCTATTTATGATGTTAGAAGAAAACAATATGGATCTTCTTTCTTAAATGTTTTGAATAATCAATATGATCTAGCTCTACATCATCAACATATTTTTACAAAATCACAGGTGCCACATTCTTTTATATCCGCTCTCTCCCTTAATTGTTGTAATAGTTTGCTTTTGTTTCGTACCTCACTAAATGTATTCTTTAGTATATTTCCTGCCGGTTCATCTCAGAAAAATGGACATGCTAATACTTCTCATTTTTCGTTGATGGCACATGTTAATATCCCTGCTGGGCATCAGCAATTTATTATATCGGGCATTCCTTTGGGACTGATATAGTCTTTTCCTAGTTGGATGAGAAACATCGTTTCAGCTATAATGTTCATTTTTCCTGTATATTCTTGTTTTTTTTCTTTTCGTATTTTTTTATGCTCAGAAAAATCTTTGACATAGTGCTCATTGTTTTTGCCATATCATTGGTTGATAAATCCGTTTGTTTTATGAGCTGTTGCTCACAGTTGGAATGCTTTATCGATAGTTTTTTGATAATCTTCTGGTGTCTGGTCTACGATAGTTGTTACAAATGTATATGCTATATTATAACGTTTTACATGCTCTATATTATTTAGCAATTGTTTGTATGATCAGCTTATCCCTCTTATTTTATCATGTGTTTCTGGAATATGCGAATCAAGAGATACGTGTATATGGCGTATTCATAGAGTTGCTATTTTTTTTGTGATTTCATCGTTTCGTAGTAGTAAGTTTGTAGACATCGTTACGTTTAGTCATGTATGTAACGCATATGTTATCATTTCAAAAATATCTGGATGTAAGAGAGGCTCTCCTCAAGAAATATTTATGTTAAATACTTTCATCGCTCTTAATTCGTCAATAACTCTTTTAAAATCAGATAATGATAAATCGTTAAAACTGTCTTTTGTTCTATGGCAATGTACACAATTGAGATTGCAACGATTGGTTATTTGAAAGGTCACGTTTAGGGGTGCCATGTCTCCACGTTTTGTTGTTTTTTTAGTATTATCCTTTTGGGAAGTATGTGTAATAATCTTATTGTTTAAAAAATCTTGTAGTATATGAAAATATTTTTTTGAATGAGCTATTGTTCAATTGGCTCATACCAGCTTTGAAAACTTTTTATCTAGAATAAAAAATCTTTTTGAGGAAGGAAACAATACCATAAAGTTTCATTTCTCCTTTCTCCGAATGATATCTTTGTTTATTGTATATACTTTCTTTGTGACCGATCTTTCTTCCATATGTATACCTATATAATGGTAATTAAAATCAGATTACTTATCTTTTCAAAATCTAAGATAACATGCTCACTGACAATCTTCTAAGTAAGAAGGACATCATTCACACATTTTACATACGTTTTTTACTCTCCACTCATGGAGCTTCTCCATAATATCTTTTATTGGTTCTTTAAGTAGATTAGCAATAGGTTTCCCTACTCATCAAACACATATACAAGCATTTCATAGAGGATCAATACGCATTCACGAAACTCATCACATACATCAAAACATAAATTCGTAATGTTGGTCGTTCTGATACGTGTTTACTAATCCATCGATTACATCTATATCAAATCATGGGAGATCTAAATTTATCGTAGTGTTTTTGTTTTTAAATTCTATAAGGTTTTTTTTGAGTTTTTTATAGTCTTTTGCTTGCAAATAGAATTTGTTCTGTTTTGCTCTTCCCTCATCTAATGGTGTTAATAATTGTATATTTTTGACTCATAGCCCTATTATATATTCTAAGAACTTAAAAATACTGCCTTTATTGATTTCAGAAACTACACAAGATATGCTCACATTCATTCATGAAGCAATCAATTTTTCTACGTTTTTACTTACTTTTTCAAATGATTCTTTTACCATGGTTACTTGATCGTGTTCTTGTCCTAATCCATTGAGACTTATTTGTATGTGTTGTAATCACATTTTGGATAA
>CALMEO010000119.1 GCA_937862935.1 uncultured bacterium | reverse complement strand
TGTCATTAGTATAATTCGCTTGTAATAATGTGATAAGTAAATTGTTATAATAGATAATAATTTCTTCTATGCTTGGTTGATTACTTTTTATATAGTTTTTTCGGTCATCCCTACTTGAAGTAACTATGCTATGATCTCCAATAATTTGTCCTATAATTTGTTGTTTGTTTTCTGATTGTGATTGTTTGATATATTCCTTGAAGACAAAGAACATGATATCGTCATCTCACTTTTTGCTACAATCAATATACAGACTCGGTATTTTTTTTTCTAAAGTTTCGATAAGCTCTTGTTGATGATGTTTTATCATACTCGTAGATATCATATTCTCCAGTTTTTTAAGATTATCAGGATTTCGTTCTATTTTATCTTTCCATCTAGGTATATCATTTTCATCCTTTTTATAGATATATCAGGGGGAAATCATTGTGCAATTTGGATCCTGTAAATATAAATCTATGAGTCTCTTGTTCATATATATCAAAAGAAGTAAATTTATTTCAATTCATCCTTAATTTTATCCAAGAGTTGCAATGCTTGGAGTGGAGTGATATTATTGAGATCATACATTTCGAGAAAAGATCTGACTTTTTCATATTTTGGATCTTTGAACTCTGGGACAAGGATCAAGGGATCTGAAACTTGATGTGTTTCCTTTTTACCTTGTTCCTCATCCCTCGTCCCAACATTTTGTTCAAGATATTCGAGATTTTCTCTTGCTCTTTCCACAATAGTTTGAGGTATGCCTGCAAGTTTTGCTACGTCGAGACCATAACTTTTGTTTGCTCAACCACGGACTATTTTTTTCATAAAAATAACTTCTTTCTCTGTTTCATAGACGTTAACGGAAAAGTTTTTTACTCCCGGTAAACGCTTTTCCAGTTGAATCAATTCATGATAATGGGTAGCTATAAGTGTTTTTGCTCCGATATTGGTGACGAGGTGCTCAAGTATTGCTTTGGTAAGTGCGAGCCCATCATAGGTAGCGGTACCACGACCAAGTTCATCAAATATGATAAAACTTTTCTTGCTTGCATTATGTAATATATTGGCTACTTCGATCATTTCTGTCATAAAGGTTGATTGATTTTTTGCAATAATGTCTCCACTCCCGATACGTGCAAAAATTGCATCTACGATTCCTAAAGTACAGGATTCTGCAGGTACGAATAATCCACAATGTGCCATCAATACGATTAAAGCATTCTGTCTCAGATAAGTTGATTTACCTCACATATTCGGTCCCGTGATAATGTGCAAAAATCAT
>CALMEO010000118.1 GCA_937862935.1 uncultured bacterium | reverse complement strand
GCAGCTACACAAATTACTTCCGTAGATGTTCAAGTAGGAAGAACTGGAATCCTTACGCCAGTAGCAAATTTTGAACCCGTACAATTAAGCTGAGCAACACTCAAAAGAGTGAGTTTACACAATCGAGATTTTATCAAACAAAAAGATATTCATATCAATGATCGAATATGGTTACAAAGAAGCGGCGAAGTGATTCCTTATATTGTAAGTGTGATTACTGACCGCAGAACAGGCGAAGAAAGTATGATTAATTCACCAGAAACATGTCCCTCATGTCACGAACCTGTGAGCAATAGAGATATGCATTATTACTGTACAAATTCCTATTGTCCCGATAAGATAAAACAACAAATCCAACATTTTGTCAGCAAAAATTGTATGGATATCCAGGGGATAGGAGAGAGTATTGTTGATATTTTAGTAGATAATAAAATTATAGAGAATATTGCCGATATCTATAAGCTAACAGACCATACAGTACAGATGCAATTGCGTAGATTTCCATGATTTGGAGACAAAAAAGTAGCTGAAATAACCAATGGAGTAGAGGAGTCAAAACAGAAAGCATTACGAAGATTACTCAATGGACTAGGGATTTCGCATGTAGGGAAAAAGATGGCACAAGACCTAGCAAAAGAAATGATAAATGATACATTAAAGATGATAGATCTAGTAACTAATCAGGAATTACTTAGGTCTATATACTGAATAGGAGAGAAAAGTGTAGAAAGTATAAGCACATTTTTTCAAGACAAAGATAATATAAAACTTTTGAAACAGTTAGAAGCATATGGAGTGAATATGGATCCAAAAAAATATACTGATCATATACGTACCGATGAAGTGAAAGGAAGTTTTTCCATCACCTGATCATTTGATGTATCAAGAAAAACCATCACAGAATATTTTCAACGTAATGGCTATATTTTCAACGAATCTCCTACAAAAACGACAGATTTTATTCTGATTGGAGAAAAAGCAAGTAGTAAAAAAGATAAGGCGCAAGAGCTTGGAATCCAGATATACGAATGATGGGATACTATTGTAAAACAATTCCCATTTCTCAAACATATGAGTACAGAAGTCAAAAAAAAACCAACAACACAAAGTTTATTTTAATAATAAAAATGATTACAGAAGTAACCTTTGCTTTTCTCAAAGCAGTCAAAGAAAACAATAATCTAGAACGAATGAATAAAAATAGGGATCTCTATTACCTAGTCAGAGATAATTTCTGGGAATTTGGAAAAAAACTCATAGAGAAAACGAGGGAACTAGATACAAGCATTTGAATGTTAGATATCAAAGATGCAACCTTTCGTTTCAATAAAGATATCCGCTTTACCAAAGATAAATCTCCCTATAAAACTAATTTTGGACTCATCATCCGCGAAGAAGGAAAACATGGAAATGGTGCAGGATATTATGTAGATATAGGCATAGAAGAAAATTTTATCGGTGGAGGAATATATCTCCCACCAAGGGCTGTAGCGGAAAGAGTGAGAATATATATAGCAAAACATTATACACAACGACAAAAAATAATTACCGCTCCAACATTCAAGAAAGCATTCGGTGAAGTACTCTGAGAAAAATATAAGAGAGTACCAAAGTGATTTGATACAAACCACAAAGCAGGGGAGTTCCTCAAGATGAAATCACGATATTTAGGACATAGTATATCAGAAAAGAAAGTATTAGATCCAAACTTCTCTACATACTGTCTTTCTCTATTTAAGATTATGAAACCATTTAATGATTTTCTCAATAAAGCTCGCACCTAAATAAAAAAACTACCTATAGGGTAGTTTTTTTATATACAATAAAGTAAATACTTATTTAAGATTTCCTATATAGAAATCCTCCAACTTCATTTCTGGTTTTTCTTTGCCCCCATGAACTTTTTCAAAAACTGGTGTAGCGTCTTTTCCACAAATAGCGAGAATTTTATCAGCTCATCCAGGATGTTGTGATGATCGAGCAGTAAAATCATAGACTTGACCTCTTACAATAGATCGACAAGAATCAGCTGTCGCATGTGCTTCTACATCTTGAGTAGTATATACTGTCGGCAAAACTGTAGGTGCTTGTTCTTGTTCTACTACAGGAGTTTCTGATGTTGAAGTAACTTCATCAATAGTTTCTGGTGTCTGGTTTGATGAACATCCAGCAAACACAAGCAATCAAAACATAGTAGTAAGTAAGAATAATTTTTTCATGAGTTTAATTATTAACTAGATAAAAACGTGGTAATATGTGTCTCTATGTGATTCATCTTATCATCGATGAGGTTCTTTTCTTCTTCTTTGAAAGGAGTGAGTACGTATTCTGCAACATATTTTTGATTTATAGGCCTATCAACACCGATTCTCAATCTCCAAAAATCTTTAGTACCTAAAACAGTAATGATATCTTTTAATCAATTATGTCCAGCACTACTTCATCATAATTTTAACTGAATTTTACCTACGGGAAGATCAATATCATCATGAATCACTAAGATATCTTTGGGTTCTATTTTATAGAAGCGGGCTAATGCTCACACTGCTCATCATGAACGATTCATAAATTCCATAGGCTTCAGAAAAAAAACTTTTTGATCTCCGATAATTGATTCCTGCCATTCGCCTTTCCATTTTCCATATTCCATATGCCAATCTCCATCTTTCAAAAAATCGTTCACAATCATAAATCATATATTGTGCCTTGTGATTTCGTATTCTTTACCTGGATTTCATAAACCAACGATCAATTTCATAACAAGATCAATAATGAAAAATGAATGATGAATAATAATGGATACTGTTTTTTTATAGACTATAGTTACAATTACAATAGTTCATAATGAAACAATACCAACATTATTCATTATCAACTATTCATTATCAATTATTTTCTAATCTGGTATATCTTGCATTTCATAAAATTCTATAATATCTCAAATCTCTATTTTCTTTCACGTAGTCACTTTGATTCCACACTGATCACCTTCACCAACTTCCTTTACCTCATCTTTGTTTTTATGTAAAGAAACCACATGACCAGTACAAAGAATATCTTCACCTCTCATTACACTAAATTTTGGCTTACCATGAAGTTTTCCAAAAATAACTTTCCCTCATACCGTCATATCTTTATTTTTGGTAAAGAAGATACCAAGTACCTCAAGTTTTGCAAACATTACTTCATGTTGTTCTATTTCTACCATACCAAGAAGGAGATTATTGAGATAATCAACAAGCTCATAGATAATATCAAAATTTTTCATTTCAATTTTCATAGAGTCTGATTTCTTTTTTAATATAGCATTCATGGAAATATTGAATCCCAAGAGTAATGCTCACGATGCTTGTGCAAGAGCAATATCAGAATCAGAAAAATGTCCTACACTTGCCTGAATTATTCTTATCGTGACATTTTTAGGTAATATAATTCCATCAACTGCTTGTTGAAGTGCTTCTAAACTACTTGAGCCATCAGATTTCAAGATAAGCTTAAGTTCTGCTCAAAAAACGTTAGTCTGTAATTCTGAAATAAACTGTTTAACAACCGAATCTCCAGCATTTATATTTACTTGCTCTTGAATAAGTGATATTTTAGCTTGTGCCTCCTTTTCATTTTTTACTACCTCTACAATACGTCCTGGATCTGGTAAATGTGTAATTCCAAGAACCTGTATTGGTTCTCATCACGTAGCTGAAGTAATGTTTTGTCATTTTCGATTTTGCATTCTTCTAATCTTTCCTGTAGTATTGTATGCAACCACAGTATCTCAAACTTTAAGCGTTCCTGTCATTACTATAATACTAGAGACAACACCTTGTTTTGGGTCTTTATGAGCATCAACAACGACACCAACTGCAGATCTGTCCGGATTATATTTAAGATCAAGCATTTCTGATTGAAGAAGAACAGTTTCAAGAAGTTCTGGTATACCTTGTCCTGTTTTGGATGAAATACCAATCATAGGAGTATCTCCTCACCAATCTTCTGGAGTAAGACCATATTTGGCAAGATCTTGTTTGATTTGTTCCATATTTTTACCTGGTTTATCTATCTTGGTAATAGCAATGATAATAGGTACACCAGATTCTTTTGCATGAGAAATAGATTCTATAGTCTGAGGCATGACACTATCATCAGCAGCTACAACAATAATTGCTATATTTGTCAATTTAGCTCATCTAGCTCTCAAACTAGTAAATAATTCATGTCCTGGAGTGTCGATAAAACATATTTCCTTCCCATTATATTCCACAACAGAAGCTCAAATAGATTGAGTGATTCCTCCCGCTTCACCTTCAGCGATAACGGTTTTTCTGAGATAATCGAGAAGCGAAGTCTTTCCATGATCTACATGTCCCATAACGGTAACAATAGGTGGTCTTGGAAGTAGATGTTCAGCATCTTTATCCATATCAAGAATCTCTTGTAAGTCTCCGCTCATAAATGTTTGAACGTCAACCTTATTATCATGTTTTTTTACGAGAATATTAAATTCACTGGCTATCAATGCTGCAGTATCAAAGTCTAAAGATGCAGTTATAGAGGTCATAATCTTATTTTGGATAAGTTTTTTCATGAGTTCTGGTAAAGGTACTCACATTTTCTCAGAAAATTCTTTTACGGTAATTTTGTCATTGATATATATCTCTATTTTTTTTACAAGATTGGCAGAAGTTGTAGCAACTTTTTGTATTTTTGGGGTAACAACTCTGACGGGCTGTTGTACAGTTGGTTTTGCTTGCTGAAAAGATGGTCTATTAAATGGTCTACTTTGTTGATTAGTTCCATAGTGCGGTTTAGATCATTGATATCCAGTCCTTGTAGGAAATTGTTTACCTCCATGTTGAGGTGTAGCATTTCTTGGCCTAGGTGTTGAAATACTCGTAGATATTGGTGCGCTCAATGGCTTAGTTACAGGTTTAGCTGATGACCTAATAGTTGGTTTACTAACAAAAGAATCATCTCTTCTACCTATTATATGTGCTGTTGTCTGTTCAACCTTATCAAAAGACATAGGACTACGTCTAGGTTTCTCTAAGATAATACTTTCTTCTTGTTCTTCTTCTCTATGTTGTTCTTCCTCTTTTTGTTTAACGGTTTTCTCTTCTTTTTTAAATCACAATCATGACAAAAATCATCCTCATTCACCCATAAGTTCATCAGCTTTGAGTACCTTTGTAGTTATTTCATTTTCTACAGAAGATTTTCCCTCCTTGATTTTAGAAGATTTTTTAGTCTCTAGTGAGGATTTTCCAGATTTTTGTGCCGATACCTTGACCGGTGTTTTTTTTATTGCTGGTTTTGTTGCTGGTTTAATAGATACTTTTGGCATACATAAAAAAATAACATAAAACAATATACAGAAAGGTCTTTTTAAAACCTTAACGTCGTTTTTATCTAGATAAAGATAAAAATGTGCTGATGATAGTATAAATATATAGGTAAATATCAAGCTAAATTAGTTTATTCCATTACTTTCCATAAAACAAAAAGAAATAAAAATATTTTACATACAAGAAAGAATAATAACACAAAAAAAAGTAATTATTAAAATTTGCATTTTTTGATATTTCTGAGTATAATTAGATATAATTCAGAACATAGGAAATATATACCAACGTATATATAGTATAGTTCTCGCACAACACATACTAATTTAGTTTTTAACCCATGCTTGCATGTTCAAAGTTCATAGAGTGTGATCAAAGAATCTTTCAATAAAAAATATGATATTATTGTTTCTTACAATAGTTTTATGATTTTCATCAGTAATTACTCTTGCTGATATAAATATTCTTTCAGATATAAATAATGCATGGCAGACGATAGGAAGGATAACCATAACAAATGATGGAACAAGTAATGGAACAACACGATTTGATTTTAATTATCTTAACATATGTAAATACTACAGGTGGTGGAATTACCGCAGCACCAGGAAATTTCGCAGGGAAAGTTCTCGGAGTAGATAATCAATGAAATCTTATCTATGCATACACTACCAACCTTGTTGTCTCATGAGGAGTGACTGGTGAAACAGTAATTGTACCATCAAGTGATGAAGATTGGATGATAGCAGGCAACGATATGTATAGTATCCCTCAAGGGAATGTAGGTATAGGAACCGCGATAATGGATGGTAAACTACATGTCAAAGGATCATGAGATACAGATATCTATATAGAAGAAACAGTGGCAGGAAATGCAGCGAGTTTACGTTTAGAAACACCAGTGGAGACATGGATTGCATGATGAGATTCAAATCCTAATGTGTTTTTTATAGGAGCACTTGGTCATCAAGAATATTTTACTATCAATCCATTAGGCAATGTAGGTATCGGAACAATCAATCCCCAAGAAAGATTGGAGATAAATGGTGGTAATGTCAGAATAAGTAATTTATCAAACAAAGTGGTTTTAGGTACTAATGCTAGTGGAACAATAATAGGTTCAACAAGCGGTAGTATTTATAATCATATTAGTTGATTTATAGAGACAATACAGTGACCTCAAGGAAATACATGAGCTACGTGAGCACAATGAGCGACATGACCAGCATGACCAGCATGAACATGAATATGAGACAATCTATGAAACCATATAGCAACACTAAATCTTAATATGATGTGATTGTGAATAAAAAATTTATGATCATGATCTTGATTACTACAAAATTGTTCACCAACAGAAGCATGAACGGTAAAATTTGAAGATAGTTGTTTTCAATGATGCGATGGAGCTACTTGGATTGTTCTATGATGAACATGTGATACTTGATTGCCAATAGTTTGTTGAAATGGAGTAGTACAAACAGGAGAACTATGTGATGATGGAAATATAGCTAATAATGATGGATGTACCTCATTATGTCAACGAGAAACTAATCCAATACCACAAGCATGTACATCATTACCAGCAAACACCTTACCAAACACAGCAATTAACGTAACACAAACATGTAATACATCTAATGGATCAACATGTACATCTTGGCTACCAAGTCTTACTTATACATACAATATAACACCAAGTACAACACAATGTTACTATAAATGTAGCACATGATATACCTGGAGCTGAAGTATATCTACATGTGTACTAAATGTAGCTTGTTGAAATGGAGTAGTACAAACAGGAGAACTATGTGATGATGGAAATATAACTAATAATGATGGATGTACCTCATCATGCCAACGAGAAACAAGAACAGGTACTTGTTGAAGTATACCGGCAA
The DNA here is from genome assembly GCA_937862935.1 of uncultured bacterium. Classification (GTDB taxonomy): domain Bacteria; phylum Patescibacteriota; class Gracilibacteria; order Absconditabacterales; family Absconditicoccaceae; genus CAJBLF01. The sequence continues at coordinate 41,423 of CALMEO010000118.1, read as the reverse complement.
ATACTATCGCAAATACCGTAACACAAATACCACAAACATGTAGCGTTTCCAATGGAACTACGTGTCAATTACGGATGCCATCAAATCTGACTCCGTCATATAATCCAGTGCCCAGTACAACAGCATGTCAATACACATGTGCTTCGTGATATACCTGGAGCTGAAGTATATCTACATGTGTATTAAATGTATCGTGTTGAAATGGAGTAGTAGAAAAATCAGCAGAAGAAGAATGTGATGATGGAAACATAACTAATAATGATGGATGTACCTCATCATGTCAGCGAGAAACAAAAAACGAAGCATGTCTTTCTCTTCCCGTAAATGCTATAGCAAATACAGCAACAGGAATTTTACAAACATGTTGAGATTCAAATGGAACATTATGTACGCTATGGACGCCTATAAATATATATGCATACAACACAACTCCAAGTACTTCATCATGTAACTATATATGTGCTCCATGATATACTTTAAGTTGAGGATCTTGTGTGCTAAATATAGCATGTTGAAACGGAGTAGTACAAACAGGAGAACTATGTGATGATGGAAATATAACTAATAATGATGGATGTACCTCATCATGTCAACGAGAGATGCCACAATGTAGTTTTACTATGAATCCTACATCATGAAATTTACCATTAGAGGTAATGTTTAATGGAATAGAACAAAATCGAGCAATATATTCATTAAATTTTGGTGATTTTATAGGAATAAATAACGTATCATCATTTTCAGGAACAACTCATGAATATAAAACTATCTGAACCTTTATTCCAGTATTGACAGCGACAAATCAATATAATATAACTTCAACGATAAATTGTTATGCAACATGATGAACGACATGAATTGTTATAAATAGCTCATGTGGTCGATGATTATCACTACGATGATCTACGAGCTGTACACGATGAAAATAATATAAGTAGTAGTTAATTGTTTATAATGTTTTATATATTTATTTTTTAAAGATGTCATCTAAAAAAGTGTGAAAATTTGTATTTAAAAAAGTATCTTTATTTTTTATTACGTTCTTCGTTGTCTTGAGTGCAATAGTGCTAGCAGCTTTTACAAGCATACTATCATGAGAAGCAAAACCAGTAGCAGATTGAACGCTCGAAGTAAGTCGATGACAAAAAGTTCATGATTTTGTAAATGGACGAACAGAATCTTGAAGTTTTTTGAAGACTCCGTGAAGTTTGATAGCAAACTGAATAATGGGAGTAGTGAGTAATTTATATGTAGCAGACAATAATACAAAAGAAATGAAACCATTGCTTGCAGAAAAATACAGACCAGCGATATATGTTGAAGGGAATGGAATGATCAAAGAAAATCTTTTTGTGTGAGACAGTTTAGATCCAAATGGATCAAAACTTCACGTATATGGAACACTACAACTTTCAACAGTAGGAGGAAATACAAATTTGGGTACTTCTTCTAGTTGTAACGAAGCTGCAATAGGGACAATTAGATTATCATTACCCGCTCTTGGATCAGCATGATCATATTGTCCACTACAAATATGTTATCCTGGTGCACAAACAGGAACAACTTCAGGCATATCATGGAAAAGTACCTGTGAACCAGTAATATTTAGTCCTACTAATCCTGTACCTATTCGAGAGGAAATATGAATAGGAGAAGCGACCTTTGCAGATTAATAGTAACAATAGTATATGTTATGAAACAAATAAAAATCGGACCTTATCAAAGAGGATCTGATTTTTATTCTATAAAAGTATACACTCTAAGAAACAGGTAAAACACAACGAAGAAATTAGATGATTTTTCTTTATCTTGAATTCTTATATATTTTCTATATCCTCTATGCATTAGATTTTTTTATACTTTCACGTTTACAATGGAAAAACAAGTAAAAAAATGAGCACATGCAAACTATGAGATTCAACTCACCATCACAACAAAAGAATATGAAGACGCTAAACTTATTATGCTCAAGGAGTTTCAAAAAGACTATGAAGCACCAGGTTTTAGAAAAGGTTCAGCACCACTTGATATGATAGAAAAAAACATCCAACCAGAATATATTTCTGTAGGTGCATATGAAAAGCTTATCAATAAAGGACTCCAAGAAATACTAAAAGAACAACCAGATATTAAATTGATAGGTGAACCTTATGATCTCAAACAAGAACAAAAAGATGATACTACTATCATAAATCTTAAACTAGATATATTTCCAGAAGTAGAAGTAATAAATAATGATCGAGAAAAACAATCATGTACGCCTATTGATAATATTGCTACTGAAGAAGAAATCGAAGGAACATTAATGAATATAAAGAAACAATATGCTGATTATCAAGATACTGATAGCATCCAACTCGAGACGATTTCTAAAATTGCACTTGAATATTTGGATAAAGAAGGAAACGTAGTACATACATGACATACCTATGTTGGTGAACAAGAGTTTGCTGAAGATCCATTTTTCCCCAAGACATTTATTAACAAGAAACTTAATGAAGTGATAGAGCTTGTTCATGATGAGGAAAAACTTCCTGCTGTACTTCATAACAAAAAAAGTGACACTAAAGCAGAAAAAATAAAGCTTACAGTAAAAGATATCAAAAAAATAGTACTTCCAGAGATGACTCCTGAAATGCTCAAAAAACTCTTATGAGACGATACAAAAATGCAGAATCAAGATGATCTAATTGCTCACATTAAAGAATCAATCGAACACCAAAAATATGATCAAGAACTTATCAAGAAAATAGAGGGAGTATTAGAAAATATAAGAAATAAAACAATGAAGGTAATGATACCACAAACATTAGTAAAAGAAGAAATGAAGACGAGAATGAAAAGTCTTGAAGAAAGATTGGGAGGTAAAGAAAAAATGGAACAATATTTTAAAAATATGGGAGACGAAAAAGCAAAAGCATTTTTTGAAGATATAACTAAAGCGGCTGAAGAAAGCTTAGAAAAATTCTTTATCTTACAAAAATTTACACAATTGCTCGCATTAGACGTAGATTGGAATCAAACAGCACATATGGATGTAGAACAAAAACTTTATGATAAACTTGTGAAAAATGATGGTACAGAAGTAAAAACAAAAAATCCACATACCCACTAACAAACAAGTACGAGGGACAAGGAAAATTTTCATCTATCATCTTTTACCTCATAAGTAGTATAATTTATGTTTCGTTTCCTTCGAGATCTCATTATTTATCCTTTTGATACACACAAAGAAACCAATAAGTTCGGGGATTTTCTTAAAATGATATTTAAAGAGTATCCAGCATTTCTTTGGATAAATCCTACTATCAGAAAAATACTTGCCTTCCCATTTATGATAGTTTACTATATTTTTAGGAATAAAGAAAAAAAGAGTTAAGAAACTCTTTTTGGACAATTAAAATCCCCACTATGGGGATTTTTTTAATTAAGTTTTAACTCATCATAGTATTCTTGAAGATAGGTTCTAGATTTTTTGAGGATAAGTTTTACCTTATCACAGTCAGCAAGATCAGACTTAGAAATCGTTATTTTGGTACTTAAATAGCGAGTATATCAATATTCTTTAAGCTTTTTGAGAAAAGTAGGTAATTTTAATACTCAATCTCCAGGCAAAATATGTCATTCTCCAACTCTACTTTTATCCGAAAGATAAATAATAGCAAGATAAGGAAGAAAATCCTTCATTTTCCTGAGGAAGTCACTTTCAAAAGAATCAGAATCAAGATTAGAGATATCAAGTCATATATAACACAGATATTTTTTTACAATTTCTACCATGTTACTGAAACGATATTTTGGTATTGGTAAAGCGAAAAGACTTGAATCTTCTGGATTAATAATGGCAAAATGAATACTTTTATGTTCTTTTCTTCGTTTTAATATATTGTCCGTAATAAAAGCAAATGCTTTGAAATTGAAAAATTTTGGAGCATTGATGGTGATAGTATCAGCGCCAAGTTCATAGCACAAGTCGATAGCTCTATTGATTTCCTTATCATTGAGATTGTCAGAGGTTTGAATAACTTTAACAGGAAGCTGATAATTTGCAGAGAGTTTTTTTACATAATCTATTTTTCGAGAATCAAAATTTTTCCAAATAGCCAAGTCTATTCCATCAAATCATGCTTCTTTAACAAGTTCAAATACAAGATCTAATCCATATCCAGAAAGAGAATCTGTACTAAATAAACAGATAGATTTCTTAGGATCTAGAGAATCCTTAGTCGGTTTTTCACCTTCCATATCAAAAAAGAAATCTTTTTTAATAGCTCAAAGTTGTCAATCTTCTGTAGGTCTTTCTTTTTTGTTTATCATGGCTTATAGGATATAAACGATATAAATTCTCCTTCAAAACGCACATTTTGTATGGGTAATTGAGGAATATATAGTTATTATAGTAATAAATTCAAAAGGAAATTATCCCATAATATACTATAAATCAGTACAATTATACTGTTTTTTAGTAATTTTGCAAATTTTGTTATAATTACTATAATGCGGCTTACACGTTACAAAACAATATAATAAGATAAAAAAATAGAAGTATATTATAGTTGAAGAGTAAAAAAGAATCCTTTATGGTCTGATCATGGTATAGTGATAGGTGTAAATGTCTGTACTTTGAGAGAAGGGGTAGTCCATAAATGGTCAATATGTGCTTGAAAAAAAGGCATTCATTTTAACTTTCGAGTAAAAAGAAAAGGGATACGTTTGGTTACGTTTACAAGTTCACCAGAAAATACACGTGATAATATATTATAATAGGAAGACCAAGGAGTAATATTAAAATCTCCTACAGTTACGATATTATCATGTTTTCTATCAGATTCATGACTTTTGAAATCTTCCACAAACGTAGTAAGTTGTTCATTTCTCATAAGAAAATGAGGGTAACTATCAGGAGAACTAGTATGTAGAAGATAAAAATAAATTTCTTGATTAGCATACGAAAGTGAAAAGTATCCATATCTTCGCATTCATTGAGGAAAATCATCAGCTTTATTGATAAGTGGATATTTACTAAATACCATACTTCCTACAAATTTTTTTGATCGGGTAGTATTATTAGTATAAGGATAGTTTGTTTGTAAAATTGTTTTGAGGTTAGCATAATGATGATCAGCAAATTCGACGAACATAACCATATCAGGATCAGTATCAGCAATGGTTTTTCTTATCCCTTCATATTGAGTATTATCTTTATGGATATTAGCAAATAATATTTTTATAGTTCATGATTGTATGGTTTGAAGAGGAGGCTCCTGAATATAAAAAACATTAAATTGTTTACTATACCAAAAGAATAAAAAACAGGATATCAAAAACGATATACCTCGAAGATAATGATGGACAGGAGAATGTTTTCCTGATTTTATTTTTTTTCTAAAATTGATAAAAGTTATACTAATAAGCAATAAGCTAATAATAGCAATATATGGCAAAAAGCTTATAAGTAATTCACTCACATAATATCAAGGAAAGAAAAGAGGAAAGAGAAGAATAAGGAATACAATAAATAAAATAGTAATCATTAAGTCGATAAAGGATAAACAGCGAAAATAATATAAAAAAGAAAAGAGTATGCAAACTAAAAAAAACTACGTGCAAATACACACGTAGCAATCGAGTTTGATTAATGATTCCATTGCATCATTCCCAAATGAATTCGCTTGGGGTGAGGTTGGAAAAAGGTATCAACCATATCAACAATAAAGTTTTGTTTTTCCTTAGTCGTAGCTTCTTTTTTTAGAAGCCAAGGATTGGTTGCTTTAGTATAAGGTTTGCCTTCCCATCGGAGAGAAGCTAAAGTTGTAGATGTAGTACCTACTAGCTGGATCAACAATAAAAGTTTCCCATCAGACGATTTAGATATGTACCATGTAGAACCTGGTGAGAGAATATCTTCCTGACGACAAGTATGAAAAAATCCATCCGGTTCAAAAAGTTTTCTCATTGTTGCTTCTGTAACAGCAAATTTAGGATAGTTCATTGGAAAAGATTTATTTAGTTTTTTGTTTTTAGCGGGAAACTGATACTCTTTTCTTCAAAAAATACAAGACTTTTTTATTTTATTATTGACTACAAAAATCAAATCGCTACCCTAAAGTTTCTTTATCTGAAAGTAAATAAAAAAATGAAGTTTCATATTCTAGTTTTTGGATGTCAAATGAACTATGCAGATAGTGCAAGAATAAAAGCAGTACTTACCAATTGCTGACTTTTGTATACAGAAAATATCAAAGAAGCAGATATAGTAATTTTTGATACCTGTTCGATCAAACAAAAAGCTGAAGATAAGATAACAGGAAAATTCAAAACCATTAAACAAAACCAAAAAATATGGATTACTTGATGTATGATCCAACACAATATGAGAAATTCAAAACTAAAAAAAGAAAAAACAAAGTTAAAAATAGGAAATTTTATGTGATCTATAAAAACAAAAAATCCAATGGTGATATGAGTAAGTACAGAGGAAATAAATCATATGAAATCATCAGAAAAGACTCCTGAAATTGTTGGAATAAACAATATCTTCAACCCTATATTTCATAATCTTACACAAAAGCGAAAAAATATAGAGCTTATGCGAAGGATAGATGATACGTGATTCCTTCCTTTGATACTCAAAAAAATTGGATACAATATATCTTATGACCAAACACTAATACATGAATATGAAAAAATAATCCCCAAAAACATAAGCACATCTATGAATACTCATCAAAAAACAGCATATATTCCTATTGCTACCTGATGTAATCAATTTTGTGCATATTGCATAGTTCCATATGCAAGATGATTGGAAAAATATTTTTCTATTGATCAGATTGTAGATGAAGCAAAGATACACATAAAAAATGGAGTAGAAGAGATAGTACTTCTAGGACAAATAGTAAACAAACATCCAGACTTCACTACCATTATCAAAAAGATACTCAAACTCCAATGACTCAAACGATTAAGATATACATCACCATATCCTACCTATTACAATAAAGAATTGTTGGACTTACATACAAAAGAAACTAAATTGTGTCCACATATTCATATTCCGCTTCAGTCATGATCAAATAATGTCTTAAAAAGAATGTTTAGAGGATATACTGTAGAGCAATCCAAAGATTTTATTAACAATATAAAAAAAATTAAAAAAAATATTAGTATTACAACGGATATTATCGTAGGATTCCCGGATGAAACGGAAGAAGATTTTCAGCAAACATTAGACCTTATAACATATGGATGATTTGATATGGTATATATTGGAATCTATTCTCCTAGGCCTGGGACATTAGCAGCAAAAAATTATTCTGACAATATTTCACGTGAGATAAAACGAGACAGACGAAACAGACTCAATGAAGTATTGAAAGATATTTCACATAAAAACAACGAAAAAGAAATATGAAAAAATAAAGAAATACTTGTTAATAAAATCAGTAAATGAATACTAGAAGGATATACAGATAATATGAAACAGATAATTATAGAACTCAAAGATTGAGAATTGAAACTTAAAGATAAGATAAAAATAGGGGAGTTTATTATGGTAAAAATAACAAAAGCAATACCATTCAAACTCTATGGAGAGATTATTGAGTAGTTGCTGGAGTGACTCAGTAGTTATAATTTATACTTTCTCATGAATAGATGGATTTGATAGGATCTGCAAAATTAATAGAAGCATCAACAACTTTTATAAAATCAGGATACAAATCTATATCTCTATATACGGTATTACTAACATAGATATGTTCAAATAATCATTGTTCATACAATAGTTGAAGTTTATCAAGAGCATCATTATTAAACATGCCATGGGTAATAGCAATATTGACACTACGTGCACCAAGCTCGTGAAGTTTTTGTACAAGTTTAATAAGACTACCTCAGGTATCTAAGATATCATCATGAATAAGAATATTTTTTCCTTGTACGTCTCCATGCACAAATATTTCATCTACAGAATTAATTTTTGAATAATCCCTAGTTTTAATAACCGTTAAATAATTAAATTGTAAATCTTTGGCTATAGAAGAAACCTTTTTTAATCATCATTCATCCATAGGAGCGATAATCAAGTCATTTTTCCCTTCCTTCTTCAAAATATCTGATACATGTTGGATCATCCATCAGGTATATAAATTCACAAAATTTGTTTCTATAGAATTATTAATAACAGCAGGATTATGAATATCCATAGTAAGGCAATAATCTACACCAAAAGTATCTTGTAAAATATCAATCATAAATTGAGCAGAAGATGGCTCTCTTACAACTCTCTCCTTAAGTCCTCACTGCGTAGGTTTGTCTTGTCTACTATAAGGGAAACATGTGGGAATTACATTTACCGTCTTAGCAGCATAATCTCTTGCATATTTCAATAAAAGAAATAACTGTACTAATCTATCATTATAACTTATAGTAAAGTGATCAACATTTTTCTTACCATTAACATCACCAACAACATATACATGTTTACCAGCAAACGAGTTTTTGAGATCAATTTCAGTAATACCAAGAGAGGATTCTTTATATAAAGAAGTTTCACTAGAAACCACATCAGATCATAAAGCATTTACAAGATATGCTTGCATAGATGCAACCAATCACATAGTATCTTGGGTCCCTATCAAATGAATTTTTTCCTTCTGATTGGGTAACATACGATTTTTTGCTTCAAATTCTTTAATAACATTTTGGACAAGCTTTGTTTCAGGATTAAGCAGATCAATACTGCTTGTTTCTAAGGTGTTGGTAGAATACATGGGGCCAAAAATACTTTGAAATGATTCAGCTTGATTATATATAGGAAGAAATCATTCTCATTTTCTGTTAGATTCTGACATTCATCACATAGATATTCATTTTGCTCAATGGTTTTTAGCACATTGGACGAGAAGCAGTTCCTGCATTAATCTATCATTATATTTAATATCTTGAGAAGAATATTTTCCATATCTATCACAGATCAAATAAGTAAATTTTCAACGAACAGATTCACTTAATTCAACTTTTGCTTCTCCATTTGCGAAATGCATATACGGTACTATTTCCTTTGAGATAGTAGTAAAATTAACACGCAATTGAGCAACTATCTTATTGACGATAGCATCAGTACCTTCTACTCCTATAATATGCAGTTTGTCATTAAACACCATTTTTTGATTAGGATGTACTATCATCATACAAAATAAATAGATAAATAGATAGTATGTATATACTTATTTTAAAGAATAAGTCAATTTAATAATTAATATATTAAAAAAATACAGAGAATATAGAAAAGGAAAACAGATTTTTTTTACCTTGAATATCCAGAACAAAAACATATCAATTGGTGTACATTCTATGGAATATTTTTTTTATTATTTTCATTCTTATTTATCACAGATGCAATATCCAAAACATGTAGCTATTATACCTGATGGGAATAGAACACGAGCCAAAGCAAACGATAAAACAGTAGCTGAAGCATATATGATATCATACGAAAAAGCAATTGAACTCATTATCCATACATTTACTGAAACAGACATCAAAATATTTACACTTCGATGATTGAGTACAGAAAATGGACAAAAGAGACCAAAGGAGGAGTTTGATTTTCTTATGACTATGTACAAAATTGTAGATGAAGATCTTGATGAATTTATGAAAGAACATAAGATAAACTTCAAGGTAATAGGAAATCTCAAGGGTATTACTGACGACTTTAGAGAATATTTACTAGCTAAGCAACAAAGGAATACATATAATACAGACAGATATTTTGTGTTTGCTATAAATTACGGAGGAAGAGATGAAATAATAAGAGGAATACAAAAATTAGCGGAAACTAAAAAGGACCTCACAACATTGACCGAAGAAGAAATTAGCAACAGCCTAGATTTGGGGGATGTTCCACCCATTGAACTAGTAATAAGAACAAAATGAGATCAAGCACAAAGAACATCGGGATTTATGTCATGGCGGATAGGATATGCAGAATTGTATTTTACCGGGAAAAAATGTCCAGAATTTGATATAGAATCATATAAAAAAGCATTAGTTTGGTTCAATGAAATGGCAGATTTGCGCAACTACTGAAAATAAGGTAAAAAATTAGTAAAAATTAAAAATTATTTTTTCTATAGTAACTTAATATGCTAATCTTCCTAATATTTTAATTTTTTACTATCATGTATTGATGAAAATTACTATTGAAACAGCTAAATTGTTGGAAGTAATTGATCTCGGATTGAGATTCGTATCAAAAAATGCAACATTACCAATATTACAAAACTTCTATTTCAAGGCAGGGATTGATGGATTACTTTTAAGATCCACTGATATGGAGAAATATATCGAAATAGAAATTCCATGTAAAATAATTATGGAAGGAGCTATTACCGTAAATGCAAGAATGTTTTCTGATATTATCAAAAGTATAGAAGAAAAAGAAGTAGAGATAAGTGTAGATCAAAAGTCACAAATTATGACATTAAAATCAGCTAAAGATAATTTTGACATCAATGGTATCGCAGCAAGTGAATACGTTGCTTTGCCAGAAGTACCCAATGAAAATACACTTTCTGTAGAGACACAATTGTTTGCTGAAGGAGTATCTAAAGTAGAATATGCAGTTACAGAAAAGAATTTTAGTCCAGTATTAACCGGAGTATTATTAAAAGCCAAAGAAGATAATTTAGTTTTTGTAGGTACGGATTCATTTAGATTGTCAGAATTTAAAGCGCCATCAGGAATTAAAGGCGCTGACTTTGCTTTGATTGTACCCAAAGTAACGATGACAGATATTCAAAAAATATCAGAATATGCAATGAATAATGAATCAGAAACACTGACTGTTAAATATTCAGAGAACCTAATTGCATTCCAAACACAAGTAAAAGATATGAAAATATTAGCTACATCTCTACTGATTCAAGGAAATTTCCCTGAATATGATAGAGAAGAAATTATGCCAAAAATATTCAATACTAAAATCTTAGTAGATAAAAATCTTTGTGAAAAAGCTATCAGGAAAATAGGAATACTTACAAGAGATATTAATAATTATATACAAATTGAGACCAATCAAGATAGTATTATAATTTCCTCAGGAAAAACAGACAAATGAGCAGGTACAACAAACATCCCAGCGATTATCGAATGACCAGCGCTTAGCTTTGGAATAAATGGGAAATATATCACTGATTTTATTAAAATCATCAAAGGAGATGAATTGATTTTTAATGTAATAGACAATCAAAAACCACTTATCTTAATGGACAAAGATGATGCTTCATATAGGTATGTAGTGAGACCACTTATAAATTCATAAGCAAAAAACAATGATAAATGATGAAAATTAAATGATAAATATTTGTATTATACATACAAACTACAGTAATTTATAATAGTCTATATAATAGAACCAATTCATATCTCTATCATTTATCATCTCTAATCTAAAATTAATTTGAAATCATCTATTATCCATCATTTATCATTCAAAAAGAGAGGGTTTAGTTTCCTAGAGATGCTTATTGTTATAATGATTGTAAGTATATTATTTGTATCATTTAGATCTTCTTTTCAAATCAAAAATAAGGATATCCTCTATGGTCAAGCTTGCATAGAGACAATTTATGGACAAGTAAATAATTTTTTGTATGCAGGATTGAGTAGTAAATCACTCTTTACATGAGCCACAGCAATTTTTCCTAAACAATATAGTATCAGTTTTATGCCCACATCAGGTCAACACATACAGCTTAAATACACAACAGGAGAAAATACCCCATATATCGTATATGCTGACATAGAAATAACAGGAAATATAAATACCAACTATTGTACTACTAATACGTATACAATACAATTACGTTGAGATGATTATGATCTCTATATTAATAAAGGGATACAAGAGAATTCAACACTACAATCTTTTTATCTTGGAACAGGTTTCTTAAGTACAGGAGAAAATATCTTTCGACAATGTAATAATGAATGAACGTGATGTAAAGAAATTGCACGTTTCGAAAGTGATATCAGGACACTACAACTCAAAAAATATATGTGTCTGAATTTTACTGAAACAGGTGATTGTGCCGAATGGGACAATTAAAAACAATGAAAAATATATAATACAGATAAAGATTAAGAAATATTTTGTATAAACTAATGTAGATTTGGAAAATATATACTATTCAGGGTCTGCTTGAATATTTTTTTATAATTGAAAAGAATATAATAATTCTTATACTCCCACTACTTTAGTAGAATACATATTATATGACTAAAAATTATAATTTCCCTCTAGTAAATATCTTAGATGATCAACAGCATCTCATTTTTTACAAAATCATGAAGTACGATATTCCTCAGCATTCTAGCTATTTCCTTTTCGAGAAGAAATGATGGAAAAAACAAGAAGATATCCTGAGAGGCCAAAAATTTCCCCCTGATGAGGAAAAGTACAGCTGGGACAAAAAAAACCCCTATATGGATGATTTTATCAAACATATCAATAAATTTGTTCGATTATATAGATCTGTACCATTTATTCAGTCTATATATCTCTGTAATTCTATTACTTTCAACGCTTTACATAAAGATTCCGATATAGATCTCTTTATAATAACCAAGAAATGATCACTTTGGCGTGCAAGATTTTGGAGTGCACTACTATTTTTTGTATTTGGTCTAAAGAGAGGAGGAATATGGGGAAAGAAGAAAAAATTCTGTCTCAGTTTCTATGTAACGCATACGCATCAAAATCTCTACAATATCATGTTACCACAAAATGACATCTATTTTATTTACTGGCTAGCACATCTAGTACCCTTATACCAAGAAAATCAAGAAAATATATATACACATAATAAATGGTTAGAAAGTGCTTTACCAAACTTTCCAGGAAGGCATTGTATCCATATCTGAATCACACCAATAGCAGGAAAGAATACATTCAAAAAGATAATGGAATTTATATGGTGAGGAATCCTAGGAAAAGGAACTGAGTTATTAATAAAACTAATTCGATTACCTATAGTTATCTACAAGTCAAAACAATTTAAAGATAGGGGGTGGGGAATAATAGTTAATAATAATATGCTCAAATTTCATATGGATATAAGAAAAAAAATTCATCTACTCTATATGATGTATAAAAGGAGAGCTCAGTAAGATAGAAACAAAAGAGACATGGCAAACAAAAAACCATATTTTTTGTTTTTCAAAAAAATATTTAATAAGGATTTTCTTACTTCATTTTCCATAATTTTCCCCTATTTATCTGCTTATTTTAAACTGATAACCATATATTAGCAATACTAATTTTAGTAAAAAAATTATTGATAACCATAGTATATCACAATAGATTAAAATAGCTTTGTTTTTTTTGATCATATTACTACATCAATGATAGATAAAATATTGGTATTTTTATTTATATAACACAAAAAACGAATATGAAAGACATCAAAGCAGTCTTCGATATCGGAAATGATGTCATCAAATGAGTAGTTTTTGCTAATGATGACGGGAAAGAGATTATATTAGCCAAACAAATGGAACCTACACAGGGAATGCGTAAAGGAAAAATTCTCGATGCAGAAAATTTTGTAAACACTATAAACAAAATCACAGAATCATTCATTAAAAAACTCTGAGGAGATTTCATAGAAGAAGTATTTGTTGGTATATCACATCCAGAGATGATAGTTAATAGAATAATAGAACAAAAAAGAATCATGACAGAAGAAATAGGACCAGAAGATATTGATCATCTTTCAAGAGTAATTGCAGAAATTTCCAATAAGAACAATTTCGAAACCATAAAAATAGTACCTGTACATTTTCTTATAGATGAGACAAAAAGAGAAAAAGATCCAATCGGAATGAAGGGAAAGAAACTCGAACTCATTGCTGATGTTTTTATGATACCAAAAAATATTTATAATGGTATTATAGACGCTTTTGAAAAAGTCGGATTAAATATCGTAGATATCGTGCCAAATATTATCGTAGCAAGTGAAGTAGCATTGGATTACGATCACAAAGATTTAGGAACTATTCTTGTTGATATCTGAAAAAATCAAACAAGTTACGTTATCTACGAAGATGGATATCCATTAGGATATGGAACACTTCCTATGGGAAGCGAAGATGTGACCAAAGATATCTCTATAGGTATGCAGGTAGATATCAAAGAAGCTGAAGAGATTAAAAGAACCCACGGATCAGCTATTCTTCAGAAAGAAAGAATAGGGGACGATAGTTCTATAGATAGTTTATTCCTCTCAGATATAATAAACGCTAGATATGAAGAAATATTTCTTAGGATAAATGATCACCTCAAAAATCTTGAAAGAGATGGAAGGTTGGCAGGAGGAATTCTCTTAATTTGATGAGGGGCAAGAATGCCAAATCTCGATCTTCTAGCAAAAGATGTATTTAAATTGGCTACATTTTACGGTAAAGACAATATTCTCAATCTTGGTGACATTTCATCAAACATTCAATTTATCAATGTATTGGGAACCTATGTATGGTCAAATAAATACTCAGAAGGAAGAAAAGGAGTATGACTAAAATTTAATCTCGATTTTGTTGGGAAAATAGGAGGTTTCTTTAAAGATCTATTCTAAACTAATAAAAAACGAATAACTAATAATTAACAACGAAGGAATCTATTTATTAATAAAAATATACCAACATTATTCATTATTAATTTTTAATTATTAATTAGTTTAAAAATGGTAATTCACGAAATCAATCCAGAATTTATCCCAGGAGCTAAGATCAAAGTATTAGGAGTGGGTGGTTGTGGAAACAAAGCTCTCAATAGAATGATAACAGAATGATTGGAAGGAGTTGGATTTGTTGCTATCAATACTGATGCACAAGATCTTGCTACTAATCTAGCTGAAAAGAAAGTAAATATAGGACTCAATCTTACCAAATGACTTGGTGCATGAGCTAATCCTGACATAGGAAGAAAAGCAGCTGAAGAAAGTGAAGCAGAAATAAAAGCTATGCTTCAAGATACAGATATGGTATTTATTACCTGTGGAATGGGAGGGGGAACATGAACATGAGCAGCTCCAGTTATTGCAAATATCGCAAAAGGCATGGGCATCCTTACTGTTGCTATTGTAACAAAACCATTTAGTTTTGAATGAAATAGAAGAGGTATGAATGCTGAAGATGGACTCAAAAAAATCAAAGATGCAGTAGACACGCTTATTGTAATACCTAATGACAAAATATATAATGTTGCAGATAAGAAAACAACATTCAAACAAGCATTTATGTTGATAGATAAAATATTATTCCTTTGAGTACAATGAATATCTGAGCTTATCATCAAACCAGGAGATATTAATATCGATTTTGCAGATGTAAAAGCAGTAATGACTGATTCTGGAAATGCATTACTTGGAATAGGCTATGGAGCAGGAGAAAAGAGAGCAGTAGAAGCTACAAGAAAAGCAATAGAAAATCCATTATTAGAAGAAAATTTAGATGGAGCAAAAAGTATTATTTTCGCTGTTTCAGGTGGACATGATTTGACTCCTGCTGAAGTAAGAGAAGCTGCAGCAATAGTTGAAGAAATAATAGATCCAGATGTAAACTTCTTCTGGGGAATGACACTTGATGATAGTATGGAAGATGAAGTTAAAGTAACAATCATTGCTACAGGATTTGAAGAACAAAGTAAAGAAGATATCCTAAAACAACCAAAAAGAGATATTTTAGGGAGACCAACTATGAGAAGAGAATCAGAAAATTTTATCATGAGAGAAATTAAAAAAGATATTTCACAAGAAAATAAGATAGAAAACGAGGTTCCCACAGAAGACTTAGAAACTCCAGCATTTATAAGAAGATCACTCAACAAAAAACAGTGATAAACAATAAAATATAGTAAACAATCGTATATCACATCTAATTATAATGAAGTGTCAAATCAAATATATATGTAAAATGCAGGATATTTGCATAGAGGACTATACGGCATATAATTATAGTATGAAGCAGAAAATATGATGATAATACAAAATACAAGCAAAAATTATCAAGTATTAAGTGCCAAATTTCAAGCTTTATATCAATAATATAGCCTATGAAATTAAAGATATCAACACCAGCAAAAGTCATCTTTGAAGGGGAAATTGAAAAGACATCAATCCCTACAGAGACAGAAAATCTTAAGGTCATGGAAGGACATCCTCCTATGGTAACCTCAGTAAAACCTGGAATCATTAAAATATGGCCAATGAAGAATAACATCCAAGTAGGAGATGAAATATACGTAAGTACATCAAAAGGAATGGTATTTATCGATGGAAAAATTATTCGTATCGTTAGTGCTGAAGCAACACTTGCTCCTGAAGAGTCAGAAAACATATTATTACAAAACAAAAAAAATCTCGAAGAGAAAATTAAAAGACTCAAAACAGAATGAAGCATAGAAGAGATAGAAAAAGCATTGATAAAACTAGAAAAAATCCACGCTGATATTGAACTCAAAAGAATGCTTCAAACTGCATAAATAGCCGGTAATAATAAAAGATATATTGCTAGGACATACAAGACATTTGTTTAGCAACTTTATGTTTTGTAAACATGATTAAGTCTAACCAACTCAGTTAGACTTTTTCTTTTATTTGTTTTTAAGGACAATTTTACTATAGTCTACAACAAGACAAATCCATCATTGGTTAATCATTCATTTTTAATTATTCATTAATTTTATGTATTTCGCAATCCTAGGGAAAAATCCAGAAATAAGTATGAAAGAACTTGAATTGGTTCAGGCAAAAGAAATTTTTTATCCAAAAAAGGGGATAGTGATTTTTGATACAAAATATGCAGAATTATTACCTCAGTTGTGATGAACTATCAAAATAGGGACAGTAGTAAAAGAAAAAGAATTACAAGAATTGTTGGTAGACGTAAAGATTATAGGAATCCAGAATGAAGCAAACGGGAAACATCTAAAAAGAACAGTAGGAATCAGAAGATATAAATTGGTCGACATTTTCCACACGGACAAAGAGATAAAAAACAAAGGAAAAGAGATTATAAACCTAGAAAACGGATTATATGGTATAGTAGAATGGTATCAAAACATTGAACTTTATGAAACAATAGACTTTGGCAAACCAGGACGTAGTATGGAAATGGGTATGATGCCAGCAAAGTTAGCACATATGATGATCAATATCTGACTAGCAGAATTTATTCACAAATCACAACTCGATATAGAAAAAATATGTATCTATGACCCATTTGTCTGATCATGAACGACAGGGATGCTAGCTAACTATATGGGATATGATTTCGTAGGATCAGATATAAAAACAAATTATGCTGAAAAAAATACTCCATGGCGAAAGATCAATAAGTTTTCTACTCCAGACAAAACCTTTAATATTTTTACCCATGATATTAGAGAGAAACTATGAAATCAATTAGAAGGAAAAGATATATTAGTGATTAGTGAGTGACGATTATGACCAATCGTAAAAAAATCAACTTCAGATCAAGATATTCAAAAATTTCAAGAACGAGTTAGTGATCTCTACAAAAGCTTTTTAGATAGAATCAAGGAGTTGTGAGCCGTAGCGGTCTGTACTATCCCACGATATATATGACAAGACAATGGTATACAGCAAGTTTTGACAAAATATGCGAACAAAATAGGAGTAAAAATACAGAGCATACCTGAAATTTATGGAAGAGAAGGACAGCAGTTAGGAAGAAAAATAATAATTATAAGCTAAATTATATACATGTCAATTAATTAAGTCTGCTACAGCGGACTTTTTTTGTATTTTTACAAGTTTAGGAGTACAATTATAGGATGAATAAATCATCTGAAACCATTATTTTATCTACAATAATCATAATTTATGACAAAGAAAAACTATATTCTCAAAATTCTAGATACACTGATAGGATATCGACCACTTGCAAGAGGACTCAAAATACTCATAGATGGTAACACTTTAGACGATAAAACTCTAGATAGCTTAATAGATATATTTGCAAAAACAATACATGAGATAGAAGATAATGAAACCAAAAAAAAACTTCAAGTATCAAAAAATATTCTGGAAAAGATACAAAAAATAGAACGAGAACAACATCTTCGTGATCAAAAATCATTGGATGTATTAGATGAAATGATCAAGACAATATAGATTTTATATATTTTTGAATATACCAATGGTTGAAACTCCAAAACAAGATATAGATATCAATGTAGACAGACAAACTTTCAAAGAATTTGATCAAAAAATTCAAGAAAAATGAATATCATTCGTCGGACAAATGGATATTGCAGAAACAAAAGACAAAAAATGAGAAATACAAGAAAAAGCAGCAGCTTTTATGCTAAATTCAAGAATAGTTTTAGAATTGATATTAGCAGACATTAGTGATGCTAATAAATTAGCCACAATCGATGCAACAAACATAAAAGAGCCAAGACTTCAAACATATATAGACGCTAAACAAGCATTTGATACAGATATGAAAGCCCTTAATGTTAGTGATCCAAAGATTACAAAACTACTGTGAGATATACAAAATTTGATTGATCTAAAATCAATAGAAGCAAATCCAGAGTATGTGAAAAATTTTGACAAGAAAAGGACGACAGAATTACTAGGATTAGCAACAATACTACCTGCGACACAAAAGATTTTGACAGAGAGACTAACGTTTTTAGAATCAAAGGAGACGGATATTCTCAATTCACTACTTAATGCAACACCATCTCGTGAAATTGCAGATAATTTATTTGAAAAAAACCAAACAGCACGAAATGCACTTCTAATGAAAAATCGAAAGCAGGATGATATAAATAAGACACAGGAACAACAAAACTTCGAAAAACTTTTAAAATTTTATTGAGGAAATAAACAAGAAGTAGAAAGTTACGAAGTAAAAAATTACGATACAAAAAACAATCCGAAATATAAGTATATTCAAGTAAAATTTAAAGAGATACCTGCAGTTGAAAAAGATGAAACAACAAAACAAAAAGCAGTTGAAGCAGCAAAAGAAAGAACCGAAGATATTATGTTTTGATCATCAACAGATGTTCTTCATACAGCAAGATCAGAAGTATATGAAGGAGTACGAAATGATTCAGCAACGATTGAAGATAATATAAAAGAACTTGATGGAAACGGAAGCTACAGGGAGTTTGAAGATATTTTATGATGACAAAAAGATCCAGCAAACTTTTTGAGTGGATTATTAGGAAAATGATTATTAGAAGAAATAAATAAATATGAGTCCCCAAGTGACAAAGAACCAAAAATAAATGGATATTATGGGGTCATACTAGACTATATAGTAAATACCCAAAATGAATTATTACTCAACACCTATCTCAACAATGTAATAGTATGAGATGCTATAAATCTCAAATATTTATGAACTACTCCCAAAGATCAGATAGAAAACTTCAATAAAATAGTCGATAAAAATACATGGAATATAAATAAAACAAGTGACAACGGAAAATTATTGGAAAGAATAAGAGCACAACTAGCAAATGTAGACAAACAAACTTTTCAAGAAACCCTTTCCAAAGGACTAGATTCTTTGATTGAGACCTTTGGACCTATGCTCTTTAGTGTACTCAAAATGTTCGGGATGGGAAAACGATCCCTACTCAAGATGTTTGGTAAATGATATGAAAAGAAGATAAATGAAATATATAAAAAAGAATACGAGCTATCTGAGGAGCAAATATCAAGCATAAACAATATAGTTAAAAGCAAAACAACTAAAGGTTTGAACTTTTTAGAAACAGGTTTTATGGAATGAGTAACTGAAAGACCAGAAACTGGTGAAGATATGGAAAAAGCTTTTGAAAGTAAGAAAAAAACATATGTCGATCTTATGATAGATGAATGATATTATAAAAACATCAGCGTAAACGTTCTCAAAAAATGACTAGATATACACAACAAAAAATACAATACACAGACAAATATCAACGATATAGTAACCATAACAACAGACACCACAACAAAAAAACAAGCTATTTCAGAAATAAAAGGTGATTTTAGATGAGTAATCAAAAGTATCTTAAATAACGATACTACACGAGAAAATATTGCAAAGAGTAATCATGAAATAAAAACAGAAACAACAGACAAAAAAGAAATATGAACAAGGATGAATGAACAAGGAGTAGCAATAGGGAAAGAAACGTACAAATACCTTATACAAAGCGAACAAGATATCGCAAGATATCTTACCGCATCACTATTTTCAGATAAAGATCTTGGATATGTGATGACCGAAAACAAACTAAATAATGATAAGACACCACCACCGCCTCCACCTGTAGAAACACAAGTACCAACAGAGGCACTAATATTTATTGATAAAGATACATACTTTACTAATGAGAAACTCAATGCAGAAGGGGACAAAAAAACAATCAATGAAATAATAGATGTAACAAAATCACCAAAAAAACTACAAATAATTCGTGGTACAACAACAATAAATATAGAACAGGCAACAATTGGGTGAGTACTTACTTACGTAGATGAAAACGAAAAAACAACAAAAATAGTAATAAAAACATGAGACAAAATAGAGAAGATACCAGTAGAAAGATCTATAGCAGAGAAACGAACAGAAGTAAAAACCGAGTTAGGTAAAGAAACAACAAAAACAGCAAAAACAAAGTTTGAATGAGGAACATACACATTAGACAATAAAAATATCTATGAAAAAGAAGTTCAAAAAATATCTAATATCTTTACAGAAAAATGATCCTACGATAGTCTTATATCAGAAACATCTCAAATAACATTAGGAACGATGGTAAAAAACAATATGTCCGATATAAAAAATATGTTTACATTTTGGTGATTAAAACAAAGAGAAAATAAAGATGAGGCTTATAAAATAGACAAGATGACACTCGATAAAGATATTACCAACAACATAGATGTTAGTAAACAAACATTTACAATCAAAGAAGCTAAAGATAAAACAATAACTATTGAAGTAAAGAAAAATCCTGATGAAGCTACAAATACAGCAAAAGAATGATCTATTACCATAAAAAATACTGATGGAAAATTAACAACAGAACGAAAAGAGACACCAGCAAAAGCTTAAATAATTTTCCCGATTCTTTCAGCTATTCAAGTACCAAAGGTATAGATCGGCTTTCGCATAAGGAACAAAGGAACAATTATCCCAACGACACTTCCTCAGATAATATCAGTCGGCCAATGGACACCAGAGCTCACTCTAGCAAATCATGTGATCAATGAAAATATAATCAGGATTCCTCCAAATCGGAGGAATTTTTTGTCTTTGTTTTTTATCCCTCGGAAAAGCGACATCATAGCAATACTCATAGTCACGGCTGCATGATCAGAAGGAAAACTACTACTTGGCATAAACGCATTGAGAACCGTTTCATGTTTGAGATCAGTCAATTCAAGTACAAAATTTGGCCTAGTTTTATCGATAAAAAATTGGATACCAACATTCACAGCAACACTCACCATAACCCCAACAAAAATATATAATGCCGCTATTTTATTATATAATCATGTAGTTACCTCATTCCAGCGTCAAGTGTTGCGACCGGAATCCATTTCTTTTTTTACTTTTCAACTTCTACCTTCTACCATTCAATATATATAAAGTCCAATCAAATACACAGGATAGGTAAACACAAACACATCCGCTAATATAGGAATCCAATAGGACCAAAAAACACTAGCTTGCATCCAAGCAAAAAGTGACTTCAAAAGAGTTACTCACCATTGTGGCTCAATAAGTTTCAACATTCATAGCTATATAATATAAAAAGTTATTTTTTAGTAATCAATCTTAGTTCTTTTACTTAGATTGCTTCGCTGTGTTCACAATAACATTTTTTTTATAGTAGTTACATAGTCTTTGTAGTTTACATGTATCGCACTTCGGTTTCACTGCTTTGCAATGATAACGACCAAACAACACCAAGGCATGATGTGCATGATCTTTGTAACTATCTGGAATAATCTTTTCAAGAAGTTCTGATGTCTTCTCCGGTGTTATTGTTTTGACAAGTCCAAGCCTATTACTTACTCTATGGATATGGGTATCTACAGCAATAAATGGTTTATCAAACAAGACATGAGCGATGAGTTTTGCTGTTTTAATTCAAATTCAAGGAAATTTTTGGAGTTCTTGGAGAGTATCTGGTATTAAATATTTCTTTCCTTCATTTTTCATTATTAATTTTTCATTATTCATTATTGTTGTGGTAGCAAAAATATGTTTAGCCTTGGAATGATAATAATTTACTGATTTGATACTACGTTCAAAGGGAGCAAATCACATCTTTAAAAGATCATCAGATGTTTTTATTTTTTTAAAAAGTTTCTCAGTTACTTTGTTGACCTGCACATCCGTAGCTTGAGCAGACAACATTACCGCTACTACAAATTGAAAAGGAGTAGAGTAGCGAAGCTCAGTTTCTGGATTAGGAAAGAGTTCTTTGAGATAATCAAATATTGTCTG
Source organism: uncultured bacterium (assembly GCA_937862935.1). GTDB lineage: Bacteria > Patescibacteriota > Gracilibacteria > Absconditabacterales > Absconditicoccaceae > CAJBLF01. Next base: position 18,869 of record CALMEO010000118.1, on the reverse strand, counting down.
TAATTTTTTATTCATGTATATACGTATATATTTTTAAATTCAGATTTTACCTGCCTTTGGCAGGATTGATAGGAATCGAACCTATGAATTCGGCTTCGGAGACCGATGTGATACCATTTCACCACAATCCTATTACAACTGGGGTAGTTTATTCCGCTCCAGCGGGAGAGACAAGCATTCTATTATTTTAACCATAGCCCTATAAGATAAATATCAAACGTATAATAGAAATTATAAGAAAGATATTAAGAATATCAATATTTTAAAATAAGCAAACAACAGAATAAAAATATTAGGTAGCGGAATTTCTCCATATTTCATACTTCACACGTTTTTGATGTATACATTCTCTGACCATCTGTTCATTTTTATTAAGTTGTGAACTACCACTTTTTACCTCCAAAAAAATTATTTCACGCAGATTACCTTTTGAGAGTCCATCAAGGACAAGATAATCGACTCATTTTCATAAAAAAACCAAATCCTTGTACGAATATGGAAAATTTGGAAGCAAAGGAGCTATTTTTTCATGAACATGTCCAAGAACTACGTTACGAGACCTTGTTACTGCATCACTTCTTTGTCTTTTTATTCTAATCATAAAATATAATTTTGCGACAAGATATCAGATAAGTATTCATATAATAACTCATATACTAATGAGCCAAAGGTCAATATTCATAGAAAAAAAATAATAAAATAAATCATATTTAAAGTGTAAAAAAAAACGAACAAAAAACAACATACTTATACAAAATTTATAGATTACAAAAAAAATAAGTCAATATATTCAAATAATAATAATACCACAATAAACTAAAAGCATATTTTAAGCTTAAATAGTTATAGTTTTTTTTGCTTTTTTTAGCGTTTTAGGATATAATTATACCATATTCTAGATAGGAGATTCTAGATACAATAACCATACAGCAATTCAAATATATTATTTATAAATCGAGTATCAAACATCATATTTATATATTAGTAAATTAGCATGGTAGAAATTGATTACAAAGCAAAATTAGATGAAGCAGTTATCCAATCAGATGTGGTAAAAATTTTTGATAATCTTCTTACTGTTGGTGTAGAATCAGGAGCATCAGATATTCATATTGAACCATTAGAAAATTATTGTAGGATAAGAATAAGAATAGATGGAATACTAGAAGAACTTGTTCAATATCCAAAAAATCTTCATGAAAGTATTATTTCAAAATTTAAGATAGAATCTGGACAAATGAGACCAGATGAAAAAAGGATTCCTCAAGATGCAAGAGTATCAAGCGTTACGTTAACTAACAAAGAAATTGATCTTCGTGCAAATACGTTTCCAAGTGTGTGGTGAGAATGTCTTGTCATGCGTATTGTAGATAAATCAAAAAAGATACCACCATTGGAACAATTAGGAATAGAATGAAGCAATAAAGATATTATTTTCAGACATCTTAAGTATCCCAACGGAATCATCCTTATGACAGGACCAACAGGTTCAGGTAAGACAACAACACTTTATGCTTGTCTCGATTTTGTAAATACAAGTGAAGTAAATATAATCACCTATGAAGATCCAGTAGAAAACAAAATGCCAGGACTCAATCAAGCACAGATTAGATCAGATATAGGATTTACTTTTGCGAATGGACTGAGATGATGACTCAGACAAGATCCTGATATTATGATGGTAGGAGAAATTCGTGATAGAGAAACATTGGATATGGCTATGGAATCAGCTATGACAGGACACCTAGTATTTTCTACGGTACATACCAATTCATCAGCAGAAACAATCACAAGAGTATATAATCTCTGAGCAAAACCATATATGCTTGTAGGTACCTTTAATCTCGTAATGGCAGAGAGACTGATTAGAAGAGTATGTGATCATTGTAAGACACAAATTTCAGTCAAAGACAATCCAAAATACAAATTTGCCAAAGAAAGTTTTAGAAATTTTGAAAAAGAAGCACTCAAAAAAGAAATATTGAGTAGAGGAATAGACCAACAACAACGAAATGATTTTATTAATGATGAAAAAACTTATATAGGAACAGGTAAAGATCCAATAACAGGAGAAAAATGTTCTGTATGTGGAGGAACATGATACAAGGGTAGAGTAGGTTTATTTGAGATGATGGATTATACAGATAAAATAAAAAATATGCTTTTAGAATGAAAATCAGCATTTGAAGTAGAAACAGTAGCACTTGAAAAAGGGATGATTAATTTAGAAAGAGATGGTGTATTTAAGGTTATCAAAGGGATGACAACACTAGATGAAGTTTATAGATACGTGAAAGCAAAATTCGACAAATAAAAATTAAGGGACAAGGGAAGAAGGTCAAAGTAATAAAGATCAAATTCTCTATTCCATACTTTTATTCAGTTATAACCATATGGAAGTAAGTAAATTAGGTGTCTTAGAAAAATTTATCATCCAAAAGTTTTTTGCTCCTAAGCTCAAAGAAAAAACAAATTTTTTTAGATTGTTAGCATTAACCCAAAAATCAGGATTGGGATTGAGAGATGCATTATTTTCTATAAAAAAATCTGAAACAAATAAAGGATTGATTATGATTATCCAAGATCTGATTGATCAACTTACACAATGATATACCTTTTCCCAAGCCATGAAAAATCATAGTTATTTTTTTCAAGAAGAAGAAATTGCGTTAGTAAAATCAGCAGAAACTATGGGTAATCTACCAGAAATTTTGGAAGAAATGGCTATAGAGCTTGAAAATGCTCAAAGAATACAAGGAAAGATAAAAAAAGCAATGACATACCCTCTTGTACTTATAGCTTTTGCTATTATAGCAATAACGATTTTACTTATTTATGTTATCCCAACAATAGTAACAATGTTTCCCAACGAAGAAAGCCTGCCTAATCTGACAAAATTCATGATGTGAGCATCAAATTTTTTACAAAGAACATGGTATCTTATTCTTATAATTGGTATAGGGATAGTTTTTCTCTATAAATTTTTATATAAATATATTTTAGCATTCAAAATATTTATAGATAAATTAATGGTTACTACGCCAGCAGTTTCATGAGTAGTTAAAACATATTATATGTATAAATTTTCTAAACTATTAAGTCAATTATATAGTGCATGAGTAAGTCCAATTTTATCATTAAAACTGATAGGAAACACGTTTACAAACTTTTTTTACAGAAAAAAAACTATAGAAATAAAGGAAAATCTTAATGCAGGATTTTCATTCGCTGAATCAATGGAATGATCATCATTATTTGATCCAATTCTAGTTCAAATTGTTCATGTAGGCGAGGATACAGGAAATATCACTGAGGTTCTAAAAAAAATGTCAGATTTTTATCGTGACATGTTACAAACAAAAATAGATATTTTAATGAGTCTTATTGAACCACTTCTTATGGCAATGATTGCAGTTGTCATATGATTAATTGTGGGATCAATCTTTTTGCCTATGGCAGAGCTTGTCAATGTCATTAAATAATTTTATATTATATATTTGGTCATGAAAAAAATAATGATAGGTATTCTAATAGTGCTAATGACATGACTATTTCAAGACAATAGTGGAATACAAAATGTGCAAGCACAAGAGGTTGGAATAGGCAATATTATTTTTGAAGATAACAATGATTCTTTAAGTGCTAACGATTTCTCTATAAACGAATTAAGTTATACAATAATAAATTTACATCTTATATTGATAGAAAAAACTAGCGCAGTAGGTAATTATGAATGAGAGACACTAAGCACAATCAAAAGACTAGAAGAACTTACTAAAACAGATATTATAGAAATGTTAGATGTATCAACGAATAAAGAAGATACCCTAACCAAATACCTCAACGATAGCAATAAAGAATTACAAAAATGAGATGCTATTGTAACATATATAAAACAAGAGATGGAAATATTTAAGGGAGATATGCAATCATGTATAACAGAAAAGAGCATAAGTGATAAGGCATATTTTGATGCTATAGAAAGATATGATCAGAAAATTATGGAAGCGTCACTGACAGATGCTATAGTTCATGAAAACTGTATTGCTAAAAACAGGATCCAATATAATGCAAAGATAGGTATTATGAACAAGCTCGTATTTTATCTAGCATTACTTCAGAAAAAGTATGATGTGCTCTTTGTTAAACAAGAAATAATAACAAAAAATTTTAAAATATTTAGAGATGACATTTTGCCAGATCTCAACAAGATAGATGCATTAATAAAACAATATACATGGTAAAAAATAAAAAGCAAAAGAAAATAAATAATACAGAGATAAGGGATAGTCAACCTTATCTTTTTATTATCTGAAACAATTAATTAGTTATTGAACTTTTTAGGAGAATAACTAACATAAGAGAAGAATCTTATCCTAACATATAACAACATATATGAAAAGAGAATTTATCAATAAAAAAGATAATTATATATATAGTATCATCGCGTGCATATGATTATTTTTTTCTTGTGTATATATTATACAAGCATATAATGAATGAAAAATGTATGATATATTAGCATCAAAAAAAACAGTCGATATCGAAAGTAAGCTAGGTCAGAAAGTGACAAAAATACAACATACAATAGAGGCCAATAAAGCGATACAACAACAAGAGTATAAAAAAGCGTTACAAATCATTAGCGGAAATACAAGCGAAGAATACTATAATCGTGGAACTATTCAAACACTTTTAGCATACCAAAATGCACTAGAAAATAGTATCTCTTGATTACAAAACGCTCAGATATTTGTAGCTCAAGCACAACAAAGTTTTGATATAGCTAAACAGTTATCAAAATCAAAAAACATAACACATGCTATCAACAAGAATAAGACAACCATCACCTCATTATCTGCTCTTGTTGATATCAAAACATGTTATGGTATAGGGCAAACCATAATAACAGAGATGAAAGATATTATAACTATTACAAAAAACATAAAAAACGTACTAAATCAAGAAGAAATATATATAAGCAAAAACGCTTCGAGTATAGATACCATATGTTATGAGAAACTACGTTATATAGTAGACACAAGCAAAGAACAAGTTGCTTTATTCCAATGACAGATACAGAAGAATACAGATACATATATATCTGATTTAGCTAAGAGATTAGAAGACCCATTACGCTGTATAGATACCCCTTACGAAAACATTCTCCCTTCTATAAGCAAAGGAAAGCAGTGATTACAACAATATCAAGAGCAACATATAACTACCATAGAAGCACTCAAAAGTAATAATACTCAGGACATACAGGAGCTCTGTAAACAATCAAAAAATGATGCAGAAATCAACCAAGAGATAGAAAGTGCTGTACAAGAACTCCTTCAAAAATTAGAAGACAATAAGATGGAAAATCAAGAACAGAAAAAATCTACGAAAGAGGTAAAATACAAAAACTTCTTTGATGAAAATGAAAAGAAAACCTTACAAGAGATTCAAAAGACCAACCAATCACGAATCAATACCATACTTGATATAAGAGGGAAATGAAATTATTCTTCAGAAAGATATATCAATACTATATTTAACCAGTTTTATGGTAATTCATGAGATTTTATCGATTTACATAAATAAACTATGCTAACAATAAACAAATTATCAGTAGAAGTAGAAAACAAAATAATTTTAGACACAATATCAATGAATTTTGAGTTATGAAAGAATTATTGTGTGATCGGAAAAAATGGATCATGAAAATCATCATTAGCAATGGCAATAATGGGACATCCTAAATACAAAATAAGCAATGGAGAATTAAAAATTGAAGATGAAGAATTAAAAATCAATCTTTTAGAACTAGATCCTCACGAGAGAGCTAAACTATGAATCTTTGTAGCATTTCAACATATACCAGAAATCAAAGGCATCAAACTTTTTGAATTTTTGAGATCAATTTATGATGCAAAAATATGATGAACCACATCATTTCTTAGTTTTAAAAAAATCATAGAGCCATTTATAAAAGAGTTAGAAATCTCTATGGAGTTTCTTCGAAGAGATCTCAATGTCGGATTTAGTGGAGGAGAAAGGAGAAAGATAGAGATATTACAACTCAAACTTTTGGACCCCACCTATATCTTTTTAGACGAGATAGATAGTGGTTTAGATGTTGACGCATTCAAATCAGTAGTCAAAATGATATCCAAACTCAATCATACAAAAAATAGTTTCATTATTATTACTCACATTTTTGATATTCTCAAATATATTCCAGTCGATCATGTCTATGTCCTAGAAAAAGGGAAAATTGTCAAACAAGGGAATCAAGATATCATTGAAACAATAAAGAAAGAAGGATTTATTGATGTAGCAAACAAATAAATATGTCACTAAGATCAACACTCGAATCATCAGACAAGATAGAATATGAGCTCTATCTCAGCAAACTCACAGAAGATACCGTGAGAAAAATTTCTGCTGATCAAAAAGAACCAGAACGAATGTTAAAACATCGTTTACAGTGTCTAGAAATTTTCAAAAACATGAAAATGCCAACACGATGACCTAATCTTTCTAAACTCGATCTCGATGATATTGTCTATTATGCAAAACCCAAAAGCGATAACGAATGATATACAAATAACCGGGAAGATGTACCTGTAGAGATAAAAGAAAAGTTCAAAAGACTCTGAATTCCAGAAGCTGAACAAAAATATCTCGCTGGAGCTGGTGGACAATATGATTCCCTCAACGTATATCATCAAATCCAAGAAAAACGATCAAAAAAAGGCATAATTTTTGAGGATATGCCACAAGCAGTAATCAAATATCCAGAATTAGTGAAGAAGTATTTTATGAAATTGGTGCCTGCAAATGATCATATATTTGCAGCTTTACATGGAGCCGTTTGGAGCTGAGGGACATTTATCTATGTACCAAAAGGAGTCAAGCTTACTGATCCATTACAAGCATATTTTCGTATGAATACCTATGGCTGAGGACAATTTGAGCATACTATGATCATCATAGAAGATAATGCTGAAGGAAGCTACATCGAAGGATGTTCAGCACCAAAGTTTGATAAAGCTGCACTCCATGCTGGACTCGTAGAGATTTTTGTAGGGAAAAACGCTAAAATGAAATATTCATCAGTAGAAAATCGGTCAACAAACACCTACAATCTAAATACCAAGAGAGCTATCATAGAAGAACATAGTTATATGGAATGGGTTAATGGAAATCTTTGATCATGTACAACTATGCTCTATCCTTGTTCTATCCTCAAAGGAGATTACAGCACAACAGATATGTTGGGAATAGCAGTTGCAGGGGAGTGACAGCATCAAGATACAGGATCCAAAGCAATCCATATAGGAAAACATACATCATCAAATATCGTAGCCAAATCTATCTCCAGAAAATGAGGAATTAATACTTATCGTGGACTAGTCAATATTGCTCCATGAGCAGATTATGCAGTAAATAATACGCAATGCGATGCATTACTATTTGATGATACTTCTGTGTCCAATACCATCCCAAAAATTCAATCAAAAAATGATACCGCCATCGTAGCCCACGAAGCGAGTGCAGGGAAAATAAATGAATCTGAACTTTTCTACCTCATGGCTCGCTGACTAACAAAAGACAAAGCAACAACTATGATCGTCAATGGATTCTTTTCTTCGGTTATTAAAAAACTTCCCTTAGAATACGCTGGAGAATTGAATAAATTAGTAGAACTTGAAATGGAAGGATCTATTGGGTAACAAAATCAATTTATATTGTAGCTTACTATCATGGAAGATATTATACAGGCAGCACGAGCATACGCTTTAGGAGAAACTGAAAAATATTGAACGCCAAAAAAAGAACATCTAATATTATCATTTGAAAAAGGGCAAGAGTTAGCAAAAACATTAGGTGCTAATAAAGACATCATAGCTCTTGGAACGCTTCTTATGGATATCAAGTTGGGTGAATGTAGCAAAGAGGGCAATGCAGCTGAACATGTACAAAAAAGCACAGAAGCTAGCAAGATATTTTTACAAAAACTTAATGTAGCATCAAATATAATAGAAGAAGTACTTGTATGTGTAAATAACCATCATTGAACAAACACACACTACCCATCATTGGAAGCAGAGATATGTGCCAATGCAGATTGTTACAGAATACTTCATCCTAGATGATTTATTTCCATAATCATTCTTTTCGGTAAGAGAAACGAAGATACAGATCGAACCTTAGCACAAGTAGAAAACAAAGTAGAAGAAAAATATAATATACTTTCTCTCGATATTTGTAAACAAGAACTTGAACCATATTATTATCAATTCAAAAAGCTCATTTTAGAAGCTAAAGAGGAATAATGTATACTATTACCAAAGAAGATCATATTAAAGAACTTATAGATCGTGTACCACCTATGCTCAACATAGATTTAGTGATTTTCAGAAAAGACAAAGATAATATCTATACAGAACCAGAATTTTTTATAGGAAAAAAACAACTGCACATTAATCTGGAGAATAAAATCGAATGGATATTTCCCTGAGGAAGAATGTATTTCGATGAAACACCAGAAGAAACGATCAATAGAATACTTCAAAAAGAAGTACCTTGAATACAAGCTAAAATAAAAAAAATGGTGACAGCAGTGTCCGACAAATGATACGACCATCGTTGTAATGGAATTACTATGGAATATTTATTAGAATACCAATCATGAGAAACTAATGTTTGAGATGAATTTATTGAATTTAAACGAGTGCAGAGAAAAGAATTGGAAAATATAGATTGAATGTATACATTACAACTAAGCACATTAAACGAAGTAATGGCAACTATCGCAAGTATGAATAGTACACAAGATGAAATATTACTACAAGTAGACAAAGATAATCATGAAATAGGTTCTATCTTAAAAAGAGAAGCACATAGTAATCCATCTGTATATCACAGAGCTGCTCATATTATGCTTTTTAACACAGCGAAACAAGTAATACTTCAACAAAGAGCGCCAACCAAAGCTACGGGAGCAAATAAATGGGATATGCCTTGAGGACATCAAACATTATGACAAAGTATAGAGGAAACTGCACACGCAGAGCTATTAGAAGAAATGGGAATAGAAACAGAGCTAATTCTACAAAGAATAGGATTAAAACAAACCGATACTCAATCAGAATACTATTATCTCTATTATGGAATCCATAATGGACCTTATGCTTTTGATAAATACGAAGTTCAAAAAGTAATGGCATTTGATTGTCAGAAGCTCTTAGATGGATATTACGATAAACAATTCTCAATCTTATGACATGTATATGAATACATCAGAGAGTTAGAATTTTTACGAAAATAAAAGTATAGGTACGTAAAAAATAAGAAATACTACTCTAATTATATAAAATACCCATATTTCTTGATAAGATTTTTGAGTGTATCAGCCAAGACAGGATCAATAGTTTTTGTAAGTGTATACAACCTATTGATACTTGTATTATGTTTATTTTTTCTCAAAATAGATTCCCAGATAGCTATATCCAATGTTGTATGGTATTTTCTTATTACTTTTTTTACCAGTTCGTTGATATATCACTGAGAAATCATTCATGGATTATAAAGACTTTCCAAAATAGCTAATTCCAAACCAGCAATAGGAAAAATATGTTTACCTATAGATATTTTTTTAGTAAATTTCCAAAAAAACTTAAACAGATTATCTGTCTTATTTTTAGAATAGGTTTTAAACACTATTTGTTTTTCGAACATTATGACTTCGGTAGCTTGTTTATACTGATTAACGATAGAGAGTTCATCAGGGATATCAAATGAAGAAAGGTTCAATTCAAGGGCCTTAAGTCATCAAATATATCGATTACCTTTGAGAAAATCTGTACAATGTTTCTTGACAATGGTTCGATAGAAAAGATCAATGATCTCCTCTGTGGTATAGGTATGATCAGGATCCTTAACAAAGAATATGTTTTTTTTAAGATTTTCAAGATATCCCCTGATCTTAAGGTAATACACAATCTTATACATTTTCTGTAACGAAAAATCTTCAGCAAGAGAGGATTTAAGGAGCAATGAAATTTTTTCCCCATCTACGAGCTTTCCTCTATATTTAATCAGTTTTTTAACAAGATTGTCAAAAACTTTATTAGACATAAACAAGTACTTACCTATAAAAATATTATAAAAAAATATAATGTTTTGTACAAAAAAATCAAGATGATTTTTCCAGAAAAAATCAAACAGTTTTTCTATTGCATTTATTTTTTAAAACCATAAAAAAGCTCGTACCAACATTTTTCATCTTTTGGTATTTTATTTAGCGATATGCTATGAATCAAATGAACCTTATCACTCCTATGGACACATGTCAGCAAAAGATCTGCCTAGACAATGTCACTGCACTCTTTACAGAAAATGGAGATGGATCATATGATGTAGTATTAGAAATCAATTCAAATAAATTTTTGATTGCAGTCCACAATGTTGCAAGCCAAATAGAACGCCTCGAAATAATAGCAAGCAAGTGATTTATAGAAATAAGTAATAAGATTATCCTTATGATAAAAAGACTTATAGAATGTCTCCGATATAGACTAGATTAGTATACAGTCAAAAGCCATAAAGTCGAAAACTTATACAGTCGATTTTAGGGACCTTACAGACTTTACGGACTTTACAGACCAAATACAATGAGCGAAGAACAAAATATCATGATACAAGAATATGCTAAAAACCCTCTCCAGAATTTTGCTTTAAAAGAATATACTATAAAGCAACACGAGGGTAATTTTATTTGTTGAGATGATATTGTCGTATATCTAGAGATCACAAACAATATAATAAAAAATTACAGTTTTGATGGAAATTGTTCAAATATAAGTACAGCTGCAGCTAGCTTCTTATCAGAGTTTATTATAGGAAAATCCATAAAAGATGTACTACAACGAAATTATCAGACAATGGTAGACCATGGGTTTGAAGTATCACCAAGAAGAAAGAGGGCAGCAGTTATAGCCATACTAGCCACAAGAAATGCAATTCACACATACACAAAAGACGGTAAAAATGACACATTCGATGATTTGATAGAGGACTAAATGAGACAGATATGTACATAAATTGACATATTTTTAACAAAAATGACAAAAGTATGTTAAAAAGCCAATAAGAAGAATATGAAATGATATTGAAAACAGTAGACAAATATGTATCAGTTCTATTACTGATATCTATTATATGATACATTTTAGCTATTAGATATAGATATGAAGCCGATTAAACATCTTCTAGTCAATATTGTCGTGAACGGGGTAGTGTTGTATGTCATTGTAAATTATATACCAGAACTTGGATTTAAAATAGAATCCATCTACAAAGACAGCTATATCATCTTTGGAGTCTTAGGAATCATCTTCTGGTTGATAAATTCAGTACTCAAAAATGTACTAAAAATACTTACCTTACCCATAAGGATAATAACACTTTGACTATCATCATTATTACTCAATCTTATTGTTCTCTATATTTTTGAACAAACAGTTAACTATTTAGATATTGGGATTGGTGTACAACTTGGAACCCTTGTACAAACATTTATATTATCCCTTATACTCAGCGTAATATACTTTTTAATCAAAAAAATAATATAATCTAGAAAGTATCTTTATTTAATAGACGATATAAAAAATGAAAAAAAAAACAATAATGTATCTTTGGTTTGTCATCATTGTATTTATACTAATAGTAATACCATATATTCAAAATGCAGGTGCAGGACCAGCAATGTCATGAATATACTTCTTTATGTGATATTATAAATACATAGCTGGGGTATATTTATATATCATTTCTATGGGGATGCTAGAAGGGGTATTATTAGTATTATTTATACAATCACTATTAGATAATATCCAAGAACCAGAACCTACCAAATTTGATCTTAACCAATAAACAAAAATAAAGCCAAAGAAAAGCAGAAAGCCTTATCATAGAGAGATAGGTATATTGCATACGTATTTTAAATTATTAATATTAGTTGATTATGAGTAAAACGTACAACGTAACTAGAGAAGTCGCATCAAAATCTTTGAATATCTCTACAAGAACTATAGATAGATATATCAAAAGTGGAAAATTGTCCTATAAGAAAATAGCTAATAAGGTACTATTAGCAAAAGAAGAGGTACTTGCACTAAAGCAAGAATTTGCAACACTTCATCAAGAGCTCAATACAGAAATCATTAACCAATCAAATACCAGCAATAATACAGGTATAGCACATAAGAACGACTTAGAAGATGCTATTGATCAAAAAGTAGAAAAATTTTTTCTTATCTTCAAAGAAAAAGAAAAGATGCTCGAAGAAAAAAATAAAGTCATTTTTGTGCTTCAGCAAAGAGTTTCTGAACTTGAAAGCAAGATACAACATATGATTGCGTTACCAGACTACAACAAAGAAAAACAAGAAGCCATTATAGAAAAGCAAAAACTAGAAGAAAAAATAGGACAATTAAAGGGGATGATAAAAAATGAAAAACTCAAAAATTTGATATTTATATGACTTTCACTTATTTTCATTATAGTCGCAGGATTTTTTATTTTTCAAGGATAATACCAGAAACCTCATCTTACTATATAGACTCTGAATATAAAAAAATTTCAGAGTTTTTCTTTAAAAAAATTATGTAAATATAGTAGTAAAAATTGTCTCAAATTCTTGTCTACACGAATCAAAATTTTTATCATGCAATCGACGACTAAAATCATAATGACAAAATTTTACCATTTTTTCTAATCATTTTTCTGGCATACCAATATATGCTTCTATATCTCATTTTTTGAGAATAAAGACATGCTTCTTATAAAGTGTATCAATATTGGTAATCAAATAGGTATACGTTTTGGGGAAAACATTCTGTATAGTATCAACGAGTTTATTATAATTACGGTGAGTTTTACCACTTTTTTTAAGTCCAGCGTAATGTATTCTTGTTTGTTTATAATAATATCACAGATCAGTTTGGGTCATAAAGCCATAATCTACGATATTATCCCAATCACCTATAAAAAATGATTGTAAACCAAATCTAGAAAGAAAGTGGCTTCGAACCTTATAACTTCATTTACCATTGATATTTATGATTTCATAGTCGGTTATTTTACTTTTTCGTTGCGGAAGTGTGTGGAGATATTTCAAATAAAACTCAAAGAAATAAGCATCAGTCTCTCATTCTACCATAATGATATTATTGACGAAAAATATTTTGGAAAGATTTTCAAATTTGAGAAGATGTACCAAAGTCGCTTCATCATGAGATAAGGTAATAAGTGGATTTTTGATTTGTGTATTTCATTGTATCTTTGAAAATCTATAGACATTCCCAATATTGGATTCATTAATAAACAAGGGTGAGTAGGTAGAAAGTATAAATTGAGTCCCTATACGTTCATTGATTTTTTCTATCATTCTCGAAAAACTTCTTTGCATTTGAGGGTGAAAATGGATTTCTGGCTCATTGACAATAATCATACCATCTTTAAGATCATAGCCATACATAGTAAAAACCATAGATAACAAGGATTGTTCTCCATCACTCAACTGAGAAAATGTAGCACTATTACCAAAAACATCTATTAGAGAAAAAGTAATGAGTGAATTGCTATATTCGATATGTAAAGTTCTATTAAAATATTTTTGGATACTAGCCGATAAACTAATATAAAAATCTGATTTTTCGAGTTTCTCACGATAATGTTTCATATGCTCTTCATCCATATACAAAGGAGCATGATCTGAAATAATATTTCGTATTTTTTTTGCACAAAGGTAAAATCAAATATAGGAATGATAATCAGATGAATTTTTATTTCACAGAAAGGTATCCCAAGCATGAGGATCTATAGAATTAGAGACTTTATGTAGGCTTCTGTTCATGCCTATAAATCAAATCCCATTCTTGAGATGATCTATTGGCAGTTCTCCATCCTTTCTTTCAAATTCATTATGAATATCGATACAAATCTGAATAAGTTCTATAGTCTGCAAATACAAGAATACAAATTGTTCTCATAGAGAAAAATGATCTTGATCGATAATAATTTGCTGAGAATCAATAGCAAGCGAACAATTAAAAACAAAGGTATTAGGGATATTTCTGATTTCTTGCTGAGAGAACACAGGATAACGTATATCCAAGGTGCTATATTTTTTAATAAGCATATTCAAGATATTAGCATGTTTACTTATATGTATCATATTATCATAATCATGTTGTGTAAGCAAAAACTCCACAATAAGGTGTGATGGTTTGTCAGGAGTAGTAAAATGAGGATGAAGTCACTCTGTATATTGTGTATTACGGGTAATGACCTGATGATAATCAGTATTTTTACTAGAGATAAGTGGTTTATCATAGATATAATCATTAAAAATCCCAACCCTGATAAACTGATTGATTATATGTAAAAATCAGCTTTTACCAGCACCATTTGGTCAGATAAGTACATTCACATTGGTATCTTTTTTATTATGAAATTTTACACCTTCAATCTTTGAAAGATCGGGTTGATAAGGAAAACTCAAAATGTTTGAAATTTTGATATTACTTAGTTGCATACGTGATCAGAGCAGGATAAATACTTGTATATTCCTACCATATAAGTATACTCAAAAAAAATATTTTTGCAAATTTGTAGAGCTATCTACCGCAAACATGCATTTACTTTTCAAAAATAAAATATCTAAAAAACATACAGCCAATGGCAGATATATGTAGATCACACAACGAGAAAGGAATAAAATAGATTTTAGTAAATAAATAAGATATCCATGAGTATAGATGATAAATTATTTTCCTTTAAACAAAAATCACAGGACTTCATCGTGACAGAGGAACTACCGTTTACCTTTGCTGACAAAGGAGATGTTTTTTTTGTGTTTTTTGAAAAAAGAAATCTCAACACTATGGATGTAGTAAACCATATTTGCTCTTCTTGTAATATCCCTAGATTGACCCTTGGGATAGCAGGACTCAAAGATAAAAAAGCTATCACAAGACAACGAATATGTATATACAAACGTGCATTAAAAAAACTTGGAGGAGAAAAAGCATTTATGGCAAGTATAGGAGAAGTAGCAAAAGTACTCAAAACAGCTTGGCATACTGATCCTATAGGGATGACAACACCGATAAAAAATAGCTTCTATATAAAATTGAGAGCAAATAAGCATTTGAGCGTAAAAGAAAAAGATATCTCAAATAGAAAGATACTCAGTCTCTTTAAGAAATGATTTCCCAATTTGTTTTGAAATCAAAGATTTGGTATAAGTGGAATAAATCCAAAACAGGGGAGTGAACTCCTCCAATGAAAATCAAATATAAAAGACAAAAAAGACATTATTTTCAAAATACAATCCTATGGAAGCAAAATGCTAAACGAATATATCTATACAAGGACAAAAAAATGACTCCAAATATTGGATGGGGATATCGTTCTAGATACAACAAGCGACAAAAAAAACCAATGGTGAATATACCAAGCAAAGACAAATACCGTACAGCTTTTTGATGATACAAAAAAGAGCAAACAATTTTTTCGTTATCCCAAAAATCTTACATGAGAAATCCCTTTCAATCCAGATACTATGATAATCACGTGACCCGTAGTCTGATATAATCTATTATTAGCACCCAAAGGAACTATTGCAGGTAATAAAGAACAATGATTGCTTGAAAAAAATTGAATCACAGAAAAGAGTTTGAAATTATGTGAAAACTACAAAATATTTTGAATCAGAAGACCGATTTGGGTATTCCCTCAGAAAGTAAGCGTACATTTTCAACAAGACGATATAGTACTCAATTTTACCTTACAAGGATGATCCTATGCAAGCATTATGATAGATGAACTAGAAAAAACACTAGGAGTAAATGTTTCACAATAAAATATCTATGTTTGACTTTATATACTATAACTATATAAGTATATATACATATATAAAACAAAAGCCTATGGTAAAAAACAAAAAGAACAAGTAAACAAAATGGAAGTATCCACCACGTTTTATATCCTCTACAAAAGGATAAAAAAGAAAGGATAAAAATAACTAAAAAAATAAAAAAATAAGTATGAACAAAAAAGACATCTATGAAGAAAGCATAACGCTTAACATTGGAAACCAGAATCAAATAGATATATCTGGAAGTACACAACAGAAGTATACAACTACAGTATCGGGAAGTACAAAAACAAATTTCACAGAAACTGCAACACTACCATGTATGACTTGGGAAAGTCTCATATTAACCTGTCCACCCAAGACAAATCGTGAGTTATACCTCGCTACAAACGGTATTATACCACCGGATTACTACATTCGTTTTGTTCGCAAATAAATGCAAATAAAATGAAACACTTGGAGCACATCCCAATCAAAATTACCCCTGTATCAGTGGGTAATTTTTTAGTAAATCCAGAAAAAATATATATTGATTTCCCATAATACAAAGATATTACACTACCTCAAAGAAAAACAAAACAATCATGAAGAAAATAAATAAGGCACTCAAAACACAAAAATTTTGGACAGAATATATCAGCATTTATACCTCGATTTTCATTGTTACTTTTTTTGTACACATAGGTATACTTCACAGTGAAAAAACACTACTATTGCTCTGTCTAACAAAATCGCTCATCACTACAATTCCCAATGTAATAGCAGTTATGTACGGACGGACAATTGAAATCGTACAAAGACATTGGTTTATAGAAACATTACTCTACACCATTTCTAGTATACCAATACTGGAACTTATAATCTTTTATAAATATACAAATCACAACATATGGTTAAGTATTGATATGTTAAAATGGTACATCATAGCGTATTTCGTTATGGGGTTGGTTATAAAATCATATCTGCGTTTTGCAAATAAGATTATTACAAAAATATTTGAGGGAGAATGGTTTTGATTCTCTCTTTTTTTATATAAAAAATACATATAGGTGAAGCATATATAATCTAGGTATATTTTTTGTCTTTAATAAGAATAGCCATCGCACAGAGAGTAATCACAAGAAATGCCAACCAAGCCAAAGCAGGAATAGTAACAATACCAAATATTTTTCGGTCAATAGTAGTACATGGATTCCCAGGTACACAAGTAAAAACATTTAGTGCGTTGATATATTGCATACTATAATGATAGCCCGTTAGTACAAGTCCAGCAATAGAAAAAGGCAATATTGTATATACTATTTTTGTATCTTTACGAAGAAGTCATACAAAAGAGATTATAAGCAAAGGATACATCAAGATTCTTGCCCATCGACACAAATGACAAGGTTCAAAACCACTCCCACCAAAAATATGTCCTTGTAATGTATTAGCTATAGGATCTCAAAAATTAGAAAAGTACAAGGATCAGATCACTGCCAATACTACTTGGACAAAAATAATACGTAAAAAAACAATAGGCTTCATATAATGATTGATAAAAAATAAATACTATTGAATCTGGATAATACAGTTAAAAAAAATTATTTCAAGGAGTTAATGAGGAGTAGAGGACTGCTCTTTTTTTTGACTTTTTTTAACTTTAAGATATACTTATACTATGGATATAAAAACGATATCACAACATAAAGAGATCTGATTGGTTGTATGATCAGAGACAAGTACTATAGGGAAAGCAGCAGAACATGCACTGCTAAAAAATTTTAATATTATCAAAACCTCCAAAGAAAAAAAAGAATGAGAAAGAATATACTTAGATATCACCGATACAAAATCCATCACATGATTTATTCAGAATTTTCTCCAAAAATATCCCTGAAAAAAGATACAGGTACTTTTTCTCAATGCAGGAAACATGATACTATGAGACACACTACATCGCTGAAATTTTTTTAGAAGATCAAATGAAGGAGACAAAAATATCAATACACATATTTATAATCTTGTCTTAGTAGAATCATTAGAGAGAGCAAATATAATAGATAAAGATACAAAAATAATATATAATGCTTCGACACAAATATTTGAAGCAAGAGCGTGATTTGAAGATTATGCCAAACTAAAATCTATGGTTACAAATATACTCTTAAGTGATGATATGCTTGATATAACAATATTAGCACTATCACTCGTAGAATGATCACATATGGCCAAAGAATTTGAAAAAATAATAAAAGAGAAATGAGAAGATATAGCTAGTTACATCAAAAAGAATATGCCAGAATGACAACCAACAAACGATCAAATAACGTACATAACTGAGAAAATAATAGAGAATAAGGAGGCAACAAAGGGGAAAATAGTATGTTTAGATTGATGAAGAATCAAGTCATTAGACATAGATATCCCCGAAGAGTGTATATATTTTAATGAAAAAACTAATACCTTTGTCCCAATATCCAAAAAAATATAGTATTCTTTAGAAAAAAAACCGCAGGTAAAACACCTACAGCCTATTATAACTACCTATGCCTTTTATTAGCTTTTCTCTTGGCTAAAGCATTGGCTTTTTTTGTATTAGCAAGCCGCTGATTGAAGTCAACTTCTTTACCATTATGGAAGACTTTTCCTTCATAGAGATTAACAAAATCTCCCTAAAAGAGGACACTTTCATATCTACCAAGATAATTGATATAAGTAGGATAAGAAGTGATTTTTCCCTTTTTATTCTTGATGGGAAGATTGAGGTTATTGGCTGTAGTAGCCCATGCCTGTAACTCCGGCAAATGATGTGCAAGACCTTCGCCTTTTTTGATATAGAAACCGAAGCCCTCAGTACCAATACGTCTGTCACCCTCAAGTTCGATTACCATCGGTCAAGAAATCAAAATATCAAATAATAGAGCAGAGGATAGATACGACATATCCTACT
>CALMEO010000117.1 GCA_937862935.1 uncultured bacterium | reverse complement strand
TCGTGATAGGGGTATAATAGAAATAGTTTTAGTTTATAAAATAAAAAAATGGGAAACCCAGAATATAGCAAATGAATAGAAAAAAAACCATCAAAAACACAAAAAGAAAAGGAAATTGTTGATGTCGAAAAAAAAATTTTTAGTGATATAAAAAAACTAGGAGAAGATTTTTTATCTGAAAAAGCAAAAGATCCTGATGTAAAAAGAGCTACCGAAAAAATTTTATGAAAAGAACTCCAATGAACAATACTCAATAATCTAGTGATCAACCAAGAGGTTTTTACTGGTAAAAAAGTCTCTCAATATACCAGCAATATATTAAAGAAAAATCCTGAGCTTCGATCTTTTATGGTACAATTATGAATAGGTTCCTTAGTGGATAAAAAATATGAACAATTAGCACCTAGTCAAAAACTTATGTTGATTGCTTTAGAAGATACCTTACACGGAAAAACATGGAATATTGCAAAAATTGATACCTATACAAACGACAATTGAAAAATCGATATAGCTAAATTCCAAAAAACGTATATGTTCAAAATGAATGATATCCTCTCTCACATCCAGGATGGCGTCTTGATAAGTCAAGCAGCAAATTTCTGAAGAATAAAAACAACACTCAAAGAAGAATATAAACTCACAGAAGTAGAAACTACAAAATATTTAGCATATTTAGAAGCAGTCAAAAACCAACCCAAAGCTTATCAAGAAGCTGGAGCAATGTGACTTGCAATATATTGAGGATTGATGCTTACAATTGGTGCTTTACTAGGAATTGGTATTTATAAATTTTTTACTGATAAAAGTGCAAGTGAAACACTTATCAATGGAAGAATGGAATTATGAACACCAGAATTTGTCTCTCAACTGAGAGTACAAGAAGTTCCTTTTAATGCTACAGGAGTGGTAGAAAAAGCACAATTTAAAGAAAACGCAAACGGGAACGAAATAATGAATATGTTTAAAAAAGCCCTTAATATAGCCCAGACAAGAAGAGTTGTGATGGAAGTAAATGGTAAAGTTGGTATAGAATATGATCTTATGAAGTCTAAAATATCATATGATCCAGAGACCGGCACGCTCTATGCTCGCCTCGAAAATCCCAAAACAATTGTCAAAGAATCTTCCTCCAAGATCATTGATGATAATACCCAAATATGGCAAACAAAAGATTTTACTAATCTTCCTATCCAGCTTCAGGACAGTTTAACCAATGACGCCAAAAACAAGGTACAAAATAATCCCAATCTTATGCAACAAGCAGATCGAAATGTTGCTAAAGTATTGAGTGATATTTATTGATGGTGACTTAGCTTTGGAAATTATAAAGTAAATAAGGTAGTTATTGAACTAAGCGATCCCAATGGCCAAGTAGTATCTACAAAAGAATACAATGATTTGAACATGAAACCATATGTTGAACCACCACAAAGACCCATAAAATTTAATTAGAAAAAGAATATTTTCCCTATTTGGATTACTTTAACGATGAGCATCTTCATATGCTTGGATTTGTTGTTGTACTATTTTTTCATCTTCAGGGTTAGTGACACCAAACCAGGTATCAGGCGTAGAATATAATTTCATCTTTACTCACTCCTCTTGTATTATATTTGCTATCTCTACAGGAAGATAACATTCTATTTTTCTATCTCAAATATGCTCTGTTTTGAACTTCAATAATATAGCATGTAATAGCTCCAAAACAGGAAGTGTTAATCAAAAAATATTCATACTACACAGATCATCTTTGTGGAGTCAGATTTCTGATAATGCTTTTTTCTCTATTCAGAGATGCTCTTTGATATCTTGTACATAGTTTTCTTCATCTATTGTAAAAATACCTCTATTAGTAGATCATGCTTCTGGAATAACCTTTTCAAGAATATATCAGAGCGAAGCAGACTCCTCTGCTTGTTGTAGATGATCAAACAAGAGTTTAAAAGACGTAGATCAGTAAACATCATCACCATTACAGACCACGAAAGGTCAGTCTATAGAGTCTTTTGCACTACAAAGTGCATCTACAGTCCCCCACGGCCTATCTCTCAAAGACTCATCAAATGTTTGTAGAGCATATTCTACAGGTATTCATTGATAGCTATCTCCAAACATTTCTCTGAACGGTTGTTCGGTCATTTTACCTACGATAAAAATTATCTTTGAAAATCACGCAGGCAAAGCCTGATATAATGAATACTCAATAAGCGTAGTAGTATTAGGTCCAACCTTTGCAAACTGTTTAATCTTTCCTCAGAAACGAGAAGACATACCAGCGACCATATACACCAACGAGATTTCTTTATGCATACTAATAAAATAATAGGAATAAAAAGACAAAAAGCTTATAGTCTATTGGAAGCATAATTTCAAGACAAAAACCATAGAAGAAGACAAACACTCCTCTACTAAATAGAATAAAGAAACCGATATATCAGCATATATCCTCAGCTAGAAATAAAGATAATTTAAGTTATTATAAATCATATTGATTTTTTAGAGAAAAAGGATATAAAATACAAACAAAACAAAAAATAAGAGAACATATATGGAAGGAAAAATTAAATCAGACGGAAGTCTTAACGGTTTCTTCGTCGTATTAGATGATGAGGAAAAAACCGAAATAAAAAACACCAAGAAAGCAAACAGACAAAGAGCAGGCGTATTCTACGAGGAGAAAGACCTTATCGATACAATAAGCCAACAAAAATGTCTGAAGGGGAAAAAAGTCCTCCTTGTGGAAGTAAATATTCCAAATCCACACAAAAGTGTAACTAGTCCCAATCACAAAAAATTCAGTATTAAATGTGGACAGGGAATCCCAGTTACTAAATACAAAGACTGGGAAATAATTCAGATTTAACTACATCACGTAGTGTACAAAGAGACGCGGAATTTCCCGTCTCTTTTGCCGTATTTATTTTTTATATAAGAAAAAAGCTACTTGATAATAACCAAGTAGCCATACCCATTGGGGATGGCCACCTATTATTATTAGGTTTATAGAACTGATACTAGACTACCAGTTGTATAGACCAAATAATGTTTAATGCCATCTCCAAGAGTTGATGCGAACCTTTCACTTTGGTAAGTTACTGAGTTAGCGAACAAATCTTTAGAATACTAAGAGATTTGTAATAATTGTTTTTTACTAGAGTCCAAGTGACCTAACTCATTTTTGTTTAGTGTGTTTTTTTGTTTACGGCAATAATATAGACTAATAAAGAAGGAAAACAAAGACATTATACAATTATCCTATAGCCTTTCGTTAGCACACGATCACACTAAAAACATACTTTATATTGTCATATTGAGAATAATATGATATGATAATAGAAGAAAGATATAATAAATAATGAGAACATTAAGCTTCAGAAGTAAAAAATTACAAAAAAAATTCAAGATATCCAGTTTCAAAAGCTGAAAAAAATTAAAACTATACATTATAAAAGAAACTAAAATACAATGCCCGATGCACGCCAGAAGTTTACTATATTCGAAGCAATGTAAATAAACGAACCGAAATGGGCCCCCCGGTAATTACCGGGGGATGGAGGTGAGGTGAAAGATAATACATTTTGAAACGACAGTTCGGGTGCTTTGCATCGGGCTTGATCTTTTTCGTTAGTTTTTCTATCAAGAGAAAAAGTAAGCCCCAGCGGAGCGTTAAAAATACAAGAAATTGATCTGTATAGAACAACGATTATATTACTACAAAAAAAGGCCAAGACATCAGTCTTGACCATATAATTATTTCATTTCTAATACATATTATTGAGCAACATTTTCTGTATCTGTTCATTCTGTAGGGATAGTATCTACAGGCATTTGATTAGGAGCAGTAAAATCAACTGTTGGAGAGACATCTGCTCATGCTTGTGCTTCAAATTGCTGTGCTTTTTCAAAACCAAACAAAGCAGCAGCTATATTAGCAGGAAAGCTACGGATATAGATATTTAAAGTATTGACGGCATCATTATAGTTTTTCCTTTCTACAGTGATTCTATTTTCTGTACCTTCAAGCTGTGTCATAAGATCACGAAATGCTTGGATAGATTGAAGTTGTGGATAGCTTTCTACAACAGCAAGCAATCTAGATAATGAAGATGTTACTTCTCATTGTACCTTTTGAAAAGCAGCAAGAGATTGTGGATCATTGACATCAACACTTACTTGTGTAGCACTTGCCCTAGCATTAACTACAGCGACCAATACACCACTTTCTTGTGCAGCAGCACCTTTTACGGTATTTACCAAATTTGGGATAAGATCCAATCTTCTTTGATATACATTTTCTACTTGTGACCAAGCAGTTTTTACCGATTCATCAAGTTTGACGATATTGTTGTATTTACCGACAACGAACATACCAGCAATAACAACAAGGACTAAAATAATAAGTAATGTCTTTTTCATGAGAGAAAAAAATTATAAAGTAAAATAGTATATTTAAGAATTATTTGGATAGCTATTGATTTTGATACATAACTCAGAGAGATAGTGATGAACATTCTGGATAAGTGAAGGAATATTGCGCTCCTCCACCTTATCATCTATAAGATAATAAAAATGCTGACTATTACAAGACCAAGCCACATCGAAGAGTGAAAGTAATTCTTTGCTATCTTTGGGTAGCGTGATGTCAGGATATTTTAGATATAATGCTCATTCTCGTAAAATTTGCATACCCGGCAAAAGCTGACGCAAAAACACTCTTCACTTATGCTGAGAAAGATATTCTTCTCTCAATTGGATACGTTTATTACGGATTTCAAGTTCAAGAGCAGATCTGAGATGAGGAATAAGGAAAGATATTGTTGATAATATATCTGCACCATGAAAAAGTTCAGAATGATTTCTTATATGTAAGAGTTTTAGACAAAAGACATCATTCCCTTCACGTATGTCATCTTGTGTCAAGAGTATAAATTTTTCACGAACAAAGAAATCCCTGATGGAATCTAGAAAAATAAAGTCAACTTCTTTGACAATAAAAACAGGAATTCTTTCTATACCTTTCTGATATAGATAGATAGACACCAATCAATCTTTCAATGCAGTTACAATATTATTAAGTTTTTTACTAGTCATGAGAGATATCTAGATAATAAAAAGAATATATACTATATACCATTGAATTTCAATTTTTGCTTTCTTTCATCTTTAAGCTTTTATCTTTAAGCTTATTTATTATCGCGATCATGAAGATCATCCTCCACCAAAGCTTCCTCATCCAAATCAACCAAATCATGAACTTCCTCATCCAAAGCTACCTCCACCTCACCCAAACCATATACCTGATGATCAGCCACTAGTCTTACCAAACAATGCAAGCAATATACCTACAAGCAACAAAAAATATGAGATAATGAAAGCAAGAATAAAATTAGCGAGTATCCAAGCAATCAACAATCAAAGAACAAGACCAGATCATGCATATATCCATCGACCATATTTTTTCATTTTTCTGGTTTTATCCTTAGTAAGAGAAGGAATAGTAACCCAACGACCAAATCCTGATATCAGAAAAAAGACAAAGAAAAAAACAAATCGAGCAGTATCTTCATTCAAAAAATCCAAGATTTTTGTTGATTTGTTTTGAGCATATTTTTGTACTAGAGTAGGATCTTGTTTAATGTATCACAACACATCATCAAGCATTTCCGTAACTCATTGATAATAATCTCCATTTCTAAAATTTGGAGGAAAACGAGCTTCTCATATACGTTTAGTAGCAAGATCAGGAAGTGTTCCTTCTAGTCCATATCAGACTTGAATAGACCATTTTCTATCATCAACTGCTATCAAAAGAAACAAACCATTATTTTGACCTTTCTTTCAGACTCACCATTGATTTCCGATGTCTACTGCGGCAAGATTAATATCATCGTCGACTGTAGGAACAACTAGGATAGCTATCTCTATACTTGTAGCTTTCTCTATCTCTTCTATCTTACTCGTCAAATCAGCTTTTTCTGTTGCAGAAAAAACTCCTACGGTATCAGTAACGTATCATTCGTAGTTTGGTACAGCAAATCCGTACACTACTCAAAACAAACATACAAATAGAAGACTCTTTAATAAATTTTTCACGATAATAGCTAAAAGGGTAAATCATCTCTATTATCTATATTTACTGATGGATTTCAATATTTTAAAGTATTAACCAACGCATAACATGTTTTTGAATCACCTGCTTGTTTATATATTTCATCGATTTCATCAAGAGCTTCTTTTGGTATTCATGCGGTAGATTTTACGGTATAAGATTGAGGGATCTCAATATAAAATCGAAGTACTTCAGTATCTCAATAATCTTTAGTAAGGAGAGGTCACTTGGAATATCCACTTATAGTAGAGAAAGATCTAATTCATTTTTTCTTTTTTTTGTTACAATAAACTTCTGATTCGATTTTGACAGTATTTCCATCATTAGATATGACTATTCATTCTCCTCCTCACATCATTCCTGTGAGTCAAATATCAACAATATCTCATTGATGTAAACCTTGCAAATATTGTTGTTGAAGTTGATTTTGTAATTTTTGTTGTTCAGGATTTAGACTTCCTGCACCAAAAAGAAGTACATCAGCTAAATGAAGTTGAAAAAGGATTATTTCTTGTTCCTTAGTAATTTTTTTCTGCTGATCATGAATATCTTGGATATGAACATGATGTTCTGTTAAATGCTTAAACGGATCCATTACTAGAGAACACAAATAAAACTATAATTTTCAATTCTTAATTCTTAATCCTTAATTCTTAATTTAGTACGTTCCATCTGATTTAGATTTGATTTCACTAAATTTCATAATGGTTTTTTCAAAATATAATTCTGACTCTCCGACAGGTCCATTTCTATTTTTTCTCACACAGACATCAGTCAATCATTTTTTATCCGTATCAGGATCATAATAGTCTTCTCTATGAAGCATGATTACTTCATCAGCATCTTGCTCAATTGCTCCAGATTCTCTCAAGTCAGAAAGTTGTGGTTTTTTATCCACCCTTTTTTCCACTTCACGAGAAAGTTGTGATAATGCCATAATAGGTATTTCAAGTTCTCTCGCAAGTTCTTTGAGTCCTCTCGATATTTCAGATATTTCTTGAACTCTATTACCAGAATATCAGGAATTTGATCAACTCATCAGCTGGAGATAATCGATGATAACGAGATCAAGCGCATTTTTTTCTATTTTTAGTCTTCTAATTTTTGATTTTAATTCTGGAATAGTGGTAGATCACTTATCATCGATAAAAATATTAGTTTCAGAAAGGAGTTCCATAGATTCTCCCATCACGGTAAAGTCTTCAGTATCCAATTGTCATTTAGCGATTTTTCCCATAGGGATACCAGAAACCATAGATAATA
>CALMEO010000116.1 GCA_937862935.1 uncultured bacterium | reverse complement strand
GAAGAGTTGTGTCATAATCAACTATTAATCTAATGTAAAACCTCTATCTTCCCCAAATATCTCGCAGCGTAGTAAATAATCATGGATTGAATTCCTAGATATACTAATACTAAGAAAAAAATTAATTCACCTGGCATCTCAGTATTGATGAGCAATACTACATTGACAACCATCGCTCCGATACTCGCCATAATCCAATACATATAATCGGTCTTGGTGAAAAGTTTGTCCAACATCGGAACTTTGTGTGCGTAGAAAATCATCGCAGCACTAAAGACATTTCGGAAGATTCATCGACTGACAACAGAACCAATATCACCATTGAAGTAGGAGAATAGACTCACATAAATTGCAAAATTGATAACAAGAAAGACGACGAGATTCTGGATGATACTATTGTATCAGACCTTTTTGAGCAAGAGGACATTGAGGATAAAGGTCGCTATGACTGCTCGGTAGAGCAGATGATTGACTGCAGCAAAATCACCTAAATGCGTTATATAATAAATGATGAGGACCGCGATAAGGATGACATTGAAAAGCTCTAGAAGCTGCTTTGTCCAAGAAGGCATCGCTACAAAAAAGCCATGCAAGATTTCCATCGTTTTGGTGTTGGTATAATATGTTTTTGCTTGCGTCATCCTTTCACCTGCAAGGACGCGCCTCAGTGAAATATCTTTCTTTTTCTCAACTGATTGTGGTTTAAACTTGAAGACGTGATAGATGAGGTAGTAGATCCCCGTGAGGATGAGACTATCTATCGTAAGCGCAAGATATATATTTTTTATCTGATCAAAAACGAGAAGGAAGATGGTACCCAACGAAAGGATTGCCAATTTGTATCGCATATATTTTTCTATATCTTCTTGGAGTCCCACTATAAATATGATAAAAGCAATGATTCAGAGATGCATTACCCACAGTATCGAGAAGACACTAAAGAAGATTCACCGCCCTCAGAAGGCGAAAGCAATAATAAGAAGCAACAGTATACAAAAATAGAATCCGACTTGGAAGATAGATTTCCCGTCCTGGTACTGCGCTAGGTAAGAAAATATCCATAAAAATACATTGAGCGAGAGTAGCCATAAAGCGGTGTTGCTTAGATCGACACCAAAGTAATTGAGCAAACCAACAAGTCCTGCAAGGATGATTGTCCATGCAACGTAGAGGCTATATTTTTGTAGAAGCTCAGATCATTTGACTTTGATGGTAGTAGTCGCTCCATAGTATCAGAAAAATAGTCCCAAAAACAGCAAGGGAACAAAAGCGAGATATCGTAGTCCTATCCCATAGAAGAAGAGAACGAATCCGAGTACGGAGAGTGATAAAAGAAATAGCGACATGTATATATTCACAAGAGATTAAAGGGAACGAGGGACAAGGACCTAGTACCGATTACCGAAGACCACGTCCCGCGTCCCAGTAACCGCATCCCATTATTTTATAAAGCAAAATTGGTTGTAACTAGCCACATCAATACATATTGCAACACTATTGCTAGAGCTGCGAGTAAAATCAATCTATTCACTAATCTATTTCTCCATTTTCTGACCATAAAAACAACAAGCCCTCGTGTTCCGATCGTAATCATCGAAAATGAAAATCCATATTGGTTGGGAGAAAAAAGAACTAGCTCGTTTGCGAGCGTATAGATACCCAGTAAACTGGCAATAATCACTAACACAAACTCAATAATATCATATGTTTTATACAGGAGTGATCATATATTCCTCGCCTTATACAAAAAATCTTTCTGAAAAAATTTCCAAAAAATAGCAGAAGTCCCTAGTGTTGCATAATCTTGCTTTTTGATATCGATTTTCGCACCGAGTGATTTGAGTATCCTTATATTTTCTATCATATCCAATTCTCTCTCGAGATCGACTTTGGTCACCAGCGACTCTGGAAGAATAGTATCACTAGGTTTTTGTATGCTTTCATATCGCTGAACATTTATCACCTCTATCAACGCGAATAATGATTGTATAGTATCTCTAATCTTCTCAAAATTGGTCCCCATACGTACTTTTCTAAGCTCTTCGGTGAGCTCTTGGATCTTTTTCATATCTTGTATAGCTATCGTGCCTGCGGATCTTTTAGTAGTCTCGTCTATCTTTTCAAAGACTCTAGCAATAATTTTTTTTGCTGATTCTAAATCTTCGTTACGATAGACATTCATTTCTTGTGCTTCTCTATTCTTTATTTTTTCCTGGACGGCTGCCTTCTGTTTGTTTGCTTCCGTCTGTGCTTGAAGAATAGTGTTCGCCATTTGCTCTGGTGAGATCGGCTTGGAGTAGCTATTGATATGTGTAATATCGAACCCAATATATGAGAAAAAATTTGCCGCCTCTTGAATATCCTTATATTTTGTAACAATCTCTATCACTTGATAATTGAGGTCGATTGTAAAATATATATCGCCAAAGATTTGTTTATCTTCCATAAATTCTTTGAGCGAAAGAATCATTATATTTCTTTGTTCGAGAATTTTTCTGACCAACAATGACGCATCTACACAGATGAGCATTTCGACACTGTATTTCTCTGTCTTCTCTTGTTTTATACCATTTACACTAAAAGTCATCACAAAAATATTAGGTAAAAAGCCATAATTTGCCCTGAGTTTATGCTTTTATATTGATATTTCAAAAAAAATCAATATATATCTCGCCCGTAATAAAGGATATGATTGAGTAAAATCTTGTACATCTATTACATTTTATCTCAACTATTTTTGGGACAGAAAATATGAAACTACGTCGGATGCTTTCTGTCCCAAAAACCAATTGGTATAGATATGTAGGACTGTGTTCAAGATTACTTTATTTCGCGATTATCCTTCTTATTGTACGGAAATAAATAAACACATAGCTCCCCTTACTATGACTATCCCAATCAAGGACGCAAGAATATCTTAGGTCCCTGTTTCTTTTGCTATTTGATTTAAAAATGCATGTATACTGTGCTTCATGTCTACATCATTTCCGCAGACTGTATGTACCCTACTATTTTATTTTAGCTCATAATGAGAGGATAAAAAAAATGACAGAACATGAGAAAATGGAATTCGTAACTAACGAATCAGAAGAAAATCATACTCCAGAAGGAAAAGAATGCCTCTTAGAAAATAAGTGAAAAGTACTTTTGCAATATCTTATTCAAAAAGAATCCACAGAAATCCTTTTATTAGATCTCCTGAGAAGCAAGGAACTGAGTCAGGAAGAATACAGTAATTTAGTCAGAAAATGACAAGACAATTATAGAGCATTTCTCAAAAAACTCACAGAAAATGAGCAAGAGATTTCACTTCAATAATTTCTTCAAAATTGATTCACAATTTATTTACTACTACTATATATTATACTATACTTTTATTTCTTCATGACATTATGAAAAAACTTATCCGAATCCCTCTTCTTATCGTTCTCCTCTTGGGTGGAGCATTTCTCTATGTCGTCAATACACCGACATCACCATTTTCACAACAGGTTTTAAGAACCTTGGGGATAAATATACCAAATACGGATACTCCCCCAATCGATCTAAACAACTGTAGTAGCTACTTTGATGGGTGTAACACCTGCATGGTCCAAAGCGGACAGATTGGTGGGTGTACAAAAATGTTTTGTGAAACTCCTAGTGAACCAAAATGTTTAGAATATGTATATACTGGTATCGATCTCACTAACTGTATCAGTTATTTTGATGGATGTAATAATTGTACTGTAGAAAACGGCAAACCTAGCGCATGTACCCTGATGTATTGTGAAACTCCTGGTGAACCAAAATGTAATGAATATGCTACAGGTACGACAACAAGATTAGATTTGAGCAAATGTGAAAGCTACTTTGATGGGTGTAATACCTGTACCGTCAAAGATGGTCAGCCTGAAGCCTGTACAGAAATGTACTGTGAAACTCCTAGCGAACCAAAATGTTTGGTGTTCGCTTCTGGTGCAGACACTACAAGTCTAGCTAACCCTGCTTCCGTCAACTGTACAGATAAATGATGAACGCTCAATATTGTCACTCAAAGTGATGGTAGTCAAATAGGAATGTGTACTTTAGCCAATGGAGATATTTGTGAAGAACGAGCATATATGAGAGGTACATGTGGTATTTCTCAAGAAGGACAAACGAGCCCTTCCAGTCCAGGTAATGAAGAAGAAGTAACTATGTGTACTATGCAATATGAACCAGTATGTGCAAGTGTTGCTGTCCAATGTATCAAAGCACCTTGTCCTGCTGTCAAACAAACATTCGGTAATGCATGCATGATGCAGGCCAATAAGCTCGCAACATTTTTGTATACAGGAGAATGTATAGATAAATAATAATATATTTTATATTTTCATTCGCTCTCTCCTTATGAGAATTGCATTATGAATACTTGTTATCGCAGGTCTGTGACGACTACTGTACACTTCTATCACTGGACAACTACAAGGACATATACAACAGACAAAGAACATAACTTCGCTCTATACTGTAAAAACACAGCAGAGAGCAAGCACACCAGGAGAAGATATTTTCGTGTATAATCAATCATGAGTAGAAGTATTTTCTTTGACCTCAGAAGACCCCCAATATTTTTTCCAACTTGTAGATACATCACTCATCGTCGATCTATGAACAAGTGCGAGCCAAAGAACAGTCGATGTTTATGATATCCCGAATAAAACAAAAATATTTAGCTCCATCTATTACCCCTCAGACAAAAAATCTTTACTCGTAGACAATAGAACACTACATTTCCTTTATGCGATAAATACTCATGGACTAAACAATCCACCTGCAAACGCACCTAGTTGTGAAGAGCCATATAATGGATATGTAGAAGAAAGAACGTTTAATCTTATACATCACACTATAGATACTACTTGAGTATTTACCTGTGCCTACTTTGAATAAACCTATTACTACATTTTAGTTTCTCTATTCCCTTCATGGAACAAATTATCTGAAATTCTTTCCTCGATCAGTACTTCGATGAACACACCATGTCTTTTCATGCAAAAGAGGGTCGCCCTATCTTGAGGAAAAAAGGTACTCCTGGAAACTGGCAGCCCATTCTTGATGAACATTCACTTTCCAAGGATGAGATGGATATATTTATCGACAAAATCTATCAGGAGATAGAACAGAGAGATGATGGATTTGTTGAGATTGATAGAAAACTTTCTAAAGTCTTACAACTTGGTCCATATAGAATAGTCATCGTCTATCCTCCACTTTCTGATGGACTGGAAATGACCATCGTGAAACCGATCAAAAAATTGGTCATGGATGATTATAAGCTCGATAAGGAAGTATTTGAGTTATTGAGAAATCAGGCGAAAGGAATTTTGATTTCTTGATCACCAGGGAGCGGAAAAACTACCTTTGCCCAAGCATTGATTGATGTCTATCACCAAGATAATCATATCATCAAAACACTAGAATCACCTCGTGACCTCCTTGTATCTGAGGATATCGTACAATATAGTTTCACCTATGGTACGCATGACGAAGTAAGGGACATTCTTCTTCTTTCTAGACCTGATTACACCATTTATGATGAAGTAAGAAATACATCGGATTTTGAACTATATAAAGATTTAAGATTGACGGGTATAGGATTGGTGGGTGTCATCCATGCCACAAGAGCTGTAGATAGTATCCAGAGATTTTTGGGGACTATCGAGATGGGTATCATCCCACAAGTCATCGATACTGTCATCTACATAGACAAATGAGCAATCCAACAAATATATACACTCCAACTTACCGTCAAAGTACCAGAAGGGATGGAATCAGAAGATCTTGCAAGACCGGTTATTGTCATTACGAGTTTCTTGACCAAACAAGTAGAATACGAAATTTATACTTTCGGAGAACAGATAGTCGTTATGCCATTATTAGAGATAGGTGATGAGGGCCATGTGGCTAGTAAAGGTAAATCAGCGATATCAGAATATGCAAGACATACAATTACTCAAAAACTTCAGCAACTCTTACCCTGTGATTTCTTATTAAAAATCAAAGGATCATCAAACCTTGATATCTATGTCCCTGAATGAGCCAAAGGTCGTGTCATCGGCAAAGCAGGCGCAAATATCAATGACTTGGAAAAAAGCATGAAGCTCAAAATCAATCTCAAAAGCTTTGATGATCTTCCACTCATGGATGTACAAACTGAGGTATATAATGGGAAGAAAAATACTATCACTGATATCCAATTCCCTATAGAATTTGCCAACCAAAATATGTGTTTCCTTATCTGAGACGATATAGCTTACTTTACCCCAGACGAACGTGGTATGGTCAATATCAAACAAAAAGAGATCGTAAAATCAATCAATAGACAAGGATTTGTTATTGTAGATACTCATAAACTGTAAGATACCACATCCACTACTTCATACTAGCATCATGTTTTGGAGTTAAAATCCATACAAAGTAAAATAGATTCCCGCCTTCGCGGGAATAAGGTCTTGGGTATAAGATCAGAATGAGGTGAATACCCATGTAATGATGTCACTAAAATATAGATCAAAATTTGTTGTAAGATAGTCAATATATAGTAATTCGCTATGGCGGATATTTGGTAATCGTTTGTCTCATCGCTTTGTCGCTACATTAGTCTTTTTAGTTATTTAGATACATACTATGAACAATTTTCATTTTTCAAAAATCATTGCTGGTGTAGGTCCTACTTTAGCAAAAGAAACTGTACTTTCCAAAGTTATCAATATGGTGGATGTGTTTAGAATTTCATTATCTGGTGGATTTGATGATAACAATAAAAAATATATCGACACGATTATGAAATTGGACAACAGCAAAACCATTATGATGGAAACTAGAGGATCTGATATTAGAGTGAAAAATGTCTTGGATATCAAAGTCAAAGCGAGACAAAATATCGAGATCGATTACAGTGAATATGCACAAGAACATGATAAGAAAATATTTATGGATGCTTCATTTCTTCATGAATTGAAAATAGGACAAGTGATAAAGTTTCAACAAAGCGGAGTCGTGATCAAAATCAAATCTAGCAAAGAAAATCTCATCATGTGTGAGGTAGTAGAATGAGGAAAAATCATCCAGTTTGATAGAATATTTTTCAATAATTATACCCTTGATCTCCCTTTCCTTGGAGAAAGAGATAAGCATGATATCTTATGGGGACTAGAATACGGTATCCACGTTATGGCACCCTCATTAGTCAAAACAAGAGATGATATACTCGAATTAAAACAATTTTTGTCGACCAAGAATGCTAGCAATATGAAAATCCTTGCAAAGATAGAAACAGAAGAGGCATTGGATAATATTGATGAAATACTGGATGTATCAGATGGATTGATTTTTGTCTTTGAGAAAATAGAGAAAGCAATGAAAACATTGAAACTAAACGAAGAAATGTTGATCCAAAAATGTAAAATTCTCGGGAAACCAGCCATCGTAACATTCGTAGGTAAATTTGAAAAAAATAAATATCAGTTGATCAATGAAACTCAATTGAAAAAATTTTCGAATATGGCAGCAGATGCATATATGCTCGACACATTACTCCAAGAGGATGATCCCCTTACCATGATAACTCAACTTTCTGACACTTTAGACAATTTGGAACTAAAAATCACTGCACAAGAATTGACTCGTTTCTATGTAAACAACGAATTTATGGTCAGAGATTATATCATCTACAATGCGCATAGAGCCACCCAAGAAGTAGACGTGAGAGCTATCGTATTGTATACAGAAAACTGATATTCAGCAGGAAGACTTTCCAGTCTAAAACCTAGAGTACCCATCATCGCATTTACTAAAAGCGACGAAAATTATAGATATCTCAATATGCTTCGAGGAGTAAGAGGATATAAAATATCTCAGTCATTTAGTTATGAAAATCTCAAGAGAATCGGAAAAGAAATGATCAGAATCATTTTCAAAGGGAATATCTCCCTCGACGACAAGATTATCATCGTCCAAGCGACAGAAGCTATCACTGACGAAAAGACTGGTATGATCAATGGTTTGGAATTGTATAAGTTTAAAAACATTTAATAAAAATGGACTATATTGAAAATTTGAAACATTAAAAAGCATATTTTTCCGTTTTTTACTTACTTCTTCTTTCATTTTTCTAATCTGCTTTTGGAAAGCAGATTTTTTTTATATATCATACTTAAGTAGAATTATTTCGAATAGTTATAATTACCTTAAAAATAACGGTAGATATTAGGTTTATAGGGATATGTATTCCCTACTAAAAAATATTTTGTATATATATAAAAAAAACAAATATTTTATCTCAGAAAAAAATCATCTGGATTTATGCTTAAAATAAACATTTTTAAGACAATTTTTTTTAACGAATTTTCCTTTGCAATAAAGTCATGTTACTATATATAGTGGTTAGTTTTTTCTGTATACCACAACATATTGTATATTTCGTATATTTTAAGAAATTTGTAAATACAAAAACACCTTAAAAAAAACTATTCTATGATTATTAATTATTTTTTTTATTTTTAGTTGTATAAAAATATGGCTATCTACAAAGTGAGGAAAAGAAATTGAGCTATTATCGATTTTGATGCTGGCAAAATAGAACTTGCAATCAAGCGTGCGATAGAGGCCGTAGGAGGTACAGATTTTACAGAAGTATCTACACTTGCAAAGAAAGTAGGAAAAGAAATCGAAAAGAAAATAGGAAATGAAATCCCTAATGTAGAAGATATCCAAGATACTGTAGAACAGATATTGGTAAAAGAAGGACATGATACTGTTGCAAAAGCATATATTTTGTACCGTCAAAAAAGAGCAGAGTCGAGAGCACAAGAAAATGTCGTCGTCGAAGTAGGAAAGACCATGGACGAATACCTCGATCAAAGCGATTGGAGAGTAAATGCAAATAGTAACCAATGATATTCACTAGGAGGACTTATTCTCAATGTCTCAGGGAAAGTGATTGCTAACTACTGGCTTAGTCACGTCTATCCTGCAGATATCGGAACCGCGCATAGGACAGGAGATTTTCATATCCATGATTTAGATATGTTCTCTTGATACTGTGCAGGACGAAGTCTTAGACAACTTCTCGAAGAATGATTCAATGGATTGACCAATAGAGTACAATCTGCACCACCAAAAAATCTTCAGGCTGCTGTCAACCAAATGATTAATTTTTTCTGAACACTGCAAAACGAATGGGCCTGAGCACAAGCATTTTCTTCTTTCGATACTTATCTAGCACCATTCATCCACAAATATAAAGTAGAACAAGAAAAAGAACTTGATGATATGGGGATGGTTTTTAAAAACCCTGAAGATAAAAAAGCTATTATAGACAAAAAAACATATAAATATGTTACTCAACAAATGCAAAACTTTATCTTTGGATTAAATGTCCCTTCTCGTTGGGGTACACAGACACCATTTACCAATATTACTTTGGATTGGACCTGTCCTGAAGACCTAAAAGATAAAGCATTGATGCTTTGAGGAATAGAAAAATGATATTATTGTAAAAAATTTAGCGAACTCTGAGAAGAAATGAAACTCCTCAATAGAGTCTTGATTGAGGTATATACTGCTGGAGATTGGACAGGATCAGTTTTTACTTTTCCTATTCCTACTTACAACGTTACTGAAGACTTTCCTCGAGATGATCCAGATATCAATTTGCTTTTTGAAATGACTGCTAAATATGGAATCCCCTACTTTCAAAACTTTGTAGGTTCTCAATTTAAAGTAAGTAAAGACTCAGAAGGAAATGTTACCAAAATAGACAATCCTGATGCATATAAACCTGGAGCAGTAAGATCTATGTGTTGTAGATTACAACTTGATCTTTCACAATTGGAAAAGAGATGATGATGATTGTTTGGGTCAGCAGAAATGACATGATCTATATGAGTAGTAACCATCAATATGGCAAGAATCTGATATAATTTCAAATGAGATATGGAAGGATTCAAAAACCAGGTTCGTTATCTTATGAATTTATCAAAAATATCACTTGAACTCAAAAGAAAAGAGATTACAAAATGGTTAGACGCATGATTATATCCCTATACCAAAAGATACCTCCATTCATTCAGAAATCACTTTTCAACAATCGGGCTCAATGGGATGAACGAAGCTATTCAAAATTTTACTAACGGCAAAGAAGACATTTCTACTGATGAGGGAAAGAAGTTTGCTATGGAAATATTAGACTTTATGAGAGATACACTCAAAGCATATCAAGAAGAAACCGGAAACCTCTACAATCTCGAAGCAACTCCAGCAGAATGAACAACCTATAGATTTGCAAAAGAAGATAGAAAACAGATACCAAATATTATCCAAGCATGAACTCATGATGCCCCATATTATACCAATTCTACCCAACTACCAGTTGGCTATACTGATGATCCTTTTGAAGCACTAGAACAACAAAATGAACTCCAATGTAAGTATACATGATGAACGGTTCTTCATCTTTATATGGGGGAAAGAGTCTCCAATGCAGAAGCATGTAAGCAACTCGTCAAAAAAGTTATATCCAACTATCAACTTCCTTACGTCACTATATCACCTGTCTTCTCTATTTGCCCCAAACACGGATACATTATCGGAGAACATGATTACTGTCCAAAGTGTGATAAAGAACTTGGATATACATGAGATGAATTTAACCTAGACATCAGACAAAAACATACCTCAGATCCAGAGAAACTTAGAATCATAAGAGAGAAAAAAATATAAACTAAAGATACGAGGGACAAGGACAATGGGACAAGAAAAAAAATTTTCACCTATTACCTTCTCCCTAGTACCAACCCAAGCTTTTATCTTCTTTACCTTTGTCGCCATGCAAACATTCTACAACAAAGACGGTCAGGAAATCTTTAGAACTCAATGTCAGGTATTTACCCGCGTGATGGGATATCTCAGACCCGTAAGTCATTATAATATCGGTAAAAAATCAGAATTTTATAGTAGAAAATATTTTGATGAACAAAAAACTGCTAATTCTACCTTTGTGAGACAGTTTGCACCACAAATGGCATTTGTAGGATGTGGATGTACAGAATAATAGTATTTTACTCTATACACTAAGGAATGATAGAGAATAATAATATAGGAGTTGGTTTTGGGGTGATGATTCTCAGAGATGGGAAAGTACTTCTTGGACAAAGACATGAAGATCCAGCCAAAGCTGATTCCGAACTTCATGGTGAATGAACATGGACTATGCCCTGAGGTAAAATGCATTTTTGAGAAAGTTTTGAAGATACTTGCTATCGTGAGACCCTAGAAGAAACATGACTCGAAATAGATAAATCTACCATCAAAATCATTAGCATAAGTAATGATATGGTACCAGATAAGCACTTTGTAACCATAGGATTTTTGGCAGATGATGTAGAATGAGAAGCACAAGTCATGGAACCAGATGAAATCACCCAATGGCAACGATTTGATATCAATAATCTACCACAACCACTTTTTTTTCCTAGTGAAAAGGTGATTAAAAACTATCTTGCGTGAACTATTTATAAGTATTAACATCTAAGTAAAGTTAATCAGACAGATATATCAATATTATTTGTCTCTAGGCTTTACTTTTTATTTATTAAGAAATATGATGATCTATACAGATCCTATATATTGAAGCATTAATATAGAAGAACCAGTGATTTTAGATTTAATTCAAAGTCCAACACTCCAAAGACTTAAAGGCATCGATCAAGCATGATATTTCGAACCACATTTTCCAGATTCTAAACACACACGTTTTGAACATTCTTTAGGGGTATATCTACTTCTAAAAAGATATGGTGCTTCGATTGAAGAACAAATTTCTTGACTTATCCATGACGTTTCTCATGGAACATTTTCACATTGTTTGGATTATGTCTTTGATGAGGGCTCACAAAAAGAACAAAATCATCAAGACAATATTTTCGAAGAATTTATAAAAAAAACAAATATCCCTGACATACTCAGAAAACATTGATTTGATGTCGACTATATTATCGACGATAAGAATTTTCCTCTCAAAGAAACTATATTACCTGATCTCTGTGCTGACAGAATAGATTATTCATTCAGAACAATGATCTATTATGACAAACAACCAATAGAAAATGTACACTATTTTCTCAATCACCTCAAAGCTATAGATAAAAAATGGATATTTAATGATTTTGAATCTGCTAAACGTTATGCTGAAGTATTTCATAAAAACAATGATGTCTTCTATTCGGGAATACAATCGGCTATTATGCACAAATCAGTTGGTTCTTGCCTTAAACACGCCTGGAATATGTGATATCTTACCATGGATGATTTTTACTCTATAGATCAGCAAGTACTCGATAAAATAACCAGTCATATAGAAACTGATGCACAATTATCTATCTATTGGGAACGCATGAACAATAAGATCCCCTGTAAAAACGATCCCGATAATTATGAATTTCATGTGTTCTGCAAAAGTAGACTTGTAGATCCATTGTTTATTGATGGTAATGGGATAAAAAGAGTCTCTGACGTAGATATCGAGTGGAAAACGATTATACAAACAGCACCAAAATATAAAGAATACTTTTTGAAATTTGAAAAATAGCATTTATTTTTTTACTATAAAATATGGCGAGTCTTTGAGCTTTTGCAATCATCGTTAATGAAAACCAACAGGTACTCCTTTGCCATAGAAATGATTATGATTTATGGAATCTGCCTGGAGGTGGAGTCGAGATTTGAGAATCTCCTTGGGAAGCTGTGATACGTGAAGTAAAAGAAGAGACAGGTTTGGATGTAGAAATATCTCAATTTTTGTGACTCTATTATAAACCAGAAAAAGATGATTTGGTTTTCCAATTTGTATGTAGAATAGTATGATGAGAAATAACATTGAGTGAAGAAGCAAATCAGATTCTCTATTTTAATAAGAACGAATTACCCACTAATACTTCTGGCAAACAAATAGAAAGAATCCATGATTATTTTGCAGACAATAAAGAATATATCATGAAAAAACAGTTTTGACCATGATCTATAGACACTATAAAACAGAGAATGATTTAATTAGTAAGACATATTTAGCGTGAAAATTGCGTGAATACAACAGTCAACCATGATAGACTATCCAGGTAAAATA
>CALMEO010000115.1 GCA_937862935.1 uncultured bacterium | reverse complement strand
CGTCAGATCTGATGTCTACTGTTCATTTATAGTATCACGTAGATCAATTATTTCAAGTAGTTCAGCTATAGATATATGCTTGAGATATTTCAGGAATGACGTTTAATATATCAAAATACTTCACAAGAACTGTAGATGAATAGGGTAATATAACAATATTGCCGCTTTGAATATTTCAATACATATCAGTATATATTCCGCTTAGTGATATAATCCTATTTGTATTTCAGCTATTATATTCAAATAAAATATTTCCAGTATTATCTATACTATATTCTGTGGAATTGTTATCTAGATTAGAATATGATTTCCATTGAGAAAAGGTTTTATATAGATAGTTAGGCTGATAAGCTATTACAACATTATAAGATCCTGAAGTACTTGCTCGATAGTTATTGTTTATAGTTCACATGTTTTGAATCCAATCATCAAGAAGATTCATGTTCCCACTAAAGGGAATAGTTGCTTCTATTCGATAATTATACTGGCCTGTACTAAGGGAAACTAATATTGAATTTCAAATATCCATATTAGCATATCATGATATATGTCTAGAAATATGATATTGGTAGATGTTATTATATAATGTGTTTCATGAAGACATATCTATGTCTCTTATAGATGATCATATCTTGATCCCAGCTCACATGTTTCAAACACAAGTATTACCTTTTATTTCTATTCATTCACTCCAATCATCAATATATATTCAATGAGCTAAACGATGATTAGGGTTGTTGGTTCATTCATTAGCTCAGACGCTATTTACTATAATATTGTCTTGTATTTTCATTCATGTATATCATTTATATGTGGATTGCCAAGTGTAGATACCTGCTCCATCATATTTAATTGAATTTGTTTGATTAATATAATTTTTACGAATAATAGAATTTGGTCTATCAAAATGTATTCAATTGAATCATGCTTGATAAATAACATTATTCTCCACTAAAGAATTGTCGCATCCTACATATGCAGCAATTCAACTAATATCTCAATCTCATCACATACCAGGTATTAATGCAGATCTATTGAAAGTATTTCACCTGATAGTAAGACCACTGGCTACGCCTTGTCGAGTAGCACAATATAAACTATTATTATGTATATCTTCAAAAACGGTATTGATTATTGAGGTGTTATTAGATCATGCCTTTATATCTATTCAATCTTTTCATCCAAATTTAATATCACATCAACTCACAACAAAATTATTACTTGTAATAATTTCTAATGCTGTAATATTAGCTCATTCAAAAGCAATGTTATTTATACTGATATAATTTTTTGAATCTGAACTTAAAAGTTTATCTTTTGTGCTCACCTTTACTGTATACATATTGGGGTTATTTCATCCAAAATACATATATATTTTTCAGCTAGTGTATGATCGTTCTCATATTTCATCTAAGGTTTTGATATCGTTTTGTATAAAAAATCAAAATCCATTAATAGCATCATATGATGATGAACTTATATAGTTGATAGTATTGCCACTATGACTAGTAATCAAATTTCTATCAATAATATAATAATGTTTTCTAATCACCACAGTGGCTCCAGATCGATCGATTATTGAACTATTAAGGTTAGATGAACTAATAGCAGTATTACCAATATGTGAATTGATAGTAAGATAGCCAGTATTTGGTCGTCTACCCAATGCAGTATTTATTCAATTTACAGTTACTATATTTGGAATAGATTCTCAAGAAATAGTTTTGGAATAGATTCAATTCCCTTCATCGATCCATCATGAAATACTAGTTAATCAAGATATTTTTGGTTTTTCTCAGATATCATAGTCTCCATAATATATTGATCATGTAGAGCTTCCTATTGTATTTATAACTAGTTTTTCATTGGTTCGAACATCTCATCTTTTAAATAGAATAGAGTCTCAAGGGTAAAATACTCATGAATTTACTTTTATTATTGTTTTCCATGGGGTCGATGGTGATGTTCAATTATTACTATCACTACCAGATGAATATGATACATAATAAATATTTCATGATGATTGTATTCAAGTATATTCAAAAGCTCATATATCTGGAGCAGATCAACTATAAGGCAATCAGACTCCTGTACCCGCATTGATACAAGGCGAGTTGCTTTGTAAATGAAAATCATATC
>CALMEO010000114.1 GCA_937862935.1 uncultured bacterium | reverse complement strand
ATCATATATATGGCGAGTCATTTTTGTAGCAATTTAGCAAAATCTTCTTGGCGTAATCTCCCCAATCTATTCTTAGAAGAGACATCTTCATATTGTGTTTCTGTTCTTTTAGAAGCAAAATTTTGTAAAAACACAGCAAATTGTTCTTGTTCCTCGCCAGTAAGCTTTTCTTTATTTGTTTCATAGAGGGTATGTAGATGAGACATGATAGTATCTACCTCTTTTGGTGTGTCAGAAATCTTTGGTCAATAAACAATTGTTTCAATTCTCTCAATATTCCTAAGGTATTGTGACTTATCCTTACTATCTAAAATATATCATCATTTTTCTCCTTCTATATATACGGCAGATTTAAATAGCATAATCTTCAAACAATATGATTGTAGTGTTGAGAGAAATAATTTTTTCTGTACTTCATTTAAGAATACACTTGCTTCTACTTCTTTACGTAATCTTTTAAATTGTTGCATATAGCTATTGAGAAAAATAGTAGCATTATCAATCTCTCTTTGGTTTACTTTCTCGATATTTTCAGTAAAGAAACTTTTGTTGATATTATTTGGAGTACTATAATTTAAAATACCTCAAAGTGGTTTTTCGACGTTGAGTTTTATATCTGCTATTTTTTGGGCTATAGACATAAATTCTTGTTGTTGTAATGTCTCATGATGATTTTTGTTTCACTTCATATACTGAACAAATATTAAAAAAAATGATACTATACTATTGTATCCCATTCCTTAATTTTTGCAAATATAGACTATTTCATTGCTGTTTGTTCCAAAAATGAGATAATGTGGTGTGCTACATTGATACCGGTTGCTTCCATAAATCACTCAAATTCTGGTGAACGATTTACTTCTAATATATATGGTTTGCCAGATTTTTTATCAACAATAACATCTACTCCAGCTATTTGTAGTCATAATGCTTTAGTAGCTTTAAGTGCCATATCTCATATTTCTTGAGATATATCTACATGTTGGGCACTTCATCATAATGCAACATTATTTCTAAATTCTCCTTCTTGTCATTTTCTCTTGATTGATCACAATATTGTGTCTCAGAGGATAAATACCCTTATATCTCCGTCATTTTCAATGAATCTTTGGAAAAGAAATTTTTCATGAGTAGTATGTGCTTTAAGATCATCAAATTCTGATTCATTATGTATGAGATATACTCATTTCCCTTGTTGTCCATTGATTATTTTAGTAATAAATGGTATACCAACTCTTGTTGAAACAAAAGAAAATTTTTTGTTTTGGATAGATGGGAAAAACATTGTTTCTGGAAAGGGGACACCTGCTTTAGATAGACTGAGATAAGTATTGATCTTGCTTCCTCATTTTCCATCACGAATTCTGGTATCTATGATAGGTATTTTATGATCATTGAGATAGGCAGTTATCATTTTTTCTTCATCAGTATTATCTCTAACTTCTCTGAAAAGAGCAATATCAAAAGTAGCAATATCTTCTTGATCACAATATATTTTTCCATCATAAATTTCTATCTTTTTCATATTACACGCTTTTACATAATGGTTCGCTTTTTTTCAAGCATCGATAAGTAATTGTAAGGTATTTCTCTCTATGGCATGAACTATGAGTATTTTCATGATGTACTATTAGGAAATAAAACCTCAAAAATGGATTTTACCACTTCTTCTTCTCTAGGGTGATGAACCCTTATTCAGGGAGTATCATTGATTTCAATAATAACTCAATTTTTATCTGAATATTTTTGTCAGGGATCCTTAAAGAGAAAATCAATTGCTATAATTTTCATATTCATGATTTTAGCAATCTGTAATGCTAATTGTTTGTTTTTTTGGTGTATACTATCTGTATAATCAATAACTGTTCCTCAAGTGCTCAAATTAGCATTTTTTCTGAGATAAACAATTTCTCATAACTTAGGTATACTGTGTAATGTATATTTTTGATGTTTCATTATTCTCAAAGTTTCTTTATCTATCTGTATAGGCACCAACAATTTTTGTGTTTTTCATCTTCTGGTATTCTCTTGAGTAATAAGTGCTTTTATTGTCATCTGACCATCTCATATAATATGAGCAGCAAGTCTTTTGGCTACAAATACATTATTCCCAATAACTAAAAATCTATAATCATCACCTTCTATATATTCTTCAATTAAAACACGGAAGTAATGTTTTTTTGCTCACAAAAACGCTTGTTGGAGTTCCGTTTTGTTTTTTATTCATATAGATATGCCTTCTCCTCAATGTCATTTGAGTGGTTTTACTACTACGGGATATTTAATAGTGGAAAAATTTATCTGTTCAAGTTTTTCTATAACCATGTTCTTTGGAACATTGACAATTCAATGTTCGCTCAAATATTTAGTTGATAAAAACTTATTATCACATATTCTTCATTGGATAATGTTGGTAAAGCGAGTAGCTGTTTGTTTAAGGAGTTCTTTCTTTCATTTATATTCCAATTCTAATAAACTATCTTCATATGATATTGCTTTTGCAGATATATTATATTTTTTAGCCCATTTATATATTTCATTGGAAGCAAAAGATTGAAATTCCATTGTATATGTTATAGATATAAAAGATTGATAGTATTATATATTATTTACAGATATAGTTACAAATGTACAATGATATTACTGAAAATAAAGATCCAAAATAGCTCACGCAACATTTCTGGGCTTCCCTGCCATAGGTAAGTGATGTGTTCTTATTCATGGCTGAGAATTTACTTCTAGTATTCGATAATTGATGTCTCCAGTAGGAGATTCATTATATATAACATCAATCCCTGTAACCTTTAAATTAAATAACTTACTAGTTTGTTCACATTTTTCCTTAATGATTTGAGGAAGTCAATCAGTAACATCTATTACGCTAGAATATCAATTCCCTTTCAGAAAGAGTTGTTCATTTTTCTTAGGACAATGATCAAATGTATATCAATATTGTACTTTAAAAAAGGCTTCCAATTCTTCATTGATGATAATTTTGGGTAATGTTGATACAAGAATATCTTTTCATCTTCGCGGATTAAGATTTTCCTTTTTTAGTAATGTACTTATTGTAGATGTACCATCTCATACAATATGGTGTCTTACTCGTTCTAGACAAGCAAATACTTTATGATTTATAACTAATACTCTTAAGTTTTTCCCTTCCACAAATTTTTGTATAATGACGTTCTTGTCAAAACCAAAATTATAATCAATTGCATTGAGTAATTCTGTTTTATTTTTGATTCATACCACAACTCATCTTCATAAGCTTCAATTAAGTGGCTTAACCACTAATGGAAATCACAATTTTGAAATGGTGGTAAGAGCTATCTTATCTTTTTTATGTATTACTATACATTCAGGTATATTGATATTATTACGTTGTAATAGGGTATACGTCAAAAGTTTATCTTGACTTAAATATT
This sequence comes from uncultured bacterium, assembly GCA_937862935.1. Taxonomy (GTDB): domain Bacteria; phylum Patescibacteriota; class Gracilibacteria; order Absconditabacterales; family Absconditicoccaceae; genus CAJBLF01. The sequence goes on along the minus strand of CALMEO010000114.1, from coordinate 23,692 downwards.
TTCCAAGTCTAGTAGTTAATCATGCGTCGATTCATTTAAACAAAATATGTTTGTCTTTATGTTTTATAAAAAAAATATTTTTAGCCTCATGAATGGTTTCTATAGTATATCATCTCTTTTTTGCCTCTTCCTGCAAAAAATGTTTAGAAATTTGCTGAAATCATAGATGTTTATTCATATTATAATATATAATCTAAATCATGTATTTTTATCTTACCCTTATATATTTTATCATTAAATTTTCAAACTTTGATCCGGTTCGTGATATTCTGATATCCTTCGAGATATATCTTGTCTTTCATGAATACCGTTCAAGGGTGTATCATATCTGTATAGATGATTCATTTTTTTATTCTGATAGCTGTCTTAAATTGAAGCTCTTTTGATCGTTGCGGATAAATAAAATTTATAAGATGTACGAGTTTTTTAAAATCTATATTTTCTGCTTCTTTTACAAGATAATATTTCTTATAGATACTGTCTTTGTCATATCCTTCTGGCAACACTTTATTTGCATTATATATAGCTAATCCTTCTTCATCCTTAAGATAGTATCCTGTACCAGACTTCAAAATATTTCGTCAGGATTTGATGCCATTAATATGTCTTACAAGATGGGTATCTATTTCATGAGCCAAGATGGAGAGTAGTTCTTTTTCTCTAAAAATACCATGTTTGGATATACTTATCTTGATATTTTTACCCATAATAACAGATATCCTAGAAAGATTTGTATAACTAAAAACAATATCTACGCCATAAATTTTTTTTTCTTTAAGATATGTTTCTATAGTTTTTTCTATGGTTGATAACTTTAGTGGTTCTCATAAGAGTTTTTCATTATCTTCATTGAGTGCAAATACTCTTTCTTTTGCGGACTTTATAAGTTCATCATCAAATTCTCAAAAAAGTTTTTTATTGTATACTGCTATATTATGAAGGTCTTGTTTGCTATAAGCAAGAATGAGATTTCTTCTAAGTTCCAACTCTTCGAGTTTTTCAAGAAAAAGTTGTTTAAATGGACTTTTGAGTTTGTTAAGCTGTTCTTGAAGTTTTATCATTTCATCTCTTGTTTGAAGAAGTTTTTGTTCTTCAGGTCGCTTATATTTGAATATAGGATTATATTTTCCATGTAAGGTGATGAATTTATCAAGCTCACTAAAATAATTGAGTGGTCTAAGTCTGGAAGAGAGATTGAGTTTTTTATTCAGTTTTTCTATTTTTTGATCGATACCATGAAGCTCTGTTAGTTCCAGTGGATCAATATATTTTGGATCGACGATATCTAATTTGGCAAGAGTTTTATGTAAAGGCTTGATAAAATAATTGCTTGCAGTCTTATTTCCTAAAACGATCTTATTGTCAGGAAGACTTTCCAATTTTGCAAACTTAGTTTTTCTAATCGTAATCTCATTTTCGTAGAGATCAAGATACCATTCTCTCTTGTTTTCTTTTATAGTATCAAAGAGCTTTTGTGACATATAGTTTCATGATTTATTGAGATCTACTTCTACAATAACATCGATTTTTTCTTCCTCTTCTTTTTCCTTGATGATAAGGTTTGCATATTGAGAAAGATAGAGAAGTTTATTCTGACCAAAAAGATCTGATTTCTCAGGAGTAAAAAGACTTTTGGCTATTTCTACTCATTTTTCTGGATCGATAATTTTGAGATCAGCAATTTTATTCAATACATTTTTTAGCTTAGTATCACTTACTTTTTGTACTTCAAGTCAGGCTCTTGCATTGATTTCAAGCAGTTTTGGTCATTCTCCTGTGATGACTCGATCAAGCGCAAGATAGCCAAGATTGACAAAATATTGTACTTTGGAAGAAAGGAATAAAATATCATTCCAGTAGGGGAGTTTTTTATTTTGGAAATGAGCAAATTTCTTAGGAAACTTCATCTTATAGATTTTATTTCTCCAAAGGAGCGAGGTAATTTTACCGCTTCCTACTTCGATACCAAATCATAATCCTCATTGAGCGAGATTTGCTTTGCCACCAGAATCTTTGGTCGGTACCCTAATCATAGTAGCAACCGGGACGAGATTAAAAACAATTACTCTGATATCTGCTAGGCCGTATTCACAAAAATCCTTAAATAGTTCTCCAGCAATCAGCTTTTCTTCTATAATTATACTGTCTCATCCGAGTGTCATTGAGTATTTTCCATCCAGGATATCAAGTAAGCGTCTTCTAAATTCTTGGTCAGTCAGTAGTTCATTTCCTATTTGGTATTTTCCATGGTGATGCTGATCATCAAATTTTTGAAAAAATATTTTTTTTATTGTATCTCATCGTTTTTGAAATTTACCTTGAGTTTGTGGTATATTTTTTTCTCATGGTATAGGCGTAGTTATCGTCTCTGATGTTTGTTCTTCGACATATTTTACAATATATACTCATTGTCCTTTACTTCCATGATTGGGTTTTACAACAAAGTTTTTTCTGGGGAGATAGGCGAAATCAAATTCATAGAGTTCTTTACGGTTGCGAATGATACCATAGGTCTTGGCAAAAGGGATGCCTCTTTCTATAAGAAAATCTTTGGTTTGGAGCTTATTATTCGCCAGACGAATACCTTTTTTATCATTAAACTTTTTGATATAGAGTAAATTCCTAGCGTTATTGCCTAGAATTCAAAAATCTAACATAGTACATATATAAGTAAAAATATGCTAATACTATAAGGAAAAACTATAAAAATACAATTATATAATAGTATTATAGTACTACGCTGATGGAATATTTCAATTGAAATTGTTTTCAGCTTTAGTAGAGTATGAGAGACTTTATTTTTTGTTTTTTATTGATGCAATTACACATTTATAATACACTTACTCGCAAAAAAGAACCTTTTATTCCTCTTCATGAAAATGAAGTTGGGATGTATAGTTGTTGACCGACGGTATATTATACTCCACATATAGGAAATTTGAGAGCTACCTTTACTGCTGACTTGATAAGAAATACGCTCAAGTTGCTATGATACAAGGTAAAGGCTGTAATGAATATCACGGACGTAGGTCACTTAGTTTCTGACGGTGATGATGGAGAAGATAAAATGGAAAAAGGTGCAAGAAGAGAAGGTAAGACAGCCAAAGAAATAGCACAGCAGTATGAAAAAATTTTCAAAGATAATATGAATCAACTCAATATAGACGAATTTGATGTGATGCCTAGAGCAACAGAACATATCCAGAAGCAAATTGATTTGATAAAAATATTGGAAGAAAAATGATATACCTATGCAGTGGAATGAGATGGTATCTATATGGATACAAGCAAGGTAGAAAATTATGGTGAACTTATGTGACTAAATTACAAAAAGCGCCTAGCAGATTTGAACGCAGGAGAGAGAGTAGATATGAAGTGAAAGAAAAACGCTACTGATTTTGCTTTGTGGAAATTTTCTCCTGAAAACGAAAAAAGACAAATGGAACGAGAGTCTCCTTGGTGAATTGGATTTCCTGGTTGGCATATAGAGTGTAGTGCTATGTCGAGCGAATATCTATGAGAGCAATTTGATATCCATCATGGAGGAGCAGACCATATCACTATTCATCATCCCAATGAAATAGCTCAATCTGAATGTGCTTTCGGTGTCCATCCACGAGTAAAGTATCGAGTACACAACGAATTTCTTCAAGTAGACGGTGGAAAAATGAGTAAGTCATTAGGTAATATTTATAGTCTAGAAGACATAACAGCTAAATGATATTCACCATTGGATTTGAGATATTTCTATTTCATGGCGCAGTATGGAAATTTCCAAAATTTTACTTGGGAACAATTAGAAGTTGCTAAGAAGTCTAGAAAAAATTTGGGTGGATCTTTTCGTACTTTAAAAAAAAATTTGGGTATTTCTTTTGAATCAAATATTCAAAACATTGAACAATTTATTACAACAGATTATGCTAGAAATTTATATGCATGATTAATAGAGTCCCTCGCAAACAATATGGATACCACAAAGTTATTATCTAAACTCTTTGAATTTTCAAATAATTATTCTAATGTTTTAGAAAAAAATGCAACAGAGGATCATTCTGTGAGTCTTACTCATCATTGAGGTAATAATGATAAACAAGTAATAAGAGAATCTCTGGAAATTATAAAATACTTCGATGAAAATGTATTAAAATTAAATTTATTTGATGATGAGGAAAATTTAATTCCTATTGATGAGAAATATCTTGTTGAAAAGAAACAAATTATTGATTTAGCAGAGCAGAGAAAACAAGCTAAAATAGATAAAAATTATGCATTAGCTGATGAACTGAGAAAGAAAATAACTGATCTATGACGAGAAATTAAAGATACAAAAGATGGGTATGAAATAAGTAAAATATAATGAATAGTGAATAATGAAAAACGATTGAATGTATTGCAATGGACTATTGTAGATTACAATAGTATATGCAAAGACAAAATCAAACATTATTCATTCTTAATTTTTAATTTTTCATTAATTTTTTATGGTCAAAGTATTAAATACAATGAACGAAGATTATCATATGCATAGTATAAATTATTCCGATGGAATGAATACTATCGATGAAATAGTTCAATATGCTGGAAAGATAGGGCTCAAAAAAATAACCATAACAGACCATAGTCAGTTTATGTTAGATGGTAAAAATTTTGGAACAAGAAATCGAAGAGTGCATACAAACAGATGGAAGAATATTTATAATGATGTAGAGGTTAATTTTGGTATAGAGTGAGATTTGATTGATGAAGAAGGAAATTGTTGTTTTGATATTCAGTGACACACATCAGATTTTTGTCTTTTATCATGTCATGCAGAAGATTACCAAGGGGATCTGAAAAACATCACGCAAGCATATATCAAAGCTATTCATAAATATCATGATAAGATAAAATGTATGGGACATCTTTGTAATAAAAAAACTTCAAAATATTTAGATATAGAGGCGGTTGTTGAAGTACTCAATCAGTATCAAATTCCTATAGAAATAAATTGTTTCTATCTGTATATAGGAGGAACAGATCTTGAGAAATTAGATATAGCACTATCTCAGATACAAGGAGGCGTATATATAAATAGTGATATGCACGTACTCAATGATTTCAGTCTCAGGCAAGCAGGATTTGATTATCTCAAAGAAAAGGGGTATATATCATAATATTTAATTTTTTTTTCAAAAAATATGTATATATATTATATAATCGTTACATTCATAAGCGTGGCTATAGTGTTGGCTTCATATTTTGCACCAGATGCATTATCGTTTTTATGAAATGAAACGAGCGAACGATTTGCAAACACATGACTTAACTTACTCTGGTTTACCTTATTGGTAAAGCCATTATTTATGATTTTGTTAAAATATACAGAACTAAAAACTACAACGTTTTCTTGACTATGGGAATATCTCAAAACCATAAAATGAAGGTCATTGAAATGAGTACGATATATGTTGCTTAGTAGTATATACTTCATTGCTAGTTTAGGTATGAGATACAGAAGATTATTGGGCATAACCACATTTTTAGCTATATTTATACATGCGGGTATATATATCGCATGATGGATACACATACATTTTATTCTAGTAAATCAGTTACAGACACGAAATATACTTATAGGATATTTTGGGATATTTTGTTTGTTTCTGGGGTATATTACCTCAAATAATTTTTCTCTCAGATTATTAAAATGACATCGAAAGACTGTACAATATGCAGCATATTTTGCACTACTATTTGCAATTCTCCATCTTCTCTTTCTCAATCCATGAGAATATATTGGACAAGTAGTTATATTAATAGTATATGTCGTTCTTAAACTTATAGAAAAGAAAAAAATTAAAGTCTTTTAGTATCAATGAATACCATAATATATGAAGAATCTAAAGTATTTTTTGAAATGAATTTCTAGAAATGTATTTTTGCTTGGGTTGGTTAGTCTACTCACAGATTTAAGCTCACAGATGGTATTTCCATTGATACCATTGTTTCTTACGAGTTTGTGAGCATGAGCAACCGTGATAGGAATAGTAGAGGGGGCTGCAGATACGACTGCTGCTTTGTTGAAAGTATTTTCGTGATATCTGTCAGATAAATGTAAGAAAAGAAAAATCTTTGTCCTTATCGGATATAGTTTTTCTACAGTTACTAAACCATTATTTGCATTGGCACAAACGTGGCCAGTAGTTCTCGTCTTTAGAGTTATTGAGAGAATAGGAAAAGGGCTGAGAGATGCACCGAGAGATGCTTTGGTAGCTGATTCCACTGCGCCGGAATTTATGGGGAAAGCTTATGGTATTCAGAGAGCAATGGATGGAACAGGATCTGTACTATGAGCAATAATAGCCTTGGTACTATTCCCATATTTTTGATATCAGAATTTATTTGTTTTTGCTTTCATCCCTGGATTGATTGCAGTCATAGCAATACTCTTTGTTAAAGAATGAAAGAAGATGAAGAAAGAAAATCATTGGAATCATATTCATGTTGAACCAAAAACACAGGTACAATGATTGGGTGCTATCATAACATCATTACCAAAAAATCTCAAACGCTTTATTCTTGTCGCTGCACTGTTTTGATTGGTTAATTTTGGGTATGCATTTATGCTACTCAAAGCAAAAAGTGTAGGTGCAAGTGATCAAAACGCTATTTTGTATTATGTATTGTTTTATGGAATATATACCTTGGTATCTGCTCCTGCAGGGATTATATCTGATCGTGTAGGAAGAAAAACCATGTTGTGGATAGCTTATAGCTTGTTTTTAGTAGTAACCTTATGATTAGCATTAGTGAGCCAAATCTGACGAGTAATTTTCTTTTTTATAATCTTTGGACTCTTGTTTGCTATAGTTGATGGGACAGAAAGGGCTTTGGTGGTAGATCTTGCAGAAAAGGAGCAAAAAGGTACAGCATTGGGAGTATTTCATACGGCTATAGGGATAGTATCGTTGCCTGGCTGATATATTCTTTGAACCCTCTGGGACAAGGTTTCTCCACAAGCAGCATTTCTTTTTGCTTTCTTTATCGGTATCGGTATTATGATCCTATTCACCTTGGTAAATACCAAAAAAGAATCTATTATTATTGCAAAAAACCAAAGAATAGGTAATAATGATAACGAATAAGTGAACAAAAATATGAACAAAAATTTATTTCTTTGATGGGCTATAAAAATACATGGGAGATGAATTTATTAGCTCCAACGATATTTCCGATGGACAAGAGTATGTCCCTGAAATTTTGGATAAAAAATCATATGAACCAGATCCATATATAGCGCAAGATCTTATTATCTTATTTAAAATGAGGATGGTTCTTGATGAAACGAACATTTTCCTTGGAGAACAGAAAAAGAGAATTGATAAGTTAAGAGATCAGCTTCATTATTCCTATGATGGTTTTGATCAAAAAAATGATGCTTATGATAATCAAAATCGTTCGAAAAATATATCAGAAAATATACAATGGAAAGAGGAAGTAGATATAGTAAGAGAAGAAGAAAAACTAAATATTCTCAAATATATAGCACAGAAAGGATTGATTATAGATAGATTCAAATTTATAGGTGAACATGATATCCCCGTTACTTGTTTATCAGTAGTGATTTGATGAATTGATATGTGAGATAATGAAGAAGATGATCCTTGTGTGTTTATCAACGCAGAATTTGTTCTTAATATGACATGAGGTATTGAACTGCCAGAAGAAGATACTACTGCATGGGAGATTAATATAGATGAGATAAAAGAAATTATCGTAGAAAATACAAGATATACGTTTCTCTTATAAGAGACCGAATAATATAATATAAAGAGCTATATTCGACTCATAATACTTTGTTCTTGAATTTTTAAAACATATCAATACATATTGATATGTTTATTTGCTATAGGAAAATATGACGAATTGTAAGAGTAAAGATATACAGTGATTGTCAGATATATTAGCAACTATATCACAGGTATATAGACTACAAATCATTTGTTTGCTCAATACAAAATGAGAACTTTGTGTTTGTGATATTGTCGATGACGTACAGGTAAAACAGAACCTTGTGTCTCATCATTTAAATATATTAAAAGAGTTATGATTGCTTACAACGAGAAGAGAAGGAAAGAAAATATTTTATAGTCTAGATAAAATAATATATAAAAAGCTAAAAGAGGATTTTAAAAAAATTTTTAATATATAAGTACATCTATGAAAAAAATCAAAGTCCGTACCATTTCACAGATTATTATACTGGGGATTATTGTATTTCTTGCATTTGCTCACCAACAATATGGTATAGAACAAGCTTCACCTATCCATGCCTATTGTCCGTTTGGAGCCCTAGAAGGTATATTAACGTACATATTTAGTGGACAATTTATTCCTAAACTCTATCGAAGCAATTTTATATTATTGGGGATATTTAGTCTTTTGACAATATTTTTTGGAAGAGTATTTTGTGGTTTTTTCTGTCCAATAGGGGCTATCAGTGAATGGATAAGATCACTGGGAAGAAGAATGTGAATCAAAAAAGATATAGAGTTGCCCGATATAGTAGATAAATATCTTAGATATCTCAAATATATTGTTTTGTTTGTTATAGTATATTTTTCATTTAGAGAAACAGCATTAGTATTTGATCTGTATGATCCATTCTCGGCATTTGCACATCTAGGTAACGAGTTTGATGAATTGATATTTGCCTACGCTGTACTTGCATTTGTAGTGATTACTGCATTCTTTAGTAAAGGGCGACGGTGTAGATATCTTTGTCCATTGTGAGCTTTCTTTGGTATAATCAAAAAATTTAACTTTTTTAAACTCAAAAGAGACAATAATACCTGTATTTCTTGTGGTATATGTAGAAAATCATGTCCTGCAAATCTAAAGATAAAGACAGCTGATCAAATTACGCATCCGGATTGTATCAGTTGTATGGAATGTGTAAATGATTGTCCAAAAAATAGTTTAGATATATATGTATTAGGCAGAAAGATCAAAAAACAGACCTTTATATGGATGGTTGTTGGTATATTCTTCGCCACACTTAGCTTCGTTATTTTTACTCCTATACGACAAACCAAACCAGCTTCAAATATCGTCAATGATCAGTGAATAGTAAACGTAGCAGACATTAGAGGAAGTAATACCTTACAATATATTATTTATACGACAAAAGTTCCGTTTGAATATTTTCAAAAAGAATTGAATCTTCCTACGGGTATAGACAAGACGATGAAATTAAAAGAAATAGGTACAACATATAATATCAAAAATCAAAGTGGCGTAATTTTGGAAACAGAGGATTTTAGGGCAGCTATCCAAAGTTATATGTCACAATAATCTTTTATTATTTACTATGTTTATTATGAAATTAATTAACAAAAGAATTATTACTATGTCACTTGTTACTCTTTCTCTCTTACTATTGTGATGATGTGCAACCAATCCACAAGGTAAAAGTCTATCACAAAACCAATCTCCAGAATATGTGGTAGATAAGAGTGATATACTTGATACTAACAATATAACGATACTTTCTACATGAGAACTTTCCGATCAAGAAATATCTGGATTAGTTCAAATGCGTGAAGAAGAAAAATTAGCAAGAGATGTATATACAACGCTTGGAACACTATGGTGAAATAAAATATTTACCAATATTGCACAGTCAGAACAGACACATACAGATGCTGTGAAGGTTCTTTTGACTCATTATAACATAACAGACCCTGTAATAGATGATACTGTTGGTTTGTTTTCTTCTCCTACAATACAAAAATTATATACCGACTTAGTAGCTCAAGGAAGTATATCACTTCTGAATGCTTTGATGGTTGGGGCAACTGTTGAAGATCTGGATATCAAAGATCTCAATGTATTAACACAAGAAACTACCAATGGAAATATAATAAATATTTATAATAATCTTAACAAATGATCACGTAATCATCTTCGCGCATATGTAAAAAATATAAAAAATAAAGGAGATGAATATACGCCACAATATATTTCTCAATCAGAATATACAGCAATTATCTGATCTTCACAAGAGAGAGGTATTGCTTGAAATTAAAATGAAAACATAAAATAATACAATCTCTGTATTTTATTTTAGTATCTTATTTTAGTTTATTATGGATGTTTCTTCTCTTTATTCTGCAGATGCATGTGATATACGTGGTAAAATGTCTACCGACAGATGGACTTGGACAGAATATTTCAAAAACAAAAAAAAATTAGAATCTGAATGAATTCGTGTAGTCCTCGTGGATATGATAAATCATCCTATCGAAGATGCAGTTCCTATCTCCAATGAAATGTTTTCTGGAAATTTATACCCAGAATGAACACACTTTTGTTTGTATTGTCATTCTTGATGATCTTCAGGGTATGTACAGATGCAAATACAACCACAACTTCCTCAGTATACTATCATAAATATCGAGGGTGGTATTATGATGTATAACTTACAAAGATAATACTTTTTATTTTTTTCTTTAGACTTATGAAAACAAATGAATGAATACTAGATCGTTTGATTAGGTTAATTATTGCTATTGTACTGTTGGTATGATGATATCTTCGGTTGGTAGGAACGTTGCAGATTATCATATATGTAGTTGGAATAGTGGTTTTGATTACAAGTATTACAGGTTTTTGCGGGATATATTCTTTGTTTAATATTACTACCTGTAAAGTAAAATCTATAAAGAAATAAATGATTATGATTATGTCGGATTATCTCTGAATAGTCATTCAGTATTTTTTAAAATTTTATATAGTAAACTCAAAAGATGATTATCAAAATTCTAGGTACCTGATGTCCCAAATGTCAGCTTTTACAAAAAACGGTAGAAAAGGCAGCACAAAAATTAGCATTGGATTGTGAAATTATAAAGATTGATGATATGAAGGAAATTATGGAATATAATATTTTAACTTTACCATGATTGGTGATTAATGAACAAGTAATTTTCACCGGAAGAGTTCCAGAATCCAAAGAAATGGTAGATATATTGACTCATCAAGCAGCTTCACAGCATACGTGTTGTGGGTGATGTGATGATGATGACGAAGAAGATGGTGCATGCTGTGGAGGATGATGCAGCTGTGATAGATAATTTTATATAGCAGTCATAAAATGTTCACACGATTGGAATATATAACAGATTGGTTCATATCCACTATTCTTGTCTTAGAACCAACAGCGCACCTAACACAAGCGCTCAATTTTTTTATATACGATAGTATCAAGATTATTTTACTCTTGATTCTAATAACCAATGTGATGACCTTACTCAATTCTTATCTCCCCATAGAAAAGATTAGGAATTTTTTAAGTAAAAATAAATTATTCTGATTGGAATATTTTTTTGCTTCAATATTCGGCGCAATAACTCCTTTTTGTACCTGTTCTTCGATTCCTTTATTTGTTGGATTTCTCAAAGCATGAATACCTCTAGGCGTGACCTTTTCTTTTCTTATTACTTCACCACTAGTCAACGAAGTCGCTATCGCAATGTTTTTATGAATTTTTGGGCTAAAAATCACCGCCATATATATGATTAGTGGAATTGTGCTTTGAACTCTATGAGGTTGGTTTTTGAAAAAATTCAAATTAGAAAAATATTTAGCTGATTTCATACAAAACAAAAGAAATAATCAGACTATTGAAACACAACAAGTACATATTCCTTTCAGTCAAAGATCCAAAGAGGTTATCAAGGAAGCATGGAATATTACAATAAAAATCGTGCCTTATGTATTATTGTGAGTATGAGTGGGTGCTGCGATTCATGGGTTCATACCCACATGATTTTTCGAAAATTACATCACAAAATCCAACCCATTTGCAGTTCCCATAGCAGTAATTGTTTGAATTCCTATGTATGCTAATGCAACAAGCGTGATCCCTATCGTCCAGGCTTTGATAGCCAAGTGAATACCATTGGGTACCTGACTAGCATTTATGATGGCTACCGTTGGACTATCTTTACCGGAATTTCTAATCCTCAAAAAAATAATGAAAACAAAATTATTGATAATATTCTTTGGAATAGTCTGAATCTGTATGATGATACTAGGATATTTTTTTAATGCAATACTATAGTAGTATTTTCTATACAAGATGATATCACGGAATACATGATAAAAGAATACTATCTATTCATGTATTCCCTAATGACACCAAATAATTTCATAATAGCTTTATGTTTCCCTGGATAAGGGTAATCAGATTCTAGCCTCTCTTCATCATAGGTGTGGGTAAATTTTTTAACACGAATACTCTTTAAAAAATCTTGAAAATCTCCTTCTATATCGAAAGTAAAATTTGCATTATATGTTTCCCAATTATCAATTAAGGAAATATTTGCGTGTGTACTAGAGAGAGAAGAAATATAGAAACCACTTCAAGGATATTGTATATTTTCTTTTTCATAAAATTCTATCATAGCTTTCAAAAAAGCAAATTCTTCTCAAAAAATATCAAAATCATCAAGACGAATATCTTCTTGATTATAGAATTGTTCTAATTCCTTCTCCTTTTCCAATTGACGAAGTTGTCTTAATCCTTCCTTTCTTGCTGTATTATCTTTTTCTGCTTGAAGTATATCAGAAATATCTTCTTTTATTTGTATTATCTTTTGTTTCTGCTGCTCTAATATATGTGTATCTTGATTATTTATATTCATTTTTATTAGTTGTACTTGCTCTTCGAAAAGTTTTTTGTTCAATTCTTGAGTATTCATTGGCAGCATAAGTATAGTATATAAAAATTATTCTTCTTTTTTCTGATATATTATTTGTGGATTTAAATTCACGGGAAATTCCTCCATATCAAATACGATCTTGAAGGTAGTATTTGAATTGTTTACAGTAGAATCTATACTACTAAATTCTTCATTACCAAAAATATCTTGTATTTTTTTAAATCCATTAATCAGAATAGGTGCTGAAAAGAGTGCAATGTTCTTTACGATGTAAAGCAAAAATTGTAAATCATTGATTGCTTCATTTTTAGTTTCTTCGTTTTTATAGGTAATCCATGGTTGAACAGTAGTTATATATTCGTTGGCTCTTTGAACGAGTTGATACCAATCATCAAGATATCATTTGATATCTGCATTTTTAAGATACGTTTCTTCTATTTTATTTCCATCTCGTCCATCTTCAAAATATTGGACAAGTTTACTATTGGTGGTTTCTTTAAAGATTCCTCGTTTTTGTTTATTAAACTTTCCATGCGTAATTTCATATTTTTTACACAAACTTGTGACTCTATTCACTAAATTTCCTCGTCCACCAATCAACATACTATCATATAAGTTTCCTAATCTTTCTACAGAAAAATCTCAATCAGCACCAATAGGTACATCATAGAGGAGATTAAAAATAACAGCATCTCTATCATAATCATCCACAACTTGTACAGGGTCGATTACATTACCCAATGATTTGCTCATTTTTTGTCCATCTACCGTGAAATATCCCGTAACGAATTCGGTATTTGGTAAACAATAATCTACACTCATGAGCATTGCAGGCCAAAAAACTGCATGAAATCTCACAATATCTTTCCCGAGAATATGAACTATTTGTGTATCTGTATTTCGAAATCAGGCATCTCTAGAGATGGTGACATAATTAAACAAGGCATCATATCGTACATAACTTACTTGCTTTGGATCGAAGGGGAGTGGTATACCAAATTTATTGGTTTCTCTAGATACAGAAAAATCTTCTAGACCACCACGTACAAAAGATTTCATTTCATTGAATCTATATTCAGGAAGCACAAAATCAGGATGTTGTATATAGAGATCTTCTATTTTTTTTTGATAATTTTTGAGTTTGAAAAATCGATTTTTTTCGACAATGAGGTCTGGTTTTTTGAGATGATCAGGACAGACAAATTCTCAATCTTTGGAAATCAGATCTTTTTCTGTTTTAAATCATTCGCATCCTACACAATAATATCCTTTATATTCACCTTCATAGATATCTCACTTGTCATATGATTTTTGTAGCATCTCTTGAACAAGTGATTTATGCGTATTTTGGGTAGTTCTAATAAAATCAGTATAAGAAATCTGTAAATGCTGCCATATTTCTTCTCGTTTTGCTCCCATAGCATCAAGATATTCCATAACATCCTTGCCTTCTGTTTGAGCCTGTTGGACTATTTTTTGACTATTTTCATCATTACCGGTAGAGAATTTAACCTCATATCCAAGTAATCTTTTGTATCTCGCATAAAAGTCTGCAATAAAACTTGCATAAGCATGTCCAATATGTGGATATCCATTAGGATAATAAATCGGCGTAGTAATAAGAAATTTTTTCATAAACCTGGCTAGAAAAATAAAAAAAGTATCGATTGCTCAATACTTTATACAAAGTGATTATTTTTTCAAGACTTATGCTTTCCTGCAGACAAGAATATGTCATATAGTGATTCCTTCCTCACGGATAGGTACAACATGGAGATCGAAGAAATTCTTTATAAGAGATTTCTCTATGTCCTGTATCCTGTGATTAAAAAATTTGATTCTAAACTGATCTTTATCTTTTTTCCATACAAATTCACGTCTTTGAATGAAATGACCTATGATCAATATTCATGCTGTTTTCAAAATCCTATATACTTCTCAAAACATACTATCTATATCTTCTATATGTTCTAATACAAAAAAACTTGTTGCTACATCAAATGAGTTATCATCGAAGGGGAGGGTATCCTCCAAATCACATACTACCTTTTCTACAGTTGTGCTTGGGTGTTTTTTAAGTAACTGTTGAGCAATATCACAGGCAACATATCTTGAAGGTTTGAGTGGTGCAAGAAATTTATACAATCTTCCATCACCAGCACCGAGATCGATAATCTCTAGATCTTTGTTGTCTTTTGGTAAAAACCTAACAAAGACACCTTTTTCAAAACTATCCAGGTGTTTGTGATATGATCTATACTGATCGGCTATACTATTATATCCTGTTTCTGGATCATGTATGAGAATGTGTTTTTGATTATAAGACAAAACAAATTAACTAATAATTAAAAGTAAATAATGAAAAATATAGGAACTGTTATTGTACAAACTAATATAATTCACGATAGTGTCTAAAAATGCAATTCATACCTTTTTAGTTTGTTGTTTTTAGCTTTTTATTGATATTTAGAAAAATGTTTTTTCTTCACTCACTTTTTCTTTGGCTTTATCTAGAAATGGTTGCATCTTTTCTTCTATATTGGGGTTTGGTGTACTAAGATACTTGCTAAGTTCTGTAGTTTTTTCTGCAGCTTTTTTTAAATGTACATAGTATTTGCTCAATTCAGATACAACATCAGAAAGATCATCATTTTTTTCCAATAGTTCTGTAGTCTTCTGTTTTAAAAGTGAGTTTTGTTGAACAAATTCATCGAGTTCATTGCTGAGATATTCAATTTCTTTCGCTGCATCTTTGAGATTTGATCTGAGTTGGTTTACGGTATCTTTGTGTTGATATCTAAGATAGAAAATGAAATATCCTATCAAACCACCAGCAATTGCTGCTAAAACGATATATCATGTCATGAATAGTAATATTATTTGGTAAAAATTGCCTATTGGCAGACAATAAAGAATTGATTGCATATAATATAGTATTCTACAGCAAAAAATCAATTTAAAAACAGATATTGACTTTTATATAAAAATAATTATAATTCTATCACTGAAGTAAGGTATACAAAATATGTCTTACTCCAAGTTAAAAATTTTTTCGAGAACTGTTTTTTGGATCCACACGATTATAATTGGTGTAATATGCAAAACAACAGTCTACCCTATACATATAGGATAGGTTGTCTTCTTGTATATTATATTAGTTATCTTGTGTGGATTTTTTGTTACAGCTAAGGCTGAATAAAATCGACATAAAAAATCTCAATGAGATCGTTTGTGTCTTATTTGTAAGAGTATATATCTGCGACGGACTGCAAGAGTATTAGTACAAAATAAAACAAGGTATAAATAGTATGGAAGTGTATATCTGCGACGGACTGCAAGAGCATCTGCATACGAACAAAAGACAAAAGAATAAATTTCCTAAAAAAATGGGGTATAAAATCACTTTTATATCTTATTTTTTCGTACATGAAAAAAAATAATTCAGACCAAACAATTAGTAAAGAAAAAATTGCTAATTATATACAAAACAAAAGAGATAAATTGCTAAAACAATGATATTATCAAAACAATTGGGAAAATCCTATGAATACTCTTCGTAATGAAGTACGTAATGATGCTTCATTAGAGAGTAATAAACAAAAAATTGTCCACCAGATACTTTCTATCCTTCCTAGAGACCCATTAAGAGGACAACACGAGCCCCTTCCAAATTATCTTGCCTGATGAACAAAAGAAAGTATGACAAATAACATGCTTTCCAAAATTAATCAGAGAATAATGACCGAACAGGAATATAATAATATTCTGCAACAAGTAGAAAAATACTGAAGCATTTTGCCCGATACAAAGATACGTAATCGAGATTTTGGTGGGGCACGATGATCATTGATTCTTTCACTGAGTACAGGTAAAATATACGATGTAGAAAATGATTCCTGAACAGAGTTATTAAAAGACTATAAGGGAAAACAGTATTACAGCTCAAGAAGTTGAATGTCTGGAGCATGATATATCTATGCAGGAAAATCAAGTTTAGTATATCTACCTATGATGAGAGTTGATGTTGCACATCCTTGATCCGAAGGATGACTTCAAGAAATAAATGGACTCGATATGGCAGTTCTGACAAATAGAGGAGCGGTAAATGAGGAATATCCTACAGTAATCAAAAACTGTGCATGAGTAGATGTGGTTTTGTTGAGTCAAAAGGAACATCTTTCTCCTGAGGGATCAGGGAAACTGCTTGGAGAAGTAATCAAAAGCAAATGAGCATGCTTAGAACAACAACTACCTATAAAAACATTTATCACAGAATACTATGACGAAAATCTAGAAAAACAGACGTTATCTTTTACCTACAGGACCAATATGGATCCCAAGGATATAAAGTTTAATGATATCGGCAAATGGTTCCTTGGCATAAAACGTTGATTCGATGTAGAATCTACATGAAAGTTTATTGAAAATATGGCAGGTATTAGAAAATATAAAGATAAATATGTGCGTTTAGGTATGTTTGGTCTTATAAAGGAAATATTTGAAGAACATCCGATCAAAGAAGATCAAGATAAATTGTATATAGATGAATGGGAAGTAGGAGATGCAAACAGAATAGAACATACAAAGATAGAAATTCCACTATCTACAGACTATACATGAAACATAAATGGATGGGAGATAAAAGATGGTCTTGCAGTCAAAAAAAGAAAAAACGATAAAAATATAGAAACATCATGATATCAGTTTGAACAAATATGTGCAGAACATGGCATAAATCACCAATATATCTACGAACACAGAGAAAATGATGTCCCTTCTCTTATTACCTGTGATTTGGTATATGAAAAGAAAATGTCTGAAATTCATCCAGATTTTGTCAATCTAGGGAGGGAATATATGGAATATGAAGCAAGTATTCCTGAAGAAATATTTACCATATATCCTAGATCGTATTGGCAAGAATATATGGCAAGAAAATTGTTTGAAAAGGCATATAATGAACGATCAAATACCAACAATCGACCTGAAGATAAACAAAAAGAGATGATTATGGATTTTCTAGAAACTAGCCCTACACAAAAGATTATGATGAAAGATTCTTATGCAGTAGGTAACTGTGAACCATGAACAAAATGATTTATTAGAGCATTTGGATTAGACGAAGATTGAGTGTCTACAAAAGATTTATTGAAACATACTCATCTAGATCGTATGATGAAAGAAAGTAGATTTAGAGCAGTATTATTGAAAAAGGTTTTAGAATGAGTGTCAATATAATGCTGTAAATACAACAAACACCAGTACTGTATTTCTTTACTGTGTGATTGTTGTAGGTATATATATGCCCATATTTGACAAAAAAAAAGAAATTATGTATAATTTATAAGTGATTTTATTTTTTAGTTATATAAATGAATAATAAGAATATCTCCACATCAAAAAGAGGATTGGAGCTTGGTATAAATCGAGAAGCTACAAAACGCACCAACAAGGCATTGTTGATAGTGTACGCTGCTGCACAATTAGCTTTAGCAACGGGTGTACCATTAAATAAAAACACGAATATTCAAGACGAGAAGTTTTGGAGAAATCTCTTAAAAAATACGAAAGAAATGTTGACTGCTGATAGTGTTGAACGACAAAAAAATAAAAACCGACCTGAAGCGGATATTGATTTTATTTATCCTGGTAATATTATATTATCCAAAAACTCTGACAGTATTAATCAAACTTCATCAATTACTATCCCTTATGAATTAGCTCCTCATTTTGATTTAGCTAAAGCTACTGATACCAATGATTACAAGAGTTTTGATAATGATATTAAAGCAAAATTAGAACAAGTAATCAAGGAAGCTATAGTAAGTTATGGGTTTGTTAAAGATAAGTATAGAGAGAATAATACGGTAGATAGTAGCAATCTTCATGTAAAAATAGAAAGCATTACAGGTAATGCTTCGCCAGAAGCAAAAAAATATGGAGATTCAAGTCTGATCCCAGGAAATAGAGAACAAGAAAATATAGATCTTGCACTGGAACACAGAGCACAAGATGCTAAGCAAAGAGTAATTAGTGCATTTCAGGATGCAGTATCTGAATATCCAGAGTTTGCTTCAAGAGTTGATACATCAAGTATACGTATAGTATGAGATGAACCACAGTTGATAGAAAGCGAACTAGCGAGATTAGATAGTCTAAAATCAGAACTTGGGTTTCCAAGTATTGTAGAAATGATAGATGCTAATAACAAATGACTCATCAAGGATAATTCTATAAAAATTTTAATTGATGATTTGATTACAAGTAAAAGAAATATAGTAGTTACATTTAGTCTTACGTGACAAGAAAAAAATGTATATGTGATACCATTATTATTGCCTTTGTTATTATTAATCCCAAGGATAAGATTAATAAGAAAATGAAAACCAGTAGTAATTCCACCTATACCGCCACGTCATGAAAAGATATATGTGCCAAGAGAGATGGGAAATAAGGAATATCTAAATCGTAAAGATAGACCACGTGCAAACAAACAGCCACGAGATGATCGTACTGCTTATTTCTTTACTGGTTGAGGATCTGGTAAAAGAAAAAACAACAGAAAATGAAACAAAAAATCATAAAGATAAAAAAAACTCTGCAGAAGCAGAGTTTTTCTATGATAGTGAATATAGGAACTAAGATTTTTTAACTGCACCTTTGAATTCTGAACCAGCTTTGAAAGTAACAACTTTCATTGCAGGGATTTTGATTTTTTGACTTGGATTTTGTGGGTTAACACCTTCTCTAGCTTTTCTTTTTGAAGCCTTGAAAGTTCCGAATCCTTGGATTCTAACTTCTCCAGATTTTTTAACTCCACCAATAACAGTTTCGATGAATGAGTTAACTAATTCAGAAGCTAATTTTTTAGAAACACCTAATTGTTCTGCTAGGCTAGCAATAAGAGCTGTCTTTGTCATTTGTACAAATAATTACATAATAAAAAGTACTGTGTACACCAATGATATTAGCATACAGGGACTGTATTTCAAGAGATTATTGATAAAAAATATCATAGAATATAACAAATGTATTTGTTAGGTATAAACTGGTCTTTCTCATGATTTCGTGGTAGTCTTTACTTACTTAGGGTTGACATTTTTATAAATATATATAAGGAGAATAAAATATATTCAAAAAGGTCCCACAAGATGCGGAACCCAAAACAGGTATCAAAGACATAAAGAGTAAGTGTTTACCAGAAAAAGATAAAGAGAAAATATATGTTTTTTATTACCCATTAAGATATATTTTTAACTAATTTGTTTCAAGAAATTTTTTGAGTTGTTTGATGGCTCTAGAAAGTCTTTGTCTGATCATTTCATTAGACGTTCATGTTATGAGTGAGATTTCTTCATTTGTTTTTTCCTCAATAAATTTAAAATAAATAATATCTTTACTTATATCATCAAGTCTCTTCATAGCTTGTTCTATTTGCTCAAATTTGAAATCATTTTCCAATAGATTGCTAAGATCGATATCGTCTACAAGGGTATCTTCAAAGTGTTCTCATTCTTCATTAGTTTGTAATTGGGTGAATGGGGTGTCAGAATTTTTTTTGAAAAAATCTTTGATGGTATTTTTAAATATAGTTCGAAAGTATGCAGTAAAAGATTGATCTTCTTTATATGAAGTGACGCCTTCCCAAAATTTTACGTAAAAATCTGAGATAATATCTTCAGCATCTTGTTTCCCGATAAAATAGTTTGCATTGATATAACGAAAAAACATATCAACGGTTTGGAGATAGAACTGGTTGAAAGCATTTTGATCCTGTTGTTTCAATTTTTTTATGTGCTCGATTTCAAAGGTGATCACGTTAGCTACATAATAATGTAAAATGTACCTAATATTCTTACATATTTTTCTCTAAAATAATTTCATGATTGTCTATATCTTTAATGGCTTCAGATGATATTCATCCTACGCAGGCAAATACCTCTTGGAAGTTACCATCATTATCCCTTTCTAGAGGTCTCATAGGCATGGAGATCTTATCTATCTGAGTATATTGATTTCATGAGACGATTTTGCATTTACATACTCCACAGACACCTATCCCACAAGAAACAGGGATATCTATTCCATTATTTTCCGCGATTTGAGATATACTTTGTTTATCTTCTCAAGGAAATGTTGCAATCAGATTCCCATCAGAATTTTGAAGTTTTATAGTTACAGTCATATTGTAGACGATATAAAGTAAAGTTACGGGTACTTTTTTATTGAGGAAGGATGGGTTTATAGTATCTTCTGTTACTCGTTTATTGTATCATAGCACTTAGTACTTCCTTAGCTTTTTCAAGTTGTGTATCGATAGCATCGTTGATATATTTGTCTGTATCAAATTCTATAAGTACATCAGGATTAGCTCAGGTAATATCTATATTTTCGCCATTTGGTGTATATCGTTTCCCTACAGTATATTTTAATGATGCACCATCATCAAATTCATCCATGGTCTGGATAGATCATTTACCAAAGGTTTGTGTGCCTACAAGTTGAGCACCTATTTGTTCTTGAAGTGCTAATGCAATAATTTCTCCAGCTGAAGCTGTAAGACCATCAACTAATACAACCATGGGTACATTCTGATAATCTCCATATCCTTCAGAAAATAGTTCTTCATCTTCGAATGTGGTATATTTTGTACTAACTACTAATTTTCCTTTTGGTATAAAATGTGAAGCAATCTGTACAGATATAGGTAATAGTCCTCATCCATTCCCTCTGAGATCTAGGATTATTCCTTCGATTTTTTGTGTTTTAAATTCGCTCAGTGTCTTTTTTAAAAGATTCTCCGTTTCTTCTCCGATAATGGAAATATTAATATATCCTATATTTAGATTATTGGTTCAGGTGATAATCTTTCCGTTGACGGAGGGAATGATAAGCTTATCTCTCGTTATTTCTTTCTCGATTATTTCTTTTGTACCATCTTTAGCAATTCTTTCTATAAAAAGTTTTACCTTTGTTCACTTGGGGCCTCTAATCTGAGCGACAGCTTCATTGACATCAAGATTTTTGGTCGATCAGGTATTGATCATAACTATTCTGTCAAGCATTTTTAATCCAGCAGTAAATGCAGGTGATCACTTAATAACCTCTTCTATTTGTATATAATAATCTTTTTTGCTAATAACCGCACCTATACCTTCAAAATCTGATGAACCTTTTATTTCTTCTAGAAATCCAGAGTTTTGTTCACTATCCATATAGATAGTATAAGGGTCATCTATAGCATCGACATAAGCCTTGAGTGCATTACTAAGCATTTTCCCTGTATTAAGTTTATCTGTATTGTAGTAAGAATTTAGAAGAACATTGTAAACAGTATCAAAACGTTCATAAGTTTTGTCTCCCAATCAAAGTTGTTCAACATTCACGATATTTTTTATTGATGTGACTAAACCATCCAAATTGATTTGTCCTTCTTGGATAACAGGTTGTTGAAGTGTTTTTAATTCATGCCCAATCTGCCAGACAAATCAGCCAAAAAGTGATCACAATATAAATAGTATTATTAATTTACTTTTTTTCATCTACTATGATAATTATAAATAAATTAGTTATTTGTTATATTTTCATAGATATCTAGTATAGAATTATCTCTTACAAATACAATATCAAGTACGTATTCCATGTCTGTTGGATGTGTGAGTAAATAGTATGCAATCGTATGTTTTATGTGTCCTAGTTTTTTGAGTGTAAGATATCACTGGAGATCATCTATGTGGTCTACTACTTTTACCTCTACAAAAGTTAAAATATTGGTGCGCTGAAAAATAAGATCAAGCTCTCATCATGGGATTGTATAGTTTCTTTCTATAAGTATATATCATTGGTCTTTATAGTACTGTGCTACAATTGTTTCTCATTCACTGCCTTTTATCTTATTATACGTACTATTCATACCTTTTCTATAAGATAAATTCTACTGCCCAAAAAGTTCATTTACTTTATCCCGATTGACACATTTCCATATATTATTTACATATTCTACTCTACGATTTTGATACTTGAGATAATAGGCATGTTCCCATACATCTATAGTAAACAAAGGTTTTTTCTCGCTGGTCAATGGACATCATGCATTGCTAGTGTTCATGATTTCTATTGTTCCATCAGTATTTTTGACTAACCATGTTCGTCCAGATCCAAAGTTTCCAAGTGCGCTTGCAATCATAGTTTCCTGAAATTTTTCGAAACTTCCTCGTACCGTAGTTATAGCATCAGCTATTGGTCATATTGGAAGATTGTTTTCTCTAGGTACCTGAAGCCCATTTCGATAGAAGGTGTGATTTCGTGTCTGTGCAGCATTATTGAATATAGGTCATCAATCGGCAGAAGTAATAATTTCTTCAAGAGATTTTCCTTCATATGGCGTTCAAACTATAAGTTCATTTAATTTATTTACATAACCTTGATGGTGTTTACCATAGTGGAGTTCAATAGTCTGAGTATCAATAATAGGTTCTAAAGCATTTACATCGTAGGGTAGTGGATCTAATTCTATCATAAGTATAGATTAAAAAATAAAATAATATATTAGTAACTTTTAGTTTCTTATTTCACAGTTAGAAAGAATTGTACAGGTTGGGAGAAAATTTTCAATAGAAAAAAATCACTTTATTTTTTAATTACATTTGTATGTGGAAAAAAGAAATGGATTATATATAGTAAGCTTATCATGGAAAAAATTATTCTTCAACTAATCAATACCAAAGCACAGAATCGTAATCTTGATCTTCTTACAAGTTTCAAGAGAGATTTTTCTAGAGCAAATAATTTACCTGATCTTCCATCAAATATCCAATTACTTCAAATATATTATACTTTACTCAAAGCCAAAAAGATCACCAAGGATAAACAAATAGAACAACTGCTCAAGAAAAGAGCAATCAGATCACAGTCATGAATTGTGTCTGTACAGGTACTTACCAAACCATTTTATTGTCCAGGACAATGTATTTTTTGTCCTAATGATC
>CALMEO010000113.1 GCA_937862935.1 uncultured bacterium | reverse complement strand
TCATTTATAGATGTTCATGCCTTGTGATTCAAGGCCACAGTCAACTATTCCTGTGTATCCATTGATCACAAACGAAGGATTGAATCATCCAGAAATATTGAGGGTGGATCAAGTATATAAAAAAGGTAATTCATTTCTTCGTTGAATATACCCGGTATGGCAACAGCCAAGATCGGTACAAGAAGGCTTAGTGCTAAAGGTATAGTCATTGATACTATCTACAGTACCTTCCATATCTTCAGCATATACACGAACGAGGATATCTCAAGAACTTGGGAAGAGAACGTGACCGGATATGGTAAGGAGATAATCAGGTTGATTAGCTGTTCATACGATACCAGAAAGATTAAGAGAAGTTCCAGAAAAAATATAAGGACCATATGTAGTTCCATTGATTCATGAAAGGGTTACGGTGATGGATCAAGAATTGACTCCCGCTCGATCATCAGCTATTCATAAGCTGATAGGAGCATCAGTAAGTACCAAAGAGTCACCAGCAGCGGGACTTGGTGATCCAGGGATAAGCCAAGGGCTAACGGGAGCATTAAAAGTTCTAGAGAAGGATACAGCGTTATTATTTCTATCTTGAACATTTCAGGTCATAGTGATAGTTTTCTCGATACCATAATCGAAGAGTGCAGGTCAGCTGATAGTGAGGGTATAATTTTTATCGAGATATTGCCAAGTGAGACCATTGGCTAAAGCGGTAAGGTTGCCTGTAGGAGCAAACATAGGGCCATTGATATATCTACCGGTACCATTTCCAGAGACTCGGATATTGAAAGAGTTGAGGTTGATTCCATATTGATCGGTAACAGCTCGAAGATTACCAGTCCAAGTACCGACACCAGGGATACCACCAGTTCGTACATAGGGAACACCAGCAGCGGATCAGGCATTGTCGGTAAGAAGAAGAGAGATACCACTAAGATATGATTGTTTAGTAGAATTATTAAGAGGGGAAGGGATAGCGATGATAGGAGAGTTAGTATCGTAGGTACAAGGGTGTTGAAGAATAAAATAGGCTCAAGTAAGACGAGTATTTTGATGACCAGAGTTGATAATATTGGTACCACCAACCTTACTTAAACTCGTTCTAATGGTATCACCATTATAGATGATATGAAAAGTTCCTGTATAGGTAGTTGGGTTATAGAGGGGGACAAATTTAAGTGTTCAGTAGATACCATTAGTTCCATTATAATCAGTACTTGAGTTGTAACGATCGATTTGTAACTGGGTAGTGAATCCAGGGTCAATCCAAGATGGTGATGATGAAGGACTAGTATTCATGGCAAAAGTTTCTGTACTCGCAATAAACAAATTTGTTTGGAGAACACTTGCAAGTGAAGAAGTAGAATAAGAAAAATGAGCAGGGTCAAAGAGGAGACGAAGAAGTCATGCTCTGGCACCACTAGGGTCAGATTCAGTATTTATCCTTACAATAAGATCTTCAGTACATCATTGTTGATAGGGAGCAGTACTAGATCAAGAGTCAAAATAATAATATTGTCCAGCAACAAGAGAAAATAGTCCTCAAAAAAGTGAACATAAGAG
>CALMEO010000112.1 GCA_937862935.1 uncultured bacterium | reverse complement strand
TCATTTTTCATTATTCATTATTCATTTGTTTTTAGAATTCACAAGTCTTTGGTGCTCTTGGGAATGGTATTACATCACGAATATTTTCCATACCCGTAATATACATGATCAATCTCTCAAATCCTATTCCAAATCATGCATGAGGAACAGTTCCATATTTTCTAGTATCTAAGTATCGTCCATATCATTCTGCATCAAGCCCCATATCTTTCATCTTTTTTTCAAGAACTTCTAACCTTTCTTCTCTCTGGCTTCCCCCTACGATTTCTCAAACACCAGGAACCAAAAGATCTGTAGCGGCTACAGTCTTTCCGTCATCATTTAATCTCATATAAAATGCTTTGATCTCTTTGGGATAGTCGGTAACGAATGTTGGACCTTTAAAAATTTTTTCACAGATATATCTTTCATGTTCTGTCTGTAAATCTATTCCCCACTGTACAGGATATTCAAATTTTTGTCACGATTTTTGGAGGAGTTCAACTGCCTCTGTATAGCTTACTCTTGCAAAATCTGACTGTACAAGATTTTGTAATCTCATCTTCACTTCGGGATTGATAAATTGTGCGAAAAAATCCATCTCTGCATCTGCATGTTCAAGCACATAGGAAAACGCATATTTGATGAGTCATTCTGCAAGATTCATATCGTCATTGAGATCAGCAAACGCAATCTCTGGTTCTATCATTCGAAATTCTGAAAGATGTTTTGTAGTGTTACTATTCTCTGCGCGGAATGTTGGTCCAAAGGTATATACCTTACCAAATGCCGTTGCAAAGGTCTCTGCGTTGAGCTGTCCACTCACGGTCAATGATGCCTCTTTAGCAAAAAAATCTTTGCTATAATCGATATGTCCTTCCGTATTTTTTGGTGGATTGAGCATATCCAATGTAGATACCCTAAACATTTCTCCTGCACCTTCAGCATCGCTTCACGTGATGATTGGCGTATGTACATAGATAAATCCTTGTTCACGAAAATATTGGTGGATAGCAAATGCGAGTAATGATCTTACTCTAAATACTGCTGAGAAAGTATTTGATCTGGGTCTCAGATGTGCTATTTCACGAAGGTATTCGAAGCTATGTCCCTTCTTCTGGAGTGGATAATCACTTGGGCTCGTTCCTACGATAGTCACCTTTGTTGCTTTGACTTCAAATGCTTGTTTCGCTCCTTGTGAAGCGACCAATTTTCCTTCTATACTTATGGAACTTCCCGTCGTGAGTTTACAAATAGCATCAAAATTTGATAGATTATTTTCGAAGACTACTTGAATATTTTTGAGATAGGATCCGTCATTGAGTTCGATAAACCCAAATGTTTTTGAATCTCTTACACTTCTTACTCGTCCATTGAGGATAATCTCTTGGTCAAGAAATTTTGTGTGATCTGCAAAGATGTGCGCGATACTAGTCAGTTTCATCTTTTTTTTGGAAAAATATAAATGAATTACTACTGATTGAAGATATCGTTTTATCTATTGAATTCAATGTTTTTGTCTGATTTTTGATTATCAATTTCCAATTCTCAATGCTTTATCTAAATAAAATACCTTGATTTTTTCATGAAAAAAGATATAGACATAGTAAACAAAAATCTGAAAATATGGCAATATTGTATGGCGGAGGTCCAAAACAACCCGTACCGACAATCATTATTTCTTCTACAAATAATCCCTTAAGTAAGGGAGAACTTCAAAGAAAGAAAAAAAAAGGAAGAAAAAAAAATGAAGAACCGATTGCTGATACCCCTCGTTATAAAGCAAAGGTTCAACGGGAATGGGAAGCCCGCAAAAAAGAAGAAAAAGAGAAAAAAACAACTACTTAAAATTAACCCTTACAAAATCCCTCCGTATCGGAGGGATTTCTCGTTATAATCGAAATTTATTTTTTTAATGCTTTTCTATATCACCCAAATTCGCCATTAAGAAATTTTGCTACCCTAGCAATTGTGGTAGACGAAGCTCATGTTTCTTCTTCTATTTTTTTATATATTTCTCATTTTTGAAGCCTATATGCAATATCTAATCTCTGACTAAGTTCGATAATCTCTTCCTGTGTCAGGAGATCTCTGAGAAAATTAAATACCTCATGTTTACTTGTGAGCTGAAGAAATACTTTTTGTAATGGTTCAGAAACTTTCTGCAGATGATGGATATCCATGAGCATGTAGAGAGAATAAATATATGATATATACACATATTTTTTTTAATTACAACTTTATCTCAATAAAGTATTGTTTTTATATTTTTTTTCTGTATACTTTATTTTAGTAAAGTATTTATACATATGGAGGATGTAGTTCAGTTGGTTAGAACGCAAGGCTGTGAACCTTGATGTCATGAGTTCGAGTCTCATCATTCTCCCCAAAATATATTACTAGTATCGCGGGCCTGTCTACCTATCGGTAGATTCGAATCCTGTCAATCGCCCCATAGACTCTTTTACCCTACTCTATACTGTCAATGATAAATAAAACACTTCATTTACATACTCTCTACCATTGCAGATAAATTTTTCTAGTAGCAAATTGTTTTTACGCTCTCCTAGAAAAATAGGAGAGCTTTTTATCATATACAAATTATTATGTGTGAAACATTTACCCCATGAGAAGGATATTCTAATTATTCAGACGAACAAATACTAGAAATGCGTAAGCAGTTATATCTCAATATGTGATTATCCAACAAGCCACAAAATATCATGAAACAAGAAAATATTTGAGAAACAAATTCACCAATCGAAGAAGAAGAGGGAGAATATATTTTATGATTAGCATAAAATAAGACGCCGATAATCTCATACAAGATTGTAACGTCGTTTTCATATTCTTCTTCAAAAATATATATTCTTATTTTTGATTGAAAAATATGTAGTCAATAACTCAATAATTACTTATTACACTTCGTACTTATTTGGTTATTTGACTATATCCAGCTCTGCTGAATAGAAATTTTTTACATTTCTATATTATAATAAAAAGACTAACCAGCGAATTGTTTGGTCAGTCTTTTATTTTGTTATAATGTATTATAATGCTCTTGTTTTGACTTCATTTATACATTTTTCTATAAACTCTGTAATAGGACTTTCGTACTGCTTTTTACTCTTATACTCACGGATAGAAAGTGTTTTTGTTGTTTCTTCTTTTTCTCCTACGATGACGATATATGGTATTTTCATAACTTCTGCATTACGGATTTTTTTACTAAATGTATCATCACTCATATCGATACTTGCTCTCAATCATTGTTTTTTCATGTTTTCATTAACTTCGTTTGCGTAATCTATAAATGGGTCCGCAACAGGTATTATTTTGATTTGTTGAGGAGATAACCAAAGAGGAAATGCTCATGCAAAATGTTCTATCATCACTCCCATAAATCTTTCTAATGATCAAGAAATCGCTCTATGGATAACTACAGGTCTTTCTTTTTCTCATTTTTCGTTGGTGAAATCAAGTTCAAATCTTTCTGGGAGATTAAAATCACATTGAATAGTAGATAACTGTCGTTCTCTTCCTAAACAATCTTTGAACATAAAGTCTAATTTGGGGCCATAAAATGCTGCTTCTCAAAGTATTTTTTTGAAGGGAAGATTGTTTGCTATCGCTGCTTTTTCGAGTCATCATTCAGCTTTTTCTCGAACATCATCAGAACCAAGATATTTTGATCTGTCTTCTCCTCTGACGGAAAGACTTACTCGATAGTTGTCCATCATCCCCATAGTAGTGAAAAATGATTTAATAATTTCTACAATAGTGGAAACCTCTTCTTCTATTTGACTTGCACGACAGAACAAATGTCCATCATCTTGAGTAATTGCTCTTACACGAAGTAAACCTCAGAGTTCACCTGTTTTTTCATCTCTATATACGGTTGCTGGTTCGAAATATCTTACCGGCATATCACGATAAGAAAACTGATTGTCAGCAAATATTTGCATGTGATGAGGACAGTTCATCGGTTTCATGAAAAACTCTTCTTCTCTTCCTTTTACTTTGAAAAGATTATCTCCATATTTATTGATATGTCCTGATTTTATATAAAGATCATGTTTGCATAAATGCGGTGTCCATACTCTTTGATATCACTTATCTTTGTGAAGCTCTCGTAAATAATTTTCTATTTCTTTTCTGATAATCATTCCATTTGGCTGCAACATAGGCAATCCTGCACCTACCAATGGTGAAATAGTAAACAATTTTTGTTTTGCTCCGATGACTCTATGATCACGTTTTTTTGCTTCTTCCATCATCTCGATATATGCTTTCAATGCATTTTTGTCTTCAAATGCTAATCCATATATTCTTGTCATCATCGGATTCTTTTCGTTTCCTCTCCAGTAGGCACCTGCGATTTTATCGATTTTGAATGCATCAGGATTAATCTCTTTAGTATTTTCTACATGAGGTCATTCACACATATCGATAAATGTGATGAAAGAATTTTCAATGTTGAATGTTAAATTTTGCAGGTTTAATGAATCAATATATGTATTAATTTTTTCATATTTACTCATATATTCAGGTTTGCTTCCTTTGAGCAAGGCATCTTTTGCACTTGCAGGGATAGTATTGATGTAGTAGGAAAATATAGTCTCTCCTTCCGCTTTGAACTCATCGATCAATTCTATTTTAAACGCTTCACCAAGCATGGTAATAATCTCTTTTGCTTGCTCGTAATTTAATTCTATTCTATGAAATATCTGACTTTCTTTCACGATTTTGGTCATCGTCTTGTTGATCTCCTTGAGATTTTCCTCCTTCAATTCTACGCCCTCAGAAAAAATGAAATCATAATAAAATCCTGTATCTATAGCAGGTCCGATACCAAGTCTTGCAGCAGGATCTAGTGATCTCTGTACTGCTTGCGCCAAGACGTGGGAAAGTGAGTGACGGGGTTTCAAAATCGATTCTTCCATTTTTTTCTAGCTATAAAGTTAAAAAAAATCCTACCTAAGCTTGTTGGCAGGAGTTATACGGTTTTTCCAATAACGAACTCCTACCATTATACCATGGTTGTTGTGGTGCTTGTTGTTATCGTTTCAATAGAATGATTCATAGGATATGTGATATAAATATTGTTTATATATTATTTTTTTATAGTACAAAAACAAGTATATTTTCATTAGAAATTCTTGACCAAAAGACTACACTACAAGGAGTAAAATTACTCCTCCTTTTTTATGATTAGCTCTTTTCTATAGTCCATAAT
>CALMEO010000111.1 GCA_937862935.1 uncultured bacterium | reverse complement strand
TCATTATTCATTATTCATTATTCATTATTCATTATTCATTATTCATTATTCATTATTCATTAATTTCTCAAGATATCTACCAAAACCAAAAAGCTTCTTTTCAGACCATTTTTGACCCATCAACTGGATTCCGGTAGGCATCATTTCTCATTGATCTTCTACCATACCCATAGGAATAGACATCGCAGGCAATCCTCACATATTTGCTGGAATAGTATACATATCAGCTAAATATACTTTGAGTGGATCATCACTTCTCGAACCAATTTTCCAAGCAAGTTCAGGAACTGTAGGCGTGAGAATAATATCATATTGAGCAAATATTGTATCAAATTCTTCTTGTAATACTATTCTTGCCTGCTGTGCTTTGAGATAATATCATTCATAGTTTGCAGAGCTCAAAACAAAGGTACCAAGCAAAATTCTTCTTTTCACCTCTTCACCAAATCATGCAGATCTAATGGTTTCATAATATTTTTGAAGCGTATCAGCATCCATACTATCAGATTGTAAACCAAATTTTATCCCATCAAATCTAGAAAGATTAGTACTTACTTCTGCAGGCATCAAGGTATAATACATAGGTACAGAATAGGAAAGCATAGGCAAGCTAATATCTTCCACAATCATTCATAATGCACGAAGTTTTGCGACCGTAGTCAAAAACAATGATTTGATTCTAGGATCTAGACCATCTCATAAAGATTCTTTTGGAATTCCTATTTTTAATATTTTAACAGATTCTTCATCAAGACACGTAGTATCATGTATGAAGTCATCAGCACGAGGATCGCTCTGAGAATCTTTGGAATCAAACCCCGCAATAGCTTTGAGTAAGATTTCAGCATCATCTACCGTGCGAGTCATCACACCAACTTGATCTAAACTTGATGCCATAGATTGTACGCCATAACGAGAGACCATTCCATACGTAGGTTTCATACCTACAATACCACACCATGCGGCAGGCTGACGAATACTTCCTCCAGTATCAGTTCCTAAAGCAGCAATACATGCTCCAGAAGCAACAGCATTTGCAGATCATCAAGAACTTCATCCAGGACTCCTATCCGTTCCATAGATATTTTTAGTCTTACCAAAATACGAAGTTTCTGTAGTAGATCACATAGCAAATTCATCCATATTAGTTTTACCTATCATAAGTCATCAGTTTTTTTCCAAGTTAAGAAAACATGTTGCGCTATAGGGACTCACATAATCCTCAAGCATTTTAGAGCCACAAGAGCTAACATATCATTCTGTTAAGATAATATCTTTGATACCAATAGGTGCAGCTTTGAGTGGTTTCTTAGCAAATTCATCAACATGAGTATGAACATAATCTTCATGAAATCTTACAAAAGAAAAATAATCAGCATTAATTTTTTTTGCTGTATTCAAACAAGTAGTAACGACATCTAGAGCATTAAATTTGTCGCTAGTTATATAGTCTTTGAGAGTAATATTCATGATGCGTTAGTAGATTCTGAAGATAAATTTAAGACACAATACAGATAGAATAATAAGATATAGTTAGTTCCCAAAACCTTGAAGAAAATTATTGAGATCACGTTTATCTTGAGCAGAAAGTCCTTTTGATACCGATGTTGTTTTTTTAGGTAGCACAGTTTTTGGAGCAACAGAAGGAATGCTTGCCGTGGAAGTAACTAAAGAAGATGAACTTGTCGATAATGTTCATGTAGCTACAGACGATGTTCATGTTGTCGTTACATCAGTAAATAAGGTTTCTTGATAAAGCTCAGCATCAGTAAGTAAAAGCTCTTCATCATCAATTTCAAACAAAGATCAAGTTTCTGACAAAAGGATTCAAGTGGTATCAAGTGTTGTTCATGAAACAACAAGAACATCACCACTAAGAGGAAATTCTGTCCCTATGGTAGAATTGGAAGATAATTTAAGATCATATAAAAGTTGTTTAGCTCCTTGAGGACTAATAAGACGATAGATAAAAAATGCTATCAACAAGAGAATAATAACAAAAATAAATCTTTTGATAAATCTCATAGTCATACAAACAAAATAAATAACAAAAAATAGTATATACATTTGGCTAAATGTTGCAATAGTAATTAGATTGTGGAGCATAAAAAGAGAAAAAAGCTTTCACTTATAAATTTTAAAAATCTATTGCCTCCATAGAATTTTTCACTAAAAAGCATATATGCTCAAATCGATACTCAAAAATTCCATTGATTATATGAAAAATGATCACAAAATCATTAGACTAACGCTAGTGACATCATTTTTTCATTCATTGATTGCAAGTTTGTTGATTATTTTAAACGTAAATACTCTCTTTGCAAGAAATTATGAAAATGGACTTTATGTAGGGAAAGTAGCGGAGTTTTTCGTTCAAGAAATAAATACTAATCATGTCATAAGTCGAGTTATTGGTATAGCAATAGTATTATTTTTGGCATATTCACTCATATATCCTATAGGACAAGCAGCAATTATCCACTATCTCAACGATAAAGACAAAAGCATTAGATGAGCACTCAAAAAATGAAGAGAAAACTTTTTTCCTATGTTTGAATATGGAATTGTTTCCTTGATTATCTCACCAACAGTATATTGGCTAACGATACTCAAAATAGCAGTTTCTGGAGGAATACATGGAAGTTTTACCATCTTTTTGTTATTATTACGATTTGGAGTAATGAGTTTGATAAATTGCTTAAAAATATATACAAGATATATTATGACCCTAGAAGGTAAAGGGCCGTACGAATCTGTACTCAAAAGTTGCGATTTATCACTCAAAAACATAAAAGAAAGCTTCAAATTTATAAGAATACAAACGATTTTGATGATCAATTTTTCATTAAACATCTTCATTATACTCTTACCATCCATCATTCTGATATATCTAGCTATCGTATGTAATGTTATTCAATATTCATGAGTCAAATGGACAATATATGGTTTATTTTTTCTAAGTATATTTTTAGGATCCTATGCAAGCTCTATGATAAGAGCTTTTTTCGCGTATTTCCGGCAAGAAATCTACAATAAGGTCAATAAAAAGAACTAGTTGACCATTATTATATAATTTTTTATAAAAAATGGCTTGATACGGTAGACAAAAGCTGTTTTTTTTTGTACAAAAAAGCATTTCTAAGTATAATTAAGAATAACTACAAGATACAAGGGACAAAAATTACGTAAAAATATAATATATCAATGTATGTTTACTATGAATAGTATATCTATTTACTTCTCTCTCAATAAAAGATATGGAACTCAATGTATGCGAACAACACATTCAAGATAGCTACGAAAGAAATCCAGCATGATTGGAGAATATTTCACAACTAACAAATTCGGCTTGGGGAAAAGACAAAACAATATGTATGCAAATGATGTGAGGAACAAGTCAGATAAAAAATTTTTTATTAGGATCATCACAATACACCCCTAACAAAACAACACAAGGACCAGGATTTAGTACGACACCAAGTGAAAAAGATCAACAAGCGACACAAAACACAAGTACAAGTACAATAGCAACACGAAAAGGTATGGCTACAGAATATGGACAATATGCACTAAACGGAATAGTAATATGTATTGTAGGAATAATAATACTCATAGTGATAAAAAACATGTTGAGATTTTTTTATGATGTATTCAATTCTAGAAGAATTATTTATTTAAAAATCTTACTTCCTAGAGGACAAAGCAAACTTGATCGCGAACAAGAAAAAGAACTTGCAAAAGATATGAAAGAAAAGATTGGTCGTATGGGACAAGTATTTCACAATTTCCACAAAATAGGAGGATTGAGTTTCAAAGAAAATGTAATGACTAAACTCTTTGATAAACCTAAAACAACGATGATATATCATTACGAAGAAGGTGTACTCAACTTTATCATATGAACATATCCAGAATATCAACAAATCTTAGAAGGGGCAATTTCAGCACAATTTCCTAATTGTTCCATAGAAAGGACACTGAGACCAGATTTTTTCAAAAGAAAGTATAATGACATCATGCCAATAGAACCCAAAAAGGACTCGCTATACAATATCAAAACATATAAACATCAAGCTGATGATCCCATGAATAATATTATCGATGCCATAGGAAAAATTTCGAGATACGATACACTCACGATTATCATGCCAATCAAACCTATGGGAGAACGATTTAATAAAAAAGCTCAAAAAGCCGTAGATAGATTATATAAAAATTTGCCCCTATATGGCCAAGTGAAAAATTACTAAGTTCAAAAAAACAAGAAGAGAATGTAACTATGGTGCGTATGGTAAAAGCAAAGGAAGATTATCTCAATGGTATGGGAGAGGAATCTGCATTACCATTTTTCAATACAGCAATATTAGTAACAACAAGTTCTGATGATAAAACAAATTTAGAATCAAATCTAGATCAGATAGTGAGCTCCCTTACTATTTATGGAGACGAGTATGGAAATGAGCTTATAGAGCCACAAGGAAAAACAGATATATTTGGGTGGTTTTTTAAACCATTTCGAAAGATTGCTGCAAAAAATTATATTACCAGATTTTTCTTTGCGAAAAATGTACTTTGAATAAATGAACTTACCTCACTTTTTCATTTCCCAGATGCAACATACAATCGTTCGCCAATCATTTCATGGATGCAATATAAAGTACTTCCAGCACCAGAAAATCTCCCAATACCAAAAGATTTTAATGGATATATTATGGGAGGGATATTAGCAGAGAGTTACAAATGAGGAAAACTCAATACAATACTAGCCGACTATCAAAAACATCGGGCAGTAGCAGAAACAACATATAAAGAAGATATATTGGAACCCATAGAAAAATTTACTCAAAAAGAATTAGAAGGCAAAGAAATCGTAGAAAAGAAAGGAGGAAAATTCGTCAAATCAAGTATACAAAAAAAATGATTCTGATATAAATTATTTCATGATGCAATATTATTGGGGACAAATATTTACAGAAACACACTTTCTCCTGTCTATATGAAAAGAGACGATAGAATGAGACACTATTACTGTATCGGAAAATCAGGTACCTGAAAATCCGTATTTTTACAAACAATAGCAAGACAAGACATTTGGAATGGTGATGGAATTTGTTTAATTGATCCTCATGGAGATCTTGCAGAAGATATGCTTGCATATATCCCCAAAGAAAGAGCAAAAGATATCGTATATTTCGATGCGGGCGATGATGAAAGACCAATGGGATTAAACCTCTATGAAATTAACATCTTAGATGAAGCAGATAGAGTCGTAAATGATGCTACAGAAATTTTTATTAAAATGTTTGGTCCAGAAATTTTTGGTCCAAGATTACAAGAATATTTTAAATACGGAAGTTTAACACTACTTGAAGACTTCGAAGACAGACCAACACTTCTTGATATTGTAAGACTCTTCACGGACGAAGGATATAGAGAGTATAAAGTCAAAAAAGTAACTAATGCCACAGTAAAAAATCGATGGGACAAGACATTTAATGCTATGGGAGAAAAAGAAAAACAAGAGATTATTCCATATTTTTCAGCAAAATTTGTATCATTCAATACCAATAGATTAATCAGAAATATTATAGGACAAACAAAATCAGCGTTTAAATTTGAGGATATTATGGATAATAAGAAGATTTTAATCATCAACCTCAGTAAGGGTAAGATTGGAGAATCAAACGCTAATTTGCTGGGTATGATCATCGTATCCAAAATTTACACAGCAGCAATGGCTAGAGCGAGAATACCAGAAAATGAAAGAAAAGATTTCTTTCTGTATGTGGATGAATTCCAAAATTTCGTATCAGGAACCTTTGCAGATATCCTATCAGAAGCTAGAAAATATAGATTATCACTTATCATGGCTCATCAATATATCGCTCAGCTCGATCCACCAAAAGGACTTGGTGATGTTGGTGGTGGAAAAAACGACGTAAAAGCAGCTGTATTTGGTAACGTTGGTACCATGCAATCATTTAAAGTCGGAGCACCCGATGCAGAATTTTTAGAAAAAGAATATGCACCAGTACTCTCAACGGAAGATATCGTAGGTATCGCGAATTATAAAGCATATGTAAAGCTTAATATCGACAATGCAACAACCCGCGCATTTAGTATGAATACGATATTTACCAAAGACTATCAAAATAAAAAAATAGTAGACATTCTCAAAGAATATTCTGCTAAAAAGTATGGAAGAAAAAGAGAATTTGTCGATGCAGAAATGGAAGCAAGACTTGGGATAAATACAGATGAAACAAAGCTTCCAGAACCAACAGCAACACAAGGAAATGAAGCAACACCAATAACTCCTGAGATAAGAAGTACAAATCCTGCACCAACGGCACCTATAACATAAATTTTTATTTTTATATAAGAATAGATGAACGAACACGTATACACCAATGCACTCAAAGAATTTATTCCATTAGTCTTGGAAGAAAAAAAAGGCAAGCTTATAAAATTAATTGCAAATTTTAGAAACACTCATCCAATATTTTGAGAAATCACACAAGACATCCAAACATTAGATTATACTGATAAGCAGTACATAGATATCTACAAAATAGTACTCAAAAGTATGTACGATGTAGAAAAAGAAGGATTGGAAATAGGTATAGAGAGAATAGAAAAACTCCATAAATTTCTTATGCAATTGAAAGCCAAAGAATCTGAGGAAAATAAAAAAGAAGGAGATATAGATATATGGTTGGATAAAGTTTTATCTACATTACAATAAATCATGGCAACTATAGAAAATATGAATAATACAATAGAGAAAAATTCTGCTCTAAGCGAAATAAATGATAAAGCTAAAACATTGGAAGGAGAAAAAGTAGGAAGATGAATAAAAACAGAATATACGATACGAAAAGAAACAAACGAAAAAAAAGAAAAAACAATAACTGATAAAGAACTAGCTACCTTAGAACATTCAAATAAATTAGGTTCTGAAGCAAAAAAACGAAGTGATGAAAACAATATTCCCAATATGGACGCACTTTTAAATCGAAAAGGTTATCCTCAAGGATAAACACATAGATTTAATAAGTATCTATTAGACAATCAAATATTCACAATTTTAAAAAACTCCATTAATAAAAACAGAGTTTTTTGGATATATTTTTAATTAATAGCCACTTATACTATCAGTATCACAATTTAAAGGATCATCTATACATTTATCAAGTGCAGTAGCTCTTTCCGCTCTTTTTTGTGCAAACTTCATAGTAGCTTCAAAAGTAGCATCTGTGACCTTAGAAATAGTACTTCCAAAGACTGGGACATATTCAGTCACCGTAGTCAAACCATTTTGGAGTAAAACAGCTCATTTAAGAACATTTGCCTTATCTGCAGTTAATTTTCCTTGAGCAACAAGTGTATTTAAACTATCCATTTTTGTATACATACCATTAATCTGATCATATACTCATTTAATTTTTTCATATTTTTCATTGATAGCATTATATGCTTCAGATCATTTTTCATAGTTATCTTTCATCCGTTCAAGATTTTTTAAACTCCATTTGAGTTTATCTCCTCAGTTTTCTTTAATCCAATCTGCGGCTTTTTCTTTTATAGCATCAGTAGCAGCGTCTTGTCCTGCCTGAGCCAATTCCATCATTTGCTCTTTGACAGCATCCACAAGTACGTTTGCATCTTCATCAATCTGTTTGATAGCTTCTTGTTTATCAGCAATAGATTTCATTTTCTCCATAAGAGTAAATATATCTGCATCAGGGTTTGCTTGTTTAAAGGCAGTATATTCTTTAGCTACAAGAGAGCTAACATCTTCGTCATCTATGTCTTCCATAATTTTTTCTCTTTGCTCTTTGACATAGGAAGATTGTTCTTCTGGACTAAGATAGGTAAAAAGATTTTTCTTCGTCTCCATCGCTTTAGCAAGATCAGATTTCAATTGAGCATTATCAGGATCATTCTTGAGTTGTTCTGTAAGATCATCTATGGTTTGATCTTTCATCGTCAATGCATTAGCAGAACGGAAAGTATCTAAACATTCTCCATGTCTTTCTTTCCCCTTAAGCAAATCACATCACTTAGGATCACCTTGTTCATTAATAACCTCAAAAATACAATCCGCTTTGGTATACGACATTTCTCCTCATTTAATTTTATTACAAATACTATAATCACCTATTTTTGCTGCTACCATCATATAACACTTATCTCTTGGTGGATTTGATCCATATTGTTTAAATTCTTTACCAGAAATTTTAGCACACTGACTAGGATCAGAATTATCTACTGCTTCATTTTGATAACAATGCTTACTATCAGGATCATCAGCACAAGGATCATCAGACCAACATCCAGAAAACAAAGGCACGCTAATCAATAAAAAAGCAATTACCCAAAAGGATGATTTCATAGGAAAGCAATAAAAGAATAAAAAGATCTCTGTGTATATATACAAGAGAGAATAAAAGACAAGAATATTTTAAAAAAATAAAAAAGAAGGGAATTAGTCCCTTCTTTTCAATACGGTAATTTATTTAGCTCAATGACATTTTTTATATTTTTTACCAGAACCGCACGGACACGGATCATTTGGTCTAGTTTTATCTCCTGGTTGTGGAGCTACGGATTTATCAAAAACATCTGGAGTTCATTTAGGCTGATTGGTATCACCGACTTCAAATACTTCGAAACCATCACTATTTTCATAAATCATTTTGCCTATTTCTTTAGTCTTTGGGGTATCAAAATTTATTTCTTTGACCTCAGCACTTACTTTTTGTAACATTTTGAGATATTCAGCTTCACTCTGTGAATTTGCCATAATCACTTGTGGTGCCTGATTCTGTTGTTCAAGCAAAGCAAAATCGATACCGGCGATATAGGCAGTTACATCAAATTTAAGTCTATATAATAAAGTTTGGAACTTTTCATAAGCTTCTGATTTATAAACTACCAAAGGATCAAGTTGAGCATATCACATAAGACCAACCTTATCTCTCAGATATTCCATATCATCAAGATGTTTAACTCGAAGTGTATCTAAATGATAAAGATATACGTCTTTAAATATCTGATAAAGTCTATTAATATCTAATAACTCAAATTTTGCTTTGAGTTGATCGAGCATAAAAAGAGAAAGTGCAGATTGTAGATGATCAAAAGTCATTTCCTCAAATGTTTGGAATTGTTTATGATCAAGCTTGAGAGAAAACTCTTTATCCATAACACGAAGAAATTGTACAACAGACTGATCCAACACTTTAGCAGTAGCAATTTGTTGACGAACGATATCATCCATATTTTCCTCTATTTCAAGTTTAATTTGTTCCACTAGATATTTTCTGAGTTCTTGATCAGTTTCACTACCAAGGATATCATCTCTTTTTTTATAAATAGCTTGTCTCTGTTTATTGATAACACTATCATAATCAAAAAGATGTTTTCTGATTCCAAAATGTCGTCCTTCCATTTGTTTTTGTGATCTTATAATAGAACTCGTAAATTGTTTTTGACTCAATTCAAGATTTTCAAGTTCTGATTTTCCAAGCAAAACCGAA
Organism: uncultured bacterium; assembly: GCA_937862935.1. Lineage (GTDB taxonomy): Bacteria > Patescibacteriota > Gracilibacteria > Absconditabacterales > Absconditicoccaceae > CAJBLF01. The sequence continues at coordinate 2,989 of CALMEO010000111.1, read as the reverse complement.
GCTACTCATTGGATTCTTTCACCTCCCATTTTGCGCATAATCAAATCATCAAGTGCAACAAAGAAAACAGATACTCCAGGATCTCATTGTCTACCAGCACGTCATCTTAGCTGATTATCAATTCTTCTTGATTCATGTTTTTCCGTTCCAAGAATAAACAATCCATAATGAAAATCTTGTTCTATCGTTTCTGCGACTTCTCAATCAACAGGTTTACACACTATTTCAACAAAAGCATCAGTAGTGAGTTTTTTATTACGATTAAATTTTACCTTCATCATAATACCAGCATGACTCACTCGATCTTGTTCTGCTTGTCTAATAAATTCATCACTAAACCCAAATTCACGTCTCATCCCATCCATAGTAAGTTCAAATTCTATCATGGAATAGATATCAACAGATACTGCTTTTTTTTCAACAAGCACCTGTTTCTTTATCCATTTTGCATAATTATCAGCAAGTTTATCATTGAGTCATTGTTCAAGTTTAATATCTGTTCCTCTACCAGCCATGTTAGTAGCGACTACAACACTTTTATATTTTCCTGCTTGAGAAACGATATGAGCTTCCTGCTCATGAAATTTTGCATTCAAAACATAATGAACGATTGCATCTTTCTCTAAAACTCTAGAGACATATTCAGAGGTAGCAATATTTGCCGTACCAATAAGTATTGGTTGCCCTATATCATGAGCAAATTGAATATGCTGTTTGACAAATTTCCATTTGATAGATTCATTGTAATATACCTTATCATTTCTATCTACTCTAATAGTAGGTCTATTGGTAGGTACTTCTAAAACAGACAATTCATATATTTTTTCAAATTCTTCTCACTCAGTCAAAGCAGTACCTGTCATACCACCGAGCTTGGTATATTGTTTGAAAAAATTTTGATACGTAATCGTTGCAAGAGTTTTAGATTCTTTTTGTATTTTAACACCTTCTTTAGCCTCTATTGCCTGATGTAATCATTCGGAGAATCTTCTTCCTGGCATCGTACGACCGGTATGTTCATCTACAATAAGCACCTCATTATCTTTTACAATATATTCCTTATCTTTTTCATACACAGCTTGTGCACGAAGCGCGTTTTCAATGTGATGAATCTCTTCATATCCAAGATCCTTATATAAATTTTCTACATTGAGAATTTGTTCCAATTTTGTAATACCTCTTGAACTTAATGATGCAGATTTAGTTTTTTCATCAATATAATAGTCACCATCTTCTTCTTGATCCTTTCATGACTTTCCCTCAGTAAGTAATTCTTGAAGCAATCATTTAGATACCCTTTTTTTATCGGTACATGGCGTCAATCATTTAGAGATTTGAGCATAATACATATATTTTTCTGTTGCTTCAGCATTGGGTTCGGAAATAATAAGTGGTGTTCTCGCTTCATCTATAAGGATACTATCAATTTCATCGACAATAGCATAATGAAGTGGTCTTCGAACAAGTGATCTATCATTCATAGATTTTACCAAATTATCTCTCAGATAATCAAATCCAAGTTCCGAATTTTCTATATAAGTAATATCTTTAGCATATTCTTCTCTTCTTTTATGAAGAGGAACAGTTTTAGTTACACATCCAGATGTCATTCATAATCGAGAATAAACATGTCCCATCCATTGAGCATCACGAGAAGCAAGATAATCATTGACGGTAACCACATGTACTCATTTACCAAGTAAGGCATTTAAATATACAGGCATAACAGCAACCAAAGTTTTTCCTTCTCATGTTTTCATTTCAGCAATAATTCCTTTGTGCAAAATAATTCCTCAAAGCAATTGCATATCATAAGGGACCATATTCCAAGTCAACATTTCACCTTTCACTTCCACTTGTGATCATACCATCCTCTTACATGCCTGTTTGACGGTAGCAAATGCCTCAGGCAAAAGAGCATCCAATGTTTCACCTTTTATCAGTCTATCTTTAAATTCTTGTGTTTTAGCTTTAATTTGATCATCAGAAAGCATATCAAATTCAGTTGAATATTGATTTATCTCTTTAACCAAAGGAAGGAGTTTATTGATTTGCTTTTGATTATAATCTCCAGCAATAAAATTAATGATTTTTCCAAACATGTTTTTGAGAAATTGTTAAAATAAACGAAATGCAATAAAAACTAATTTTTATGTGTAAAAGTTTTCATAACAAAGAACTCATGCCGACGATGATAAACATTTCTACCCCCTTGGGGGAGAGAAAATATCTAAAATACGTAGGTATAAGTATCCACTACTGTAGATAGCCTACCGATAATATAAAATTTAAAGAGTAAAACAATGGAAAATAGAAAAAATATGTCCTTTACAAAAAAGATAGCAACAAAATAAATTAGTTTACTTGACTTATAAAATAAAAAATATATAAAAAAAATGGAAAACAAAAAAAATAACTAAATATTTACTCCTATGAGCAATTTAAGAATAGTCTGTACAGACAAAAGCAGGGTTCTTGCTATTTCTCAGCCAACAGCAATAAAAGGAATTTTAGAAACGGAAGAAAATATTGTGAAAAATTGGTATTATAACCAACCACAAGAATTAGAAAGTTTTCTAAAAATATTCCCTGAAAAAGAAGAAGATGTTCTCAAGGCATTCTCCTACTGGATCATAAAAAAAGTAATGGGATTTTGCGAACAACAAAACAAATATGGAACTATCAAACGTGAGTTGATTAATTTCAGCAAAAGACTTTTTACAAAACTTAGATCACTTGCAGGACGGATTGCTAAACAAGTAGCAAAAGTAATAAAACCAAAACATCAGTTCTACAACGAACAAAGAGAACAAAAAGTAAACAACAGAAATACTACAAGTGAAAAAATAACACCAAAACAAAAAAGAACGATAAATATGTATAAAAGAATGATAGTAGAATATTATAAAACACATTAATTAAATAACTAATATTTAGTATATGAAAGCCCGGATATCTCCGGGCTTTATTCGTTCATGAAATTGTTTTT
>CALMEO010000110.1 GCA_937862935.1 uncultured bacterium | reverse complement strand
ATCTGTGGTTGTTTTATCTGTGAAGGTCTGTGGTCATCTGTGGTTGTTTTTATCTGTGAAGGTCTGTGGTCATCTGTGGTATTGTTTTACTTAATAAACCTATAATACTCCAACTCCTTGGTTCAGAAATTTATAAGTAGTCCAATTCTGACCCCATATGCTTCTATATAATTCATCAACTGTGCTTTGTTTACTTCTTCTATTTTTGTTATTGCTTTCAGTTCTACCATCACATCTTCATCTACTAGAAAATCTACTCTTCTCGTTCCTATCTTTCTTCCCTTATACATCACCTCCATTGTCTTCTCTCTTTCAAATACTAATCACTCTTTTCCTAGCTCTATAAGCAATGCTCTCTGATAGATCACTTCCTGAAATCAACATCAAAGCTCTTTATGTACCTTCATAGCACATCAGATAATTTTATAGGTAATTTCTCATTTGTAGAACATTGTCAGAACCACAGAAATAAAAAGGATTACCACAGATACCACAGACTCTTCTCTCCTCTAGGAACAACAATGATTACACGGATATTATATCAATGGTTTTGTGTTATTCTGTACTAATGACTTCATCTGCGTAATAGCTGTCTGGTTCAATATCTGCAATCTTTCTGACTGACTTATACCCATTTTGATAAACTGAGCGTTGATACTTTCTAGATTAGCCAATACGATAAGTTGCTCTATAGTTGTATAGTCTCTTATATTTCACTTCTTGTTTATATTTTGGTCTTTCCGTTGTTTTGCTGTTTGTCAAAATAATGCCTTATTCAAGACGTCTGCCTCATCAGCATAAATATAGTTTATTTCGTCCTGTGAAAGTTCTTTGGGGATCAGATTCTCTTTGATTGCATCAGTATGTATTCTATAGTTCATTTTCGTTAGGAACCTTTTTACGTCTCGGTCTAAAGTGCTAACTTCCTGCTCTTTTAGTCTTTGAAACTCTTTGATAAGATAGATTTTGAACTCTGGGCTTAACCATGAAGCAAATTCAAAGGCGATATCTTTATGTGCAAATGTTCATCAACCATATCTTCCTGCTTTAGACATTATCCCAATAGCATTAGTTGATTCTATTCGTTTTCTTGGAGTCAAATTAAAATTATGCAATCCTGCTTGTTTTCTAAAGGTGTCGAATTCGTTACCTTTAAAATCTGGATTATATAATTGCTCTCGTATTCAAATAAACTCTAGTGTATTTCTATTTCTCATTCGACTATATACCAGCGAATCATCACCAAATTTTTTAGACATATCAGTAATATTGATATAATCTTCTTTGTTTGTTTTAATGACACTGATAGCAATACCTTGAACATATAAAACTAAAGATCTTTTGTTTGTCATATTTTCTCTATTATGGAGTAAAGCAACAGAACTTTATTATTCCAAAAGATGAAATAAACTGACAAAGCTAGAACATTTTTTTATCCATTTATTTTCTTGGTATCTGTGATTTTTTTATCTGTGAATGTCTGTGGTATCTGTTTTTTTTATCTGTGGTGGTCTGTGGTCATCTGTGGTTCAGACAATTTTAAAAAAACCCTCAGCCGAAGCCAAGGGTCTTT
>CALMEO010000109.1 GCA_937862935.1 uncultured bacterium | reverse complement strand
CAATCAAAGTAGATGCACCGACACTGACTATGGATTTTCTTGTGAATGATTCTCCCTTTGCTGGTAAAGAAGGTAAATTAGTTACCTCAAAAAATATCCAAGAGAGACTAGCAAAAGAGTTACAGACTAATGTGGGATTGGAAATAGATTTTGAAAAATGAGGGAATAGATTTGCGGTCTCTGGTAGAGGAGAACTTCACTTATCTGTTCTTATAGAAACGATGAGAAGAGAAGGTTTTGAGCTCCAAGTATCTGCTCCACAAGTAATTTTCAAACAAGAAGATGGCAAAAAAACAGAACCTATAGAGCATGTGATTATCAATGTTGATGAAAAATTGTCTGGTACTATTATAGATATGATTGCCAAAAAGAAATGACAAATGACCAATATGTTTACTGTAAATGGAATATCTACCTTGGAATTTGAGGTACCTACAAGATGATTACTTTGATTTAGATGACAGTTTGTCTTGGTGACTAAGGGAGAATGAATTATGTATAGTTCGTTTTCTCATTATGGACCGTATAGAGGAGATATCCCTAAGAGAACTACATGATCTATGATTAGTCAAGAAAATGGTAAATGTATGAAATATAGTATTTGGAAATTGCAAGAAAGAGGAAAAATATTTATCCTTCCTCAGGCAGCTATGTATGAAGGTATGATTGTCGGAGAAAGTGCAAAACCTGGAGATATGACGGTAAATCTTACAAAAAATAAACAACAAACTAATGTTAGAGAAAGTGGAAATGATGAATCTATGCGATTGGAACCTATTATTCCTTTGACGCTAGAGGATTCCCTTGCTTATATAAGTACTGATGAGTATGTTGAGATTACTCCTAAAAATATCAGATTGAGAAAAGTTTTCCTTACTGATTCCGATAGGAAGAAAAATGGCGTCAAGAAATAGATATTACTCGTATATATTATTTCAAAAAAAGCCCGTATGGGCTTTTTTTGAAATAATGATTATATTGTTTAGTGGTAAATATGTGTGCGTTTTGTGCTGTTGTATTGGGTGAGAGCAATAATGCTTCTGAATTGCCGAAATGAAATCCCATTAATACATCTTTCCAATCTAAATTATAGTATGCAGTATATAACATTTTTCCAAAATCACCGTGAGTAACCAATAAAATATTTCCTTTGATTCTTTGTTTTTGGATATATTCTAAAGCTTGATTTGCTCTTTTTATCAATTGTGGAAATGTTTCTGCTC
>CALMEO010000108.1 GCA_937862935.1 uncultured bacterium | reverse complement strand
GAACGACGGGATATAATAATCCATACAATTATTTTTATGGAACATTGACGGTGTGAGTAGATGCAAAACTCAAAGTAGATGATGGTATAGGAATAAATACCTCGTCATGTAAATATACTACAGGATGAGCTGCTACATGAGCTCGAGCTCCAGCTCTGTATACCTGAATAGCTACTTCAGGATATTGTTATATCACGAATCTCAGATATGAAACCGACTTGACTATAAACTTTACCGTGAGAGACTTGGCAAATAATATAGCAACCTGAACTGATGTATTATATATCTATGATGGGGTAGCACCACCAGTACCTAGCTTGAGTTCTCCAGCAAGTGGTAGTTTTTCAAAAATCAATACACCGACATTGACTTGGTCAGCATCAACGGATACCTGAGTAGGTACGAGTTGATATTATTATCAGGTTGCTACAGATATATGATTTTCAACTATAGTCAGATCATCATCATGATCATCTACCTCAGCAGTACTAAGTGCATTGTGAGATGCTACCTATTATCGAAGAGTACGTGCATTTGATACATTTATTCATACTTCTAGTTGGAGTACGCCGACATGGAATTTTACTATAGATACTACGCCACCGACAACGGTTACCTTGATTACCCCTACAAGCGGAATAACGCTAAATACATGAACAGTCCCTCTGAGACGATCTCTTTCTACCGATGCATGAGTGGGGATGAGTGGATATTATTATCAAATATCTACAGGTATTACATTTACCAATGTATTGTTGTCGGGTACTACTACAAGTACAGGTATTACGGCAAATAATCTTGTAAACAATACCTATTATCGAAGAGTATATGCTTTTGATAAAGTAAATAATACCGGTATTCGAAGTACTATTCGAAATTTTACTGTCGTGCTCGATGCTGTATCTCCAACGGTAGGTACATGATATATATCAATTGGTACAACAGGTATCAATTCAACTAAATTCTATTACAAATGAAATGTAACGGTTGCTGCCTCTGTATACGATGCTTCATGACTGAGTGGTGCTACCTGTGAATATACGATAGATTGAAGTAACCGAAATACTGGAACATATGGTGCAGGAATCTGTACAGGTAACGTAACGGGAGGTTCAAATCTGTCTATACAATTTAGAATCAGAGATATCTATAACAATCTTTGAACAGGATGAATCTGAATGTATATCTACGATATCTTGCCACCAGCTGTTTTATGAACTGGTGCTGATTGGGTATGGGCAAAAAAATGATGATGAACAGATTCTGATTATGCATATGCAGTAGCAGTAGATAATATATGAAATATATATATAGCATGAGCTTTTTCATGAACAGCCACATTTGGATCTTTTTCATTGACAAGTAGCTGAAATTCTGATTCTTATGTAGCTAAATTATCGAGTACATGAGAATATTTGCGAGCAAAAAAATGATGATGAGTAGATGGTGATTATGCTCAATGAATAGCTGTAGATAACGCATGAAATGTATATGTAGCATGATATTTTGACTGACCGGCAATGTTTGGAAATTTCACATTGACAGGTGTATTATATCAAGATACTTATGTAGTTAAATTATCGAGTACATGAGAATATTTGCGAGCAAAAGAATGATGATGAACAAGTTCTGATTATGCATATGCAGTAACAGTAGATAATATATGAAATACATATATAGCATGATATTTTGCATGAACAGCCACATTTGGATCTTTTTCATTGATAAGTAGCTGAAATTCTGATTCTTATGTAGCTAAATTATCGAGTACATGAGAATATTTGCGAGCAAAAAAATGATGATGAATAAATTCTGATTTTGCTCAATGAGTGGCAGTAGATAGTGCATGAAATACCTATATAGCCTGACAATTTTCATGAATAGCAACGTTTGGATCTTTTTCATTGACAAGTAGCTGAGATGATGATGTATTTGTAGCTAAATTATCGAGTACATGAGAATATTTGCGAGCAAAAAGATGATGATGAACAGGTAATGATGAACCATTCTCAATAACAGTAGATAGCATATGAAATACGTATATGGTATGACGATTTAGTTGAACAGCAAATTTTTGAGTTTTTCAATTAACAAGCAGTTGATATCTAGATCCATTTGTAGCTAAATTATCGAGTACATGAGAATATTTGCGAGTAAAAAAATGATGATGAATAAATTCTGAAAATTTTCAATGAGTAACATTAGATAGTCTATGAAATGCTTATCTGGTATGAGCTTTTCAGTCAACAATTAGTTTTTGAAATTTCACATTGACAAGTAGTTGAGTACAGGATGCCTTTGTGACTAAGATATCATCAACATGAGAATATTTGCGAGCAGAAAGATGATGATGAACAGGTAATGAACTTCCTAACTGAGTAGCAGTAGATAGTGCATGAAATATATATGTAGCATGACGGTTCGCATGAACAGCGATATTTTGATCTTCTCCATTGACAGTTAGCTGAAATTCTGATGCGTTTCTAGCTAAATTGTCTCAGGCCACTACTTGACTCTTTGTTATCAATAATGATGCACTTACTACAAATGTGACCTCAGTTACTCTCAATATCAACTGTCCTATCGATGCCGGAGTGGGAGGGGAAGTTATTATTTATGATAATAGTTCCCCAAACATCAATGGAACACGGACGTGATGTACCTCTACGAAGCCACGGACACTGATTGCAGGAGAATGAACAAGGACTGTGTATATGAAGACAAAAGATGCTTTAGGCAATATCTCTGAGGAGTATAGTGATACTATTTATCTTGATAATACTCCACCACTATTTAGTGGAGCGTATATCTACAGTGGAACAACCGGCTATAATTCAACAAAATGACTTTATTATTACAAAAATAATGCTGATATCAAAGCTAATGTAAATGATGTCAATGGTCTCAATACTGGAACGTGTATGTATACTCTCAATGGTAGTAGTCGAGCATCTGCGAGTTATTCGTGAACAAGCACTACAGGATATTGTTATAAGACAGGTATAGTCTGATGATCAGATCTTTATCTTAGCTTTTCTATACAAGATTTGTGAGGAACAACCGGCTATGCAAATACAGGAATCTATTATTATGATATTTTACCTCCATATGTATCAGCAACGGTATATATGTCTGGGTTCTTACGACAACGAGCCAATACATGAGGGGCTATAGAC
>CALMEO010000107.1 GCA_937862935.1 uncultured bacterium | reverse complement strand
TGATATTGCGATGATTAGGGAATTACACGTGTATGGACAGATGGAAGGATTGAAAGATAGAAAGATGGAAGAAAAGAAAAATTGAAAATCTCAACACAAGTGATTCGGTAAGCAACTTATGGAAATAGCTGAAAAAATTTCATCTCAACATAATTATAAAAAACTTTCCGTAATCTCCGGTATCGGTGTCAGAGCATACTACAGAAAGCTCGGATATAAGCTTGAGTGAACCTATATGGTCAAAAAGTTAAAATAAAAAAGGAGCCTAATACAAGCTCCCAGTAGAGTATTTCCAATACACTTATTATATATCTTCCCAGTCCAATTTTTCGCGATTTTGCATAAGGTCGGTTTGATACATAATCATATCATCTTTGCTAGTGAATATAGCATCTCCACAAAAGAAGAAATCTTCTATAAAACCTTCTCTTTTTGGAGTAAGATGATTTTCTTGTTCTATTGCATGGTAGGTATAATGTCCTTTTAGTTCAGCAGATTCACCAAGATAAGGTGTAGTTTTTTTGAGTAAATAAGACGAGTCAGGATATCTTGTAAAAAAAAAGATTTCACCTTCACTGATTTTGGATAAAAAATCAGCTGTGGAATAAATACCTCCCAAATGACGGGACTGAATTGTTTTAAGTAATTCTTTATTTCGAATTACTTTTGCGCCTACATGTATGCCCATAATGGTATTTTTTTAGTTATTTGTTTATTAAAATATTATTATATATTTAATATAAAAAGTCAATAAAAGAAAAACACCCATTTTCGGGTGTTTTTTGTATATCATATTTATAATTCATAATTAGATATCAATTTCCTTAACGGTCTTTGCGTGCGTTAAAATAAAATGTTTTCTTGATTGAACATCTTCTCCCATCAGGATTCTAAATAATCTATCTGTTTCTTCGGCATCTTCTACAGTGATTTGATTCAATTTTCTATTTTCAGGATTCATAGTAGTGTCCCAAAGTTGTTCTGGGTTCATTTCTCCAAGACCTTTATATCTCTGTATTTCAGTCTTGTCTTTATCAAATCCATACATATCTGGAGTGTGTTCTTCTTCATAGACATATTGTTCTTTTTTTCCTTGACTAAATTTATAGATAGGAGGACAAGCAGCATAGACATGGCCATGCTCAATCAGTGGTCTCATAAATCTAAAGAAAAAAGTCAGTAATAATGTCCTAATATGTGCTCCATCGACATCGGCATCTGTCATGATAATGATTTTATCATATCTAAGTCCCTCAAAATCAAAATTGTCTTTTACTCCAGTTCCTATAGCAGTTATAAGCGCTTTTACTTCGTTATTTGCCATGATTTTTTGGATTGCAGCTTGTTCAGTATTTAATATCTTACCTCTGAGTGGTAAAATAGCTTGAAAATTACTATTACGTCATTGCTTCGCACTACCTCATGCTGAATCTCCCTCAACAATATACATTTCTGTCCCTTCTTTACTTTTTCTTGCACAATCTGCTAGTTTTCCAGGAAGAACTCCTCAAGCTAATATGTTTTTCCTCATAACTGTCTCTTTAGCGAATTTAGCTGCTAATCTTGCTCTTGCAGCGAGTTCTACTTTTTCGAATATTCTATCAAATTCTCCTTCATGGTCTACAAAATATTGTTTGAGATAATCATATACCATAGTTTCTACTTGTCCCCTTACATAACTATTTCCAAGTTTTCATTTGGTTTGTCCTTCAAATTGTGGTTCAGGAATCTTGACGGTAACGATAGCATAGAGCCCATCAGTCACATCAGAATATTGAAATTCTCAGATTTTTTTATTTATTTTATCCTTTTCTTTTCCCACTTCATTAATGATATTCAAAAGTGCAGATTTGAATCCAAGTACGTGGCTTCCTCCATCGATAGTAGGGATGTTATTTACATAGGAGAGGATATGATCGTTGCTAGTATTTACAAATTCAAATGCTATTTCAGCTAAACAATCTTTCCCTTCAGCTTTGAAATAATGTTGAGAAGAAAGTGTTTGTTGAGTACCTACAAGGTTTCTTAACCATGTTTTGATTCCTCATTCAAAGTAAAATCTTTGTTTGAAGCCTATTTTTTTGTTTATAAAGTTGAACGTGATACCTGGAGAAAGATAGGCTGATTGCTTCATTCTTGCAATTTCGATGTTTTGAGAAAATTCTATTGTTTCAAATACGGTTGCGTCAGGTTTAAATTTAACGGTTGTTCCCATTTTATCACTTTCGCCCATGTCTTGGATATCACCATCAGGAATACCTCTTTGATATCTTTGAAAATATTTTTTTCCATTTTTGTAGACAGTTACTTCTAACCATTCACTCAATGCATTTACTACAGAAGCTCATACACCATGCAGTCCTCATGAAATTTTGTATGCTCATTTGTCAAATTTACCTCATGCATGAAGTACAGTAAAAACGGTTTCTAAAGCAGATTTCCCAGTTTTTTCATGTTTATCGACAGGAATACCTCTTCCATTATCATGGATAGTTACTGATCCATCTTCATTCAAACAGGTAGTGATAGTAGTACAATATCCTGCTAATGCTTCATCAACAGCATTATCTATAATTTCTTGGACGAGATGGTGTAATCCCTTAGCATCAGTAGATCAGATATACATACCTGGTCTTAGCCTAACAGGTTCCAATCATTCCAATACCTTGATATGCGAAGCATCATAGTCTTTTGAACTCAAATCTGGCATTTTTCCCTATAGTAAAGTAATTAAAATATATAACATTATTGTTCTTCTAGTCATCAATATAATCATCATCATCGAATCTGCTCATATAATCATCTTCATCATCGTCATCATTTCATTCTTTTACTTTTCTTCATTTCTTTTTTTTATGCTTACCTTCGCCGGCTTCAAGTTTAGCTATATCATCTTCGATTCCAAGTATTTTTTGTAATCCAGCATGTTCTTTGAGTTTTTGGATAACTTTTTGTTCAATTTGTCTTACCCTTTCTCTCGTTACATTAAATTCTTCTCCTACTTGTTCAAGTGTATATCTTGGTCCATCTATTCAATATCTCATTTTAACGATTTTTGCTTCTCTATCATCAAGCATCCCAAGAATCATATCGAGATTGCTTCTTAGTGCATTTTTTTCTGCAAATTGATCTGGTCTGAGAGTGTTTCAATCTTCGATAAGATCAGCCAAAGTATCTCTTCATTCATCTCAAACTTCTCTATCCAATGATACATTTCCAAAGATTACTTCTTCAAGTTTTTTGATTTTTTTAATAGGAAATCCTAGTTTTTGACCTATTTCTTTTGATGTCGGTTCTCTTCAAAGTTTTTGGAAGAGGAGTTGATATGTTTTATTATATGAATTGATTTCATCTATCAGATGGACGGGAATCCTTACGTGTTTAGTCATATCAGCAATAGCCTTGGTAATACTTTGTTTGATCCACCGGGTAGCATAGGTAGAAAATTTAAATTCTTTCTCTGGATCAAATTTTTCTATAGCCTTAATCAACCCAATATTTCCTTCTTGAATAAGATCAGAAAAACTCAATCTAGATCAGAAAAATCTTTTTGCTATACTAATAACCAATCTTAAATTTGATTCTATCAACCTTTTTTTTGCTTGATCATCACCTTTCTTTACACGTCTTGAAATATCTCTTTCTTCTTCAGAATTGAGTAAAGGTATTTTGGATATTTCGTTAAAATAGAGTTTAATAAAGTCTTTATGTTGTAGTTCAGAAGTATTTTTCTTCGTATCATAGAGTTCTATTTTCCCTAATTTACTTTCTTTTTTAGCTTCTTGAGCTTCTTTTTCGAGAATTTCCTCGATGGTAAGCATTTTGACACCCAATTTTTCAGCGAGTTCATAAAATTTCTCGATCATTTTGATACTAAGATCCATATCATCTACATCTGAAATTACATCTTCTTCATTGATTACTCCAGCATCAAAACCGTTTTTTAATAGATCTTGTAATGGTTTGCTGAGTTCTCCAATATCATCTTGGAAACTATCTCGTAATTGCTTCTGAAGTTTTTGCATAGAAGATCAAAATATGATAAAAGGTAGGTAATAACTAGTATTTTAATATATGATAGAGAAATAGTATCAAATATTTGACATTTTGCATAAAAAGTATATAATATAAATGTGTAGTGAGCTATACGCTTAACATAGCGACAGAAAAAGACTATATTTTACCCAAAGTATGGTCTTTTTTTGTTGTGAAGATATTGCCTCATAACAAACAAAAAATAATCACTGAAAACACAATGACAGAAAGAGAATAATAATTTAACCCTCAATATCAACCCAAAAACTCATTGAAAAGAAGCAGTAAATGAGTACATTTAGATTTATGTATAGGGAATCTATTATCCATTATTTATCATCTATCATATATGTAAAATGTTTCATTATTTTGTAGGGAAAATAGTTCATCTAGGAGGGGAAACCTTATTGGTTAACGATATGTTGGGTATCCAAGTCCATTATCTCGGGAAACAAAAACAAGGAGAATTTTTTTTATATCCCTACTTGGATGACAATAAAAAGACCATTTTTTATTTTTGTTTTGATAGTATCGACCAAAAGGTATTATTTGAAAGTCTTCTCAAAATCAATGGAGTCTGACCCAAAACAGCATTCCAGATATCACAATTGCCCCCAGAAAATATCCAGCAAGCACTCAAAAATCTGGATGTAAAGTTTTTTCAAGCTATTCCATGAATTGGTCCCAAATCTGCTAAAAAAATCTTGCTTCAGCTCAAAGGAACCTTTGATGTAGAAGATATGCAGAGGATGGATATCGATCAAAAACTCTACAAAAATATCGTAACATCACTCAAAGGATTTGGATATAGTGCAGACACGATCAAGAGCACTTTACAAAAGTATGAGTGAACGGTTACCAAAAACAATATGTCAGAGGTGATTAAGTGGATAATCTCACAAATGTAAAAAAGCACAAAGTAAGTATATGTTTTCTATAAATACTAAATACCATAAATATTAAAAAATTTTTAAAATAATGACATATATTTGTGTTAGTATTTTCTATTTGACTTTTTATATAATTAAGTTATTATGGTAAAATATTTATACAAAAGGAAAAAATAAATATCATACAAAACAAAATAAGTCTTTTATTTTGTATCCACATCTTGTATGAACTCAAAAAATCTCAAAAAAACGTATATTCAAACGTATGAGAAATTTTTTCTTGAAAATCAAACCGTAGTTTCAGCGCCATTTGTTCTTAGTCGATCAGGGGATATCTTAAATAATTATAGTGGTGTGAGTATAAAACAAAAGATTCCACTACGTATCTATATGTGATATAGTAGAAATATGAGTAAAAAAATTACAATAAATAAAGTCTATCATCTGGATATGAACGAATATCAATTTATCGAAAATAATGCACTCGAATACGCCCCATATATAGCAGATATAAACCAAGAATTACAAAAAAAATATGAAAAATTATTGGAGGGAGATGAGGGAATAGAAATCAATATTCTTTCAGAACTACCGAGAGGAGTATGATTGTGATTTTGATCAGTACTCGCTTTATTGCTTTCTGTGGTGATACAGAGTATATCATGATCTATAGATAATAAGAAAATAAGTACTATGAGAGGACAAAATATCAATGAATTATTGATGGATATACAAAGTGATGTACATAAAATTTTTATGGATGCTTTCCATTTCGATACATTAATCTATGGTATGGTTTGATCGGGAACTAAAATGGCATCATTTTTTGATTCTCTCTATCCTATAGTCTCATTTTCCGAAGACTTCGATAAATTATTGGTTCCAGATCGTGATATAGTAAATAGATATTATGGATTTAGACTTAATAATCTTTTTAAAGGATTGAGAGATACACCATATTTACCCATAGATTATGGTGTTATTTATTCAGGAAAACCTGTCTTGCTTGAACAAATAGCAGGGAATAAATATAAGAGTAATCAAAATATTACTAAAACTATCAAATCTGATTTCAAAAAAATAGTAGGTGATCATTTCAGTAATCTTCATCCCAATAGAATTCCTAGATTTTATAAATATTTTATTGCACCAGAGACAGATGAATTTGATACTACATATGGTAAACTTATGGGTATTTTGAGTCTCAAAATTTTGTATTTTATGTCAAAAATTTATTCTGAGGCATACGAGGAAACTCATATGTTGCAATTTTTGGATGCGCTTGAAAAATTTAGACAAGGGGATTGTGTGACTAGAAATAGTTCAACGAATTTTTTAAAATTTATTACATTGTTCTTAGAAAATTTTCACGGGCCAAGACAATATATTTCACTGTTGCCCAATGATAGTACTATTATGTGATGATCATTGGTTTTTGCACTACCATTAGAGTGATTTAGAAAAATGGTAGTCGATGCTGCAGATAAGACAAATATGGATTTCGTATGATCTAAACTTATTTATGCTAATCGGATCGATGGCGTAGAACAGGAAGGATTGAAGTTTGAACAAGATTTAAAACAATGAATATACTCAGAGTTTCTAGATTCTAGTAGCTGTATTCTTAAAATGGCCGATGGAAAAATAAAGATAGGTAACTATGACACTACAATAAAAAACTACAAGACATGAATTCTTCTAGATATGTTGAGTAATAAAATATATATTAATGGTAGGAAACTTACTTCAGAAGATTTACATTCTCAGACAGCTACCGTAGATATTCTTAAAATCTTGATAGAAAATATTGGTAAGGATATTCCTAATAAAGAGTTTAGTGTCTCTAGTTATTCCAAAAATAAAAATGATATGCTAGGCAAGATTGTTCTCCCGCTTATAGAACTCATAGAGAAGGAAACAGGTAAAAAATTGCCACTTATCTGTAAATGAAGTATGTATGATTTCTATCTCAAGCTTAATGCTTCTGATATAGGTATCGCAGTGATTGATAAACTTCAAAGATAATGAAACAAGCAAAACAGAACTAAGAATTTAATTTACGAGACCCGGGTCTTAATTTTGTCGTTTTTTCTAAAAAAGAGATAGTATACTCTTTGTCCTATATTTTTCTATTTTTTTCTTTTTTGATATACATAAAAAATGGGGGTAATATTTTATCAGTAAATATTTCATGGAACTCTTCCAAATATTACATAAAAACATTCCTCAGAAAAATAAAATATTTGCGCTGTTTCATGCACAGGAGCGTCAAGATATTTCCAAACTGCTTCTTCAGATGATAAAACATGTAAAAAAAGAAACTCAGGATATTAAAATGGTCAACTCGTTTTGTAGTGAACTTCATGATATGCTTTATTATTCTCTTATATCTCGTAAGATTAGAATAGCAAAAAAAATTCTCAGATTGCTCGAGAATTTAGCATTACCTATTAGTTATATGGGAGAGCAAAAATGGAATGAGATATTAAAAAAAATATGTAAAATTAAAATATAGAATTTATCTCATACTATACTATTCTTTTAGAAAATTATATATATTTCATGGAATCATTGTGAAGTATATTAGAAAAAAAGAAACATGTATTTCAGTACTCTAATCGTCTACAACAAAAGCTAAGTAAACAACGATTTTTTCGATTAATAAAAAAGATATTCTGAAAATTTTATGAGTAAAACAACTCTTTCTTGAATTCATTAGCTGATTTTATATGATACCTAAACAAGACTAAGAAGTCTCAGTTGGTCATTTTATCGTTTTAAGGTTTCATCGTTAATGCATATACGCAATTTTTGTATCATCGCACATATAGATCACGGGAAGTCCACACTAGCAGATAGGATGCTAGAGATTACCTGAGCCGTCAGAAAAATAGATCATAATCAGATGCTTGATCGTATGGATATCGAACAGGAGAGAGGGATTACTATTAAATTAACTCCTGCACGTATGCAACGAAAAGGCTATGAATTCAATCTAATAGATACGCCATGACACGTAGATTTTCAATATGAAGTCTCTCGTTCACTTGCAGCGGTAGAATGAGCTATTTTGCTTGTAGATGCAAGTCAATGAATACAAGCACAGACATTATCTACCTTATATCAAGCAATAGATCAGAATTTAACAATCATCCCGGTATTGAATAAAATCGATCTTCCAGCAGCCAATCCAGAAAGAGTTGCACACGAGATAGAAAATGTAATCGGTATCGACACATCAGAAATTATTCAAGTTTCAGGGAAAACAGGAGCAAATGTTGATGCGGTCTTAGATGCTATCATAGAAAGAATCCAAGATCCACTCGCGTTCAAAAAATCTCATCCCAAAAAATTTCGACCAGTAGGGCAGGATAAAGCACAGATAACATGAATTTCTAGAGCACTTATCTTTGATTCTGTATATGATCCATATAAGTGAGTTTTGGCATACGTAAAAGTCGTAGATGGTGAGATAAAAGCAGGCCAAAATCTCCATCTTATCTACACAGAAAACGATATTGTCCCTACGGAAGTAGGATATTTTACTCCAGAGTACAAAGCAGATAAAGTGTTGAAAGAATGACAGATAGGATATATAGTTACAGGAGAAAAGTCAGTTAGAGATGTGAGTATCTGAGACACTATGATAAAAGATGAAAGAGGAAAGGGGAAAGATGAAACATTAATGAAAGATTTAGTCATACCAGGATTCAAAAGAGTAAAACCGTTTGTATATGCAGGAGTATATCCTATTGATACGACGGATTATGATAAACTCAAAGATAGTTTAGAAAAATTATCTATTAATGATAGTGCCATAGAATATGAACTAGAAGATTCCAAAGCTCTAGGATTTGGCTTTCGTTGTGGATTTTTGTGAATGCTTCATATGGATATCGTCAAAGAGAGACTGTCTAGAGAATATAATATGGAGACAATATTCACCATCCCGACAGTAGTTTATTTGATTAAATCCAAAAACCTCTCAGGAGAACCTATTAGATCTTGATGAAATATTACGACATTATTAAGAACATGAATGTATAAATATATTCTTGGATTGACAACAAGTTATGATGAAGCAGAAAAAAATAGAAAAGAACTGACTCCTTGGTTGGTAGTGAAGTCTGGATCAGATATGATAGACCAATGACTGATAGACGAGATACGAGAACCAATAGCATCTGTAGAAGTTGTATGACCACAGGAATATGCAGGGAATATTATGGCACTCTGTCAGGAATATAGAGGCAAATTAATTAATATGGATTATATCGATGAGACGAGAGTTGTTCGACATTACGAATTGCCGATGGGAGAGATTATTATCGATTTCTATGATAGACTCAAATCAGCTACCAAAGGATATGCAACTATGAATTATGAATTCAAAAAATATCAGCCAGCAGATTTGATAAAACTGGACGTATATATTAACAATGAAAAAGTGGAAGCACTAAGCCGGGTTATCCATAGAGATAAAGCATACTATCTTGGGAAAGAGGTAGTAGAAAAATTAAAGATACTGATTCCCAAGCATATGTTTGCCATTCCATTGCAAGCGGGTATCGGAAATAAGATGATTGCGAGAGAAAATATCTCTGCTATGAAAAAAGATGTCCTCGCAAAATGTTATGGAGGTGATGTTAGTAGAAAGAGAAAGCTTCTTGCTAAGCAAAAAGAAGGGAAAAAGAAAATGAAAGCCATAGGAAGTGTAAATGTACCATCTGACGTCTTTATAAAGATGGTAGCGAGAGGGGAATAATAAAAAGTAGGATAATTAATAAGAACTTGAGAAATTATTTCTCAAGTTTCTAATTTTTCTTTATATATAAATTAATACTATATACAGAATATAAAATCTATTTTATCTAAACTAAAATGCAGGAGTGGTTATAATCAGTATCCCAGAGTATACTCAAGGATTTGATCGACCAGGAATTTCTATTTTCAAAAATAATCCAGTAGTTTGTACTCTACATACATCACCAAGAGCAGAATTTTTTTGTAATATATTTCGTTGTCCACTCAAAACTTTCCAATCAGTAGCTGAAGTGGATGCTCAAGCAACTGAAGTACAAGTACCAGAACCTACTTGTTGATGAACAGGTGAGTTCGCATAAGAAACATTTCAACTTGAAATAGTATATGATGGGTTTTGCATATTAACTAGATCACCTGACATTACCATACTTAGTGCCCAAGAAGAATATCCACTACCATCGTAACAATACCAAGTAGCAGCAGCTGCACCATCAACAGCAGGAGTAACACCAGTAAACTGTGAAGTTATTGTTTGTTCATTAGAACTAACTGGAATAGAGCCAAGATTGATTTTTACACCATACCCACATGTTCCAGGAGTACCAGTGATATCTAGACGTATTTCTGCGATAGCTGCTTTTGTAGTTGTATTTAATAAAAAAAGTGAAGCAATAAGCGCCAAACTAAGAACACCGATTTGAAATATTTTCATGTGTTAAAAATAATTACTTATAAAATATTGTTTACCTTACAGAATACATATATAGTATATATAGACGATATATATATGTCAAATGATGTATGAAAAAGATACAAATGAGGGTTGACATTATAAAAAAACATGAAAACTAAAATATGCCAGATATCTATTATCTGGCATATTCTTTTCATAAAAAATCAAAAATATAATTGATTTCTTAGATTAATATTTAATATATTATATAGTCTAGGATTGTACAAATATGTATTGCACACTAGACTAAATGATGATTAACTTAGAGTTGGAACAGTAATAACAAGATTTCATGAATATGTTCCAATTGCTTGTCCTGAGTTTACATATATTTTCAAAAACAATCCAGTAGTTTGTACTCTACATACATCACCAAGAGCAGAATTTTTTTGTAATATATTTCGTTGTCCACTCAAAACTTTCCAATCAGTAGCTGAAGTGGATGCTCAAGCAACTGAAGTACAAGTACCAGAACCTACTTGTTGATGAACAGGTGAGTTCGCATAAGAAACATTTCAACTTGAAATAGTATATGATGGGTTTTGCATATTAACTAGATCACCTGACATTACCATACTTAGTGCCCAAGAAGAATATCCACTACCATCGTAACAATACCAAGTAGCAGCAGCTGCACCATCAACAGCAGGAGTAACACCAGTAAACTGTGAAGTTATTGTTTGTCCATTGACACTATAATTAGTAGGACCAAGAACAGCTTTTGAACCTATCCCACATCCTCCAGCAACACCATTAATTTTTAGATTTACTTCTGCGGTAGCTGCCTTTGTAGTTGTATTTAATAAAAAAAGCGAAGCAATAAGCGCCAAACTAAGCGCACTGATTTTAAATAATTTCATGTCTATATTATAACAAAAAATAAAAGAATTTTTATATTCAAAGATCCTAGACTATATAATATATTACATTGTATGATTGTTAATGACCAGATGCCACATTGTATATTAATATAATTGTAATCAGAAAATTTTATTTGTCAAATTTTTGAACACATTTTTTTAGTGATACAATCAAATAGTAAGTACAATTAGAATTTACATTATAAAGAAAGAGAGATTAGTTAAGATGTTACTAATTATATATTATTATTGATTATTATAAAATATGTCAATTATATTAAAAAAAATAATAGGATTGTATATATATAAAAAAATTTTTTTTAAAAAAAAAGTACAGGAATAAAAAAAATACTTGTATATAATACATATATATGTATCTTCATGAAGATTTTTTCTTTGATCTATTGTCGTATAAACACCTAATTATAATGGTCTATAGGCAATAAATTATATTAGAAAAATGTTTCTTTATTTTTTTTAAAATACATATGTATAGAAAACTAGTACTAGGATGAATCTTGATAGGTATGGGTTGTTTATTTGTAAATACTATCCATGCTGAAGATATACAAAGTACAAGACTATCTTCTTGCGATCAAGCTGAAGATATAGCAAAAACTATTTTTATACAAGCAGGAAAAGAAAGTGAAATTTGTCTTAAATTTACCACAGCTGCAGAAAATCCTATAAGTATTAAATATTCGTTTATTAATAAAAATCCGGATGCAATTGGTGAGATGGTTTGTGCTGTATCTCAAGATCCAACGAATATGTTCAATAAAATATTTCCTGAAACTTGAGAAAGAAATATAGTGGTGAGCAAAGAGAAACCAACTATTGTAAAAGAAAAAATAAGAGCACCCTTATGAGCAAATTGATCGGTTGTATGATGTGTTATCTATACAACACAAAGTGTAGCAGAAAACTCTATAGGAGGAATGCTGGATTTGATTGTACGTAAAGTGTTCCCATTAAGTTTTTTTGTGGGAAGTGGTGAAGCTATCAAAAATAACATAGAAATCTTACCCAATAAATGAGGAGTATATACTACAAATAGTAAAATTAAAGCGACAGTAAGCGAGGAAAATCATTTAAATCTAGATTTTCTTATAAAAAATAATGGTAATGTAAATCAAAATATAGTAATAACAGGTAAGGTATATAATTTCTTGGGTTTTGAGAAAGAATTTTCTATAGAAAAGGAAATTGTACCATGAGCTAGTACTAATCTTATTAATGATGTATGATTATTGCCTTGATATAAATGACTATTTAGCATAAAATATATCATAAAAAATGAGCCAAGATTCGATTTTGATGTATCATCGATAGACGAAAAATATAAAAAATGATGATATGTATCAGGGGATGCTAAAGTTTATATTTTTTCATGGATTACATTGATAGTATTTATTGTGATTATATTGATACTCCTAAAATTATTTTGGCCTAGAAAGAAAATACAACAACAGATAGTAGCATAAGTTTCATTTTATTTCCTCTTATCAAAGAATATAAAAATGTATAGATATAAAAAAGCATTATTATTAATGATATTTTTGTCTTTATGTGCTTTAGTATCCGCGGAAAATATACAAGAAACAACAACAAAGAATATATCTGAACCAACTGTTGTTACGCAAACTATCAGTGATGAAATAGCAGATAACGATTTGTTCCAGATACTCATGTTTTCTTGTGATGATTGAATAGATGAGAACAAAATAAAAAATAAATTTATGATATCGGTGAGACCATGACAACAGAAAGATATGTGTTTACTAGTATACAATAAATTAGAAAAAAAGGTCGATATCAATTTATCTTTTTATGAATGAAAAAAAGATAAAGATATGGTTTCTTGTTGAGACGTAAGTCATGAAGGCGACAAGTTTATGCCTCTGATAGAAAATATTTCATGATGAATATTTTCATTGTCTTTATCTTCAGGACAACAAATCGTTACTACTTTTAAGATGAAACTACCCAAAAATAGTAGTACAGGGGTAATATACTGATGTATATGAGCAACAATAGATTGATCTATCTCACAAAAACCCTGAGATATGCTTGGTATTATAGTTCGTAAATACATTCCAGCAACAATTACGGTCACCTGACCTGTCTACAATTTATGATGGCGAGATGATATCAAAGATACCAACAATAAAGCATTATTTTTGAAAATTATTATAGGTATATTGGCTTTGCTACTTATACTAAGCGTCATAAATCCCCAGAATAAAAAAGAAAAATATCATAAGAAACAATAAACTATAATAAAAGCTATAATATATAGAAATGTATTGAGGTAGTATATAGTGGTCTAGGATATCTAATATTCTAGGCTATTTTTTAAAGTTTTAATAATGTTTCTGAAGATATCTCTAAGTTTATCTCTAAGTTTATCTCTAAGTTTATCTCTATATTTCTTTTA
>CALMEO010000106.1 GCA_937862935.1 uncultured bacterium | reverse complement strand
AATAAAAAAAATTAGCAATAATGCTAATTTAAATATATGGCAGGGCGTAAGGGGATCGAACCCCTGACAACGGTTCCGAAGACCGCTATGTTAACCACTACACCAACGCCCCATTGCTGATTATATAACAACAAAATCGTCCTTATGAGTCCATCTTTCGATGTGTCCACTATCTTTTATTTTTCTTTCTAATGCTAAAGCTTTTTCTTTTGTCTCCACAAGATAATATCAAACAAGAGTATATGTATGTAAAACTCTGCTTGTTATAGTTTTACCTCTTTTGTGTTCTTGTACTCTTCTCTTAAGATTATTTGTAGATCAACAATAATATCTTTTTCATTTTAAGATATATACGTAATACATGTATATATGCAAAGATAAAATATCTAAACGGTTCGGAGTCCGCTAAAGCGGACCGAGAGACCGCTATGTTAACCACTACATTCACCCCGCAGTATTGCGGGGCAAGACGCCCCATATATTAATGACTAATGATTAATTACCAATTACTAATTATTTAATCAATAATTTTATCATTCATGTATTGAGTTGTTCTAGAATTTCAGATTTTCCTTCTTGTGGAATTTCTGGATTGGTCGTAATAAATTCTATAAGTTTTATTTTCATTTCTTGTGTAAACTCACGTTTAGTTATTTTCTCAAACTTTTCAACTGGTTCGTACCATTTTGCCCATATTTCAAGTAATTCATAATCATTACTACTGATTTGGTAGATTATTCCATTCTTGTTTACTAACTTGTCAGCCTTGAGAAATAGCCCATTTTCTTGGAGCTTCTTTATAATCATATCCAAGGTCTCTGTGTGTGCGAGATATTGTCCTGCAAGAGGTATTTGGATTTTGATAGATGAAAGTTCTTTACCCACGGCTACTTTCGAAATCTGTCATCACTTCACTTGGTTCATACTTCCCGTTTCTCAATTTGCCGGTGTACCTCTCTCATCCAAAAAACCTTCATTTCACTTGTTTTTTTGGTGGTCGAGAGTATTTTTTTCTTCCCATTTTCCGTATATGAGAAGTAAGCCAAAGAGATATATTAATGTATTTTCAACGCTTTCTCTTTTGTTTTCTTCTTCAATACCTTCTACTATCATTCCTTTTCCTGTTTTCTCAATACTATATTTCGTTCCTATTTTTTTGAGTAAATTATTTTTTTCTTCTTGTTGTGCTTCTCCAAGTCATGGAATAAAATAATATTTTTTTCCTGTTTCTTCATTGAATCATTGAAATAATCTCAATGCTCCATTTAATTTATCTCACTCTACTTGTGTGTTTTGGATACTAAATCCTGTATTTTTTATATATACGACGCTCATAGTATCTCCTAGATTTTTGAGGCTAATTATTTTTCGTTCTTTTTTGTGAAGAACGATAATCCCCTTATCAAAATCAGAAAAAATATAGCCTCCCACATGATAGGTATATTCTTTTGTTTGAGGGATATTCTCGTTGAATATCGTCAGAAGATTGTTTTTGTCTTTTTCTATTCTCATCTATTTATTTCTTTGTAAAATTTTGTAGAGGAGGATTATCTCCATAAAGTTGACCATGAGCGCTGTTCCTCAATAACTAATGAAAGGAAGTGTAAGTCAGGTATTTGGTAATATCTTTATATTTACTCAAATGTTTACGAATGCTTGGATGAGAATCAATGAAAGAATTCCTATTCCTATCATTCTTCTATGTTCATCTTTTATATGGCGTAAATTGGTCAGGAAATACCATCCGATATAGAGGTAGAGTGACAATAATATCATATTTCCTACAAAGCCTATTTCCTCTGAAAATGCTGCAAAGACAAAATCACTTTGTGCTTCTGGAATAAATCAAAATTTTTGCAATCCTTTTCCATATCCTTTTCCAAGAAACCCACCTCACCCTATAGCTAGCAGTGCTTGTTCGTTTTGCCATCCAATTTGTTTTGCTTGTGGGTCTACGCTTGAGCTTATAAAATACGTGAATCTCTTTTGGATATATGCAAATCTATCACTTACCATACCTGCTATACCTCCGAGTAGTAGTCCTGTTATTATTCCTCAAAACAAAATCCACAAAATATATTTTATTTTTGCTCCAGCATATCGACACATAATCAGCCCTACGATACCTAGAATCATTACTGTACCTAGATCGGGAATCAATAAGAAGACAAAAAATAGGAGAGCATTGAGTATAATAAACGAGATGAAAAATTCTTTGGTATTTATTCTTTCGCGTTTTCTCATTAACCATCATCACAAGAAGAGTACATATCCCAATTTAAAAAACTCTGCTGGTTGAATACTTGGAAGAAATGGTATATTGATCCATCATCTTGCACCATTGAGTACGATTCCTATTCCTGGTATAAATACCGATACCTGTAATGCCATCAAGATAATTGCTATAATGGTAGTATTTTTGTTTTTTTGGAAAAATCTTATAGGAATCGCATATACTATCCCTGCCATCACCAATGCCAATGCTATATTTCTCAATTGTCTGAAAAAATAGAAATAGTTGGATGGGTCTCCATCCATTTTCCCATTTGCTATTAGTGAAATCGTCAAGGTAAAAGATTCGTGAATACTTACACTATAGATGGAAAGTATCCCAAATAGCGTTAAAATAATTCACACTATGATGATAGGCATAAAACACCAAAAAAAATAAAAGAAATAGGGACGAGGAACTAGTACTAGTAAGTACCAAGTTTCATGTTTCAATTTTTATTAATTCGCTAATTTTGTCGTGTCTCGTGGTCTTCGTAGTGTATTTGTTTTGATCAATTCCAGATCTTGACTATTTGCATTCATATAATACCCACTGACTATAGTAGCAATGAAGTTGTATTTCTTTTTGAGTACCGTATTTGTTTTGCTTATTTGTCTAAAGAAACTATTGTGGTTGGTATACAAATTGAAACATTCTGAAAAATCTTCGAAAGGATCTGTCATTCCATATCCACTACAAAAATCTTTTTTTTTGGCCTCGGCTTTTCTAATGGTTTCTTTGTCTCGTGAGAGCCTGTAAAATGATAGTGAAGGATCATTGATGGAGAATACTACTTTACCAAATTCTGTGAAATTTCTTTCTTTTCTTGATGATGATCATTGGATATATCATAAATCAACGATATGTCCCATTTCATGTGTTGAAAGTTCGAAAAATTCCTTTTGTCATTGTACCAATCAGATATTGAAAATAATAGAATCCCAAGTTGCATATCATCTTCTTTTTCCATTTTCTTTGCTGATCTCTATCGTATCAATAACTTCTTTTATATCTTTTGTTTGAGTACTTTTGTCATCTATAAATTGTACAATTCTAGTTATACCCTTGGTATAGGCGTATTTTTCTGTGCTAGTAAAACTTCCTTTAAATTGTATCTTATCGCATATAGGAATTCTCTTACATAAATTTGCTAAATTTGTAGCACTACTTCACGCAAAATGTCCTGTTTCTTCTTCGATGTCATCACTGTCTATTTCACTGTTTATTTCTTCTGGCTCTTGTTCTTCTTCTGGTAGATATATTTCGCTATAGTCTTTTTCGCTTGGTACCAAAAATTCTCCTATATGAAATATATTGCATGCTAAGAGTGCATAAAAAATAGCGGTTGCTATGATAAACTTGATGATAAGATTTACTTTCATAGATTTTCTGATTTGATAAATTTTTCTGTTCCTTTTTCAAAGTCATATACGAACGTTCCTAGTATTGTTCATATATCTTCTGATGTTTCTCTTTGTGTGTTTTTTCTTTGTGATTCCGCTTGTATGCGTCATTCTGCAAGAAGCGTTTGTTCATATTGTTGTTCTTCGTTTCTTATCCCTGGAAACATTCTGTCAAATCTTCTGGTGCTCGTTCAGCTCATATTTATTGATTGACTAAAATAAAATATGTACCTTTAGTTTGTTATATTATACCATTTGATGTCATCTAAGATATTCTGTTCGCTAGGTCCTCTTGCATTGAACATAATAATTTCTTTGAGCGAAACCTTGTTGGCGTAGAGGAATAAAATGAAGTTGTATCATCAGATAATTATCTTGTTTTTTGTCTGTTTTGCTTTGAAGATATTTTTCCCCATACCACCGGTAATGTTTTCTACAAGCAATACTGCTTGTTTGTTTATATTGTTTTTGCATAAATCTTCAAATATTTTTTTGGATTCGTCTTTTTTTGGTGAAAAGATGAAATATGAAATATTGTCTGGTTCTTTTTGTACTTCATCTATGATATATGTTACTAGTCTGTCTATAACGGGAGGGACTACTTTTATGTTTTGAATCTTTCCACCTTCGGTAGCTCCGCTTGACAAGTGAGGAGTTCAATTGCTTGTGATTGCAGGTGATTGTTTGTTGGTGTTGGTAAAAAAGATGACTTTATTTTTGAATATATCGACAAACTCTTTTCGATCAGTAAACTTCTGTGCTTCTCCATAGGTAAAATAAAATTCTCCATTCCCATACATTTTTTTGAAGATATTTATCACACTATCAAATACTTTTTGGATGTGTGCTATATGTTTTTCTACTATGGCGTAATTTTCTTCTGACAGTATCTTTTTTACGCTTTCCTTTTTTTCTATCAATTGTTTTCGTAGGAGATTGCTTTGATAAAAGTCTCCATGGTCTCGAATGGGATCGTGTTGGACCATTGTAGCCTCTGTCTTGATAAAGAGTTTTGTACTTTCATTAAATAATACTCCTATATATACTTGGAATATATTTATGAATTGTTGGAGTTCGTCTGGCTCCGCTTCTTTTTTTATGCCTTGGATCTGATTATCTACGTCTTTTTGATATATAAATGATTCTAGTATGTTCAGGGTGTAATAGAGATCACAGGGGCTAGAAAGGAAAAAGTTATAACTTTTATACCATTGTTCTGTATCGAAAAAACAAATGTCATAGTCTTTGTACATATCTTCATTGTCTTGCATACTGGTAAATAATCCATGATGTGTAGTCAAAATAATCGGGTATTTTTTCTGGTTTCTCGTGTCTTTGATATAATAATATATTTTATAGTCAGATTGATTATTTAAATTTAATATTCCGAGTCATTTTTTGAGATGGGAAAGATATTTTATTATAAAAAAACATTCTTCCTGACTAAAGATGCCTTTATTCAAAAATCTTTGGAATGCTTCTTGATTGATGGTTTGATCTTCTTTTGTGAAGCCAATATTTTTTATTCCCATATCATTGAGAATTGCTTTTGCAATGTCTAGTTTCTGGATGTTTTGAAATGCTAAGATAATGTTTTTGTTTTCTGCTAGAGCGGTAAGCAAATCTTTGATAGATATATTTCCTATATAATATTTTTTCTGATTTTCTAAACTGTCTGTATCGATTCCTGTCGATGTTTTTGCCATACTTGTGTTGTTTGCCATTATCCTCCCTAATGCAGGAAAATTTATTTTTATCTGAGGGGTATCTTCGTATGTAGCTAATTCCAATATCTCTTTCCAAATACCCTCTGTTTGATTGATGATATGTACCAGATTGGGATAGGTGTTTATGAGTTCGTAAATATATTTAACAAAATACAGGAATAATTTGTTGCTATTTTTGGTATCAAAAAATGCATCATGAGATTTTTCTTCACCATGCCTTTCTTCGCTAAAGATAGTGGTGAATAATTTTTCTGATTTGAGATTTTCTATCAATACTTCTAGTGCATAACTTGGTGCATAATGGACTATGGTTTGTGCGAGATTAAATGTATCGATTTGTTTGTAATAGTTTAGTGTAGGAAAATATTTGGTCAAAAAATCGATATCAAATCCGATATTGTGTCCGATTATAATAGTATTTTCTCAGAAAAACTTTTCTATCTGGGGAAGTATCTCTTCTCTTGTAGGAGCGTTTTCTAGTTCACCAATAGAAAGCCCCGTGATAAATCCTACAATGTGTTTGAGCTCATCGGTTTTTTTGTTGGGCTTGATCAATGATTGATATTCATTGATAATCTTTCCTGTACTATCGAGTTCTATGATACCTATTTGGATTGGCTCATCTTTGCTGACATCGAGTCCTGTCGTCTCAAAATCTAATCAGATATATCTATATTTGTTATTGAGTAACATAGTGACGTTGTTTAATAATAAATACATTAATAATGAAAAATGAATAGTGAAAAATTTCCGAATTTGTACTATTATAAACTATTGTATATTACGATAGTTTATATAGACAATTCTATCGTTATTCATTATTAGTTTTATAGTTATTTTCTATCAAAGTCTGCTGGTATTTCTCCTCGTATTTCCGTTTCTCGTTTGCGTATAGGAATACTAAAATCATGGGTTTTGATCCGAGTGATTGCATCTTGCAGTTTGGTCAATAATTCTTTTGTCTCTTCAGTGTATTGTAATGTTGTTTTGATTTTTTTGGATTTCATCCGAGCAATAGCTGTCTCAGAGTCTGAAAAAATGCATTCATATCTCTTTGGTGAGGTGGAACTAGGAGAGTGGGATTTATGTTCTTTTTCTAATTGCTGGATATATCTTATAGCATCATAGATAGCCAAAAATTCTCCGATATTGTTTGTTCCCATCGAGTAGATAGGAGAACGAAATACTTCTTTTCGTGTTTTGAGGTCAACCGCTCTATATTCCATAACTCATGGATTTCCTGTACAGGAGGCATCCACACAGAGGGCGTTTGTGGTGATGGGGATTTTTACTTTCATGCTCAATGACTAAATAGCTAAACGATAGGTGAATTATTATCTAAATACAGTCGAACCATAAACAAAATATTGGCTAAATTTTGTCGAAAATGGCTCGTATTGTGTCTTCTTTTTCTATTGTAAAGATTCAGTCAAGGAAAACAATTTCAAAAAAATACATAAAAAAAGCAACCGTAATTGTTTATTTTATTTTTTTATACATAAATGATTTAAAATGCTCCGCCATTTCATTTTGCCATAATAATAATCAGAGAAATATTTTCAGCATATGAAACTCAATACGCATATATTGCTATGCGCATATATTATGTAAAAATAGTTCAATAACTCTTTTTAAAAGAGTAAGAAAATTATTTTTATCTCTATATTATAAAAATAGTTTTAACAAAAAAAGCAACCGTAATAACGGTCGCTCAGTCTTGTGTTTTGCTGGTAGGTTTTTTTATGTTTTTGCCAGCTTTTCGAAGAGTTTTTTGGTCCGTTCTTCGAATTTTTTCATGACGGGGTCGATGAACTTTTGAAGCTCTTCCTTGGTGAGAACTTTTGCTAATTCAGCTTCCGTCCATGTCATTCGATTGTTGACAAAATCTTTCTGGAAGTTCTTGAATTGGTTTACGTACTCTTTTGCCTCAGGTTCGAAGCCTTTGATACTTTTGAGTTCCAGGATGAACTTTTTGTCTCCTTGGTGCTTGATACTAAAGTCCTTCCATGAAGCAAAATCCACCAGCATAGCTTCATAAATTTTTGTCTCGAGTTCTTCACGCATAGTTGTTTCTATGACCTCTCCGGTTTTTTGGAGTTCAAACACATCGATGAAGAATTGCTTCACTTGGAGGTTATATGTTGCCGTTACCTCCTTAAAACTCTTGGAAGCACTCTGGGCGAAACTGTTGCTTGCTATGAAACACAGCATCATAGACAGTATACATGTTAATTTTTTCATAGTAATATATATTTGTTTATTAATATTATAATATTTAAATACTATTATAAGTCAAGCTAATCGTTATTAAATATGTGTTTTTAGATGTTTTGCTTTGTTAAAAAAACCCTGTTTTTGATCACAGGGTTAGTATTTTTGTTTTTTTATTATTCACTTACT
The DNA here is from genome assembly GCA_937862935.1 of uncultured bacterium. GTDB lineage: Bacteria > Patescibacteriota > Gracilibacteria > Absconditabacterales > Absconditicoccaceae > CAJBLF01. The sequence continues at coordinate 227 of CALMEO010000106.1, read as the reverse complement.
TGGCCTTTTTTTACAATAATTTTGTATCCCATTTTATCATCCATTTTTATGCTTAATCCATATGTTATTCCACTAAATACAATTTCTTTTGGCTCTATATTTTGTCTTGCTGGATCAAATATTATCGTCTCTTTTTGGTATTCACCACCTATCTTATTGTTGGTTTGGAGTGATAAACTGATGTTTTGTGTAGGGTCTTTGAAATACTCATTTGCTGATTGTGATGT